>CAYMFW010000114.1:9763-15183 GCA_964389785.1 uncultured Planctomycetota bacterium
CGTCGAGATGAAGCACGTTGAAGCGGAAATTCCCCGGCTCCGTCCGTCGACAGCCGAAGTGCGAGGGCGCATAGCGGGGAGAGCCGTTGACGAACCTGTCGTTCGGCGCCATGCACGCCGCGAGCCATACGGAAGGCCTGTGCGACGTCGTGGGGTCCTTGCTGTTCGTCGCCGGACGGAACGGCATCTCGCACTGCCAGTAGCCGGCTCCTCCCCCGCCGAGTACGTGTCCGGTGTTGCCGGTCGTTCGATACGCATAGCATCCGGTCCTGTGTATGAAGAATGCGTAGCCGAGAGCGCCGGACCCCCTGGCAAGCTGGTCCCGGTTCTTCTCCGTGTCCGCGCGAATCCCGGGAGGATTGTACCCGAGTTCCCATCCCCGGACCTTCGTGATCGGATCCCAGAGTGCTTCGATGGGAAGATACCTTCCCCGGAGGCGCGGCCTGCCTATCCACAGGTGGCCCCATGGCTCACCCGTCCAGATCTGCGCGTACTCGCCCCGCTCCCAGTCGTCGTAGAGCTTCCAGACGACCCACGCGGCCGCGTTCCAGTCATTCCTCGCCGGGGGCTGCTCGCTGCCCAGCCCCCGGATCTGACCGCCGTACCACACCGACCCGCCCATGCTTCCGATCCTCTGGGCCGTGTGCCAATCCGTGTAGGCATTGATTCCCTGGCACCGGAATATCTCTCCCCCCGGCAGCCGGCCCCTGTTGTCGCTCGCGTAGATGAGGCACCCGATGGATATCTGCTTGAGACTGTTCTTGCAGCTCGTGAAGTACGCGTATTCCCTCGCCCGGGAGAGGCCGGGAAGAAGGAATGCGGCAAGGAGCGTGACTATCGAGACCACCACAAGAAGCTCAACGAGGCTAAAAGCGGTCCTGTTTCCCTCTTGTCCCGGTCCCGGGGACGCTTCCTTCCATCGCCGCATCGGGTTCATTCCTTTCCCGCAAGAATGGACACGCTGCATTCGCTGTGGTACGCCGTTCTCAAGACGGTGAGGGTCTCGCCGCTATCCGGATAGACCAGGTAGTTGTCCGTCACCCCGATAAAGCGGGGCTGGAACATGGCGATGTTGTCTCCGCCGACGGGAATTCTGCTCGCCGGGCCGCTCATGCTGTCGAAGTTGCCGTATGTGCCGAGGTGCATCACCAGGTTGCCGTTCGTGTCGAGGACGGCGTATGAATGACGGTAGGCCTCCGACACGAACGACCGCTTGTACCAGTCGAGCGTCGCGCGCATTGTGGGACAGCTGCAGTGGGTGTGCACGATCGGTGAGGCTCCCGTGTACATCCACTCCGCTCCCTCCACCCACACCGGAAAACCGGCGATGCCGTCGGGCCGTTCCATCTGGACCAGGTCCGGCGGCCGGCTCGGCAGGGGGTGCATGGGAATCACCGCGTTCGGGAGAATGAACCGCACGTTGCGCGAGCGGGTTTTCATGTAGGTCCCCACGAAGAAGTGGCGGTTCGACTCGTCGTCCGGCACGCCTACGGTTCCGCCCCGGCCGTACAGGAAGTGATTCTTTCCTTCGGCTCGGGGATGAGCGGTGGTGAAATACAGCTTGTCGTCTTCATCGATGGCGCAGCCGTTCACCAGTTTTCCCGCGATGACCGCGCACTCGCTGCGCAGCTCGCCGCTGCGGTCGAATGTCCACAGCGTGCTGCCCATCAGCGGTATGCCCGGCCGCCGTTTGATCGAGTAGACCTGCTCGCCCCGCGCCTGTCTTTCCTTTATCATGCGGGCCATGCCCGCGTGGCCGTTGTAGCCGCGAAGGGCCGAATTGTCGAACTTGCTCAGCGAAGGGGACCGGGTTCCCCCCTCGGTCATCCCGGCGAAGGCGAACCTGGCACCCTCCTCCTCCATCTTGGGCACGTAGTAGATGTTGCTTTCGACAACAATGTCGCCGCGCATGTTCACTCCGATGCCGTCCTGGAAGAACTTGGCGCCGGGCTGGTCCCGCACCGGCAGGATTCCCTCCCATCCCGAGCCGGGACGCCAGCCGTGAGGCAGCTTCTCCTCGCCGTAGTCGTAGGGAACCTCCTTCAATCGAAGCCGCGGCGGCCCGCTCCCGGACCGTTCCGCCGACGCCTGCGCCGGGTCCAGCCGGAAGACACCTTCCGTAGTGAAGCCCGGATTCAGGTGGCAGTGCATGTACCCGCGCTTGTCGAAGGCGATATCGTCGACGTAACCGTGCATGACGACCCGGGCTATCAGCCTGCCGGACGAAGGATCGAAGACCCACTTGTCTCCCGTACCCCGCCCGCCGTAGTAGAAGGTCTCGCTCGTCGGGCAACCGACGGTGTAGGTTGTGGTGCCGCAGCCGTCGAAACGGCCCATGTAGTCTTCCCCGGCTTCCTTCCGGGCCTCCTCGTCGAAGTCGTCGATCTTGACCAGCCCTTTGCCGTCGTCCTCCCAGATCGTCACGCTCGGCCCGCCGCCCGCGGCTCCGCCGGTGCCGAGTGCGGTCTTTGTTCCGGCCATCCAGAGGCGTGTCTTCGGAGCCCAGGCATCCACCGCCAGCGCCGCCGGCAAAACGGCCTCGTCATAGTCCTTGTGCCACTCCTCAGTCGGGTCATCAAAGGATTTGAACTTGGTCAGGCGGCCGACCGTTCGGCCCCGAATCCTCACCGCGTGCGTGACGTAAATGGCGCCCTTCCTGGGGTCGACCCGCACGAGCTGGGGACGATCGCATCGAATCGTCTTCAGGTGATTTCGGTCGGGAGAGAATATCTGAACGCGGTTGTTGGAATTGTCGGAGACGTAGACGCGTCCCTGCCCGTCGCAGTCTATTCCCAGCGGATTGCTCAGGTGCCGGTTGTCTGTTCCGACCTTCCCCACTTCGCCAGCAAACGTCTTCGCCGGCTCCGAGCCGTCGGTCGGCCAGAAGATCACCACCGGGTCGGGCTGGCCGTTGATAGGGTTGAACCGGGTCATGTACATCGTTCTGCCGTCCGGCGAGGCGGCGAGGCGGGGGAAGAAATGGGGGGTCGGATACGACTTGCGGCTGCAGAAGATCCGGCCCTGGAAACCCTGCCGGTCGCACGATCCGTCGGTGTATATGTACTTGAGGATCGACTCGCCTCTGTCGAAGCCGCCGTGCCGGGTTCCGGCGTTGGCAAAAAAAACGCGGCTGCCGACCAGCGCCGGCTGGCAGTCCGCGGTGGTGAGCCCGTCGATCTCCCGCCAGACGAAATATCCTTTGGCGGAAAGGCCCAGTGGATCCCCCAGCAGCGATTTCGCTCCCGGTTCGTATTCCACGTAGGCCATGCCTTCCAGTTTCTCCCACGGCATGTTTGCCGCCGGCGGAATCATGGACATGACGTAGTCTCCGTCGTGGTCGAACTTGCGCAGCACGAGGCGACCGTGGGTGCCCCCGCCTTTGGAGAAGACATACGCGCCGTCCGGCCCGGCGGCGATGCCCCAGACGTATCCCGGCATATTCTTCGGGCTCGTTCCGCCGAGCCGTTTGTCCCACGTCGGTTTGAGTCCCAGCATGACGCGGACCTTCAGCTTCTCCAGCTCCTTCGGGTAGACGTCCAGATCGTCCTTTCCGTTCCAGTAGATCTTCTGCGAAAGCGATCCCTTCTGGAAGGGCTCGGGGGCGTTCTTTCCGAGCACGCCCGAGGCCAGGTGGCGGACCACCTTTCCCCCGGCGTCGACGATGCCGACCGTCGCGTCGCAGAACCCCTTCACGGCGAACGTGATCTCGTACCTGTCCCTGGCGACGAGCTTCACGGCGGGCTTCTCCGTGAACTCGAAGACGTTCTCCCTCTCCACGCAGGGCGGGGAGTAGGGCTTGGGCCAGTCCTGCCCGCGTGCGGTTCCGATGAGTCCGAGTGCGGCCGCCAGCAGCGCTGCCGCCGGTCCGATCCGATTCTTCGCGTTCATTCCATCCTCCTTTTCTTATCTCTGGACAACGGATTCCCCGTCGACGAAAAACGGCTCTATCGTCCTTTCTATCGGGGAGGAATCGCGCATGGATTTCATGAGGAGCCGTGCCGCCTCCCGGTACGTCTCTCCCATGTTGATGTCTATGGTCGCCAGCTTCAGGGGAAGCATCGCGATGAACGGCAGGTTGTCGAAGCTTATCACGGAAACCTGGTCCGGAATCCGGATCTTCCTTTCGAGAAGGCCCTGCACGACGCCGACCGCGGTGAGGTCGTTGACGACGAATATGCTGTCGATCCTTCCCTTTCGTATGAGAGGGACGGCCTGTCTTGCCGCTTCCTGGCCCCACTGAACGCCGAGATCCCTTCCGGCCATGAGTATCGGCTCTGTGTCACCGAAGCCTTCCCTGAATCCCTCCCAGCGCTGTCGGCAGACGCGTGCCCACTCGAGCCCCGCGGTTATGTGGGCGGGTCTGGTGTGTCCGGTCCGGAGAAATCGCTCGGCCGCCAGGTATCCGCCGTAGTGCTGGTCGACGTAGCAGCGGTTGAATCCCTCGAGCCGTTCGACGGGGCCGCAGCAGACGTACGGCAGGCCGAGGTCCCTTATCCGCTCCATCGTCCCGCGGTCTGCGACGTCATATACGATGATGCCGTCGCAGAGGTTCCTCTTTCCGATGGCTGCTATGTCCTTCGGGGAGGAGAAGGAATACAGGTTCAGCTGGTAGGCGTGCTCGTCCGTTACCTCCTTCACAGCCTTCAGGACGTCGGCGTAGTGCCAGTAGTAGAATCTCTTGTCCACCGTCTCGTGCGTGGCGCGCTTCTCCAGGAAGATGATCGTTCCCGTTCCGCTCCTTGCGAGGGCGCTCGCGTTCTTGTCGGGGGAGTAGCCCACCCTCTTCGCCGCTGCCCGGACGCGTCTGACCTTTTCCTTCGAGACGACATCGGGGCTGTTGTACACCCGCGACACCGTCGCGGTGCTGACTCCCGCCATGCGGGCTATGTCGTCTCTCGTGTACTTCATGCGTTTGCGGGCCGGTTCCCGGCCCCCCTCGGCGGTCTGTGTCGAGTACAGGATGTACGCGCGTACATTATACTGCCCTTTTCGCTTCCGCGCAAGGCCTGTTCAAAAAAAGATTTATCCGGCGCGTGCGGGATTCGATGTAAATCGATGCAGCCTCATCGCCTAGTTGAAGTCGTAGGAGCCTTCGAAGCCCTCGATGCGCGGGAGAGACCCGGCAGCAGAAGAGATGCGAGAATGGCGATGATGGCGACCGCCACCAGGAGCTCGACAAGCGTGAAACCGAAATCCACCAATAGGAAGTTGCTTTTTCGCCGAGCCCGCGCATCGCTCTCACAGAGCCCATTTCCGGCATCTTCATAGTATTATCGTAAGGCGCGAGATGGGGAAAGACAACAATCGCGCCTCATGTCAGTTCCCAATCGGCGCGTGATGCGCCAATTACTCCATAACATCTCCCCCGCCTCGCCCGGCTCCAGATCATCATAGAACGGCTCGCAGACAATCTCCGCACC
>CAYMFW010000115.1:0-14730 GCA_964389785.1 uncultured Planctomycetota bacterium
CGTACAAAAGGCCACGAAGAATTCGCGGATTCCAACATACGGTGACTATACGATCCAACATCCCATGTATAAGGAGCCACTGGCGCCGGGCATACTCAACCCTAGTGCAAGTATTCGTTACACGAGCGAGAACACGTGGGTCATAATGAGGGGAGAAGGGGTCCGAAATGACAAAGGGCCCGGTTATTTCGGTTACATCGGTAATGCAATGCTGCTGACGGGTCGAAGCGAGTTCTGTGGCGAGGACTTCAGCTACGGCGATCGTTACATATCAGAAATGAGCCGCCAAGATGACAGGCCTGGTAGCCCTGAGACGTGGTTGAGGGCGGGGATCAACCATCACATGACTTTCGTGATCGAGCAGGTCGCCAGCCTTCTCGCTGCCGCAGGCAAGTCTGGACATTGACCCGTAGCGTTAGGGCATCCATCACCTCAACCAACCTTCGGTATATCGCGGACCGCGGCTTCGAACGAAACCCCTCGGCCACATGCAGATTCTCCAGAAGAGACAGAGCTTCACTTCGCCACAGGAGTTTTGCCAGCGCCAGAAGGTCCTGACCAGGATTAGGGCGTGGGCGCCTGAACATGGCGAAGTGAATTGCCCCACGCTTGCCCACATCTGCCAAGAGGACCCCCCACCATTCCGGAATCATCTCAAGGGCTTCCGCGAAGTGACGCCGTCCAACGACCAAGGTTGCTCGATCCAAAACGGTCCCGTATACCTCCACCTGTGAAGGTAATCGATTCAAAGTGTCGCGGTCGCTCTTCAGCTCGAAACCATGAAGACACGTGGCTAGGACCAGCAAGTCTACTCTGGCAGCGCCGTGACGGAGCCCGACCTCATCAACCACGAGTGCCCGAGGGTCCACGACGTGACGCCGGAGCACCTTCCGTTTCAGAGCATCTCTGAGAATGACATCATCCATGCAACTCGAAGTGCTCATTTCAGAATACTAGTCCATGCCATCAGAAGCGTCAAGCCGCGAGAGCAGCCACTAAGGCCTCGTGTGTCCCCGGGTTCCTCTAAAGGGTTTATCGTCAGAAACCGGCTGACCATTAACTTTGCCTGCATCAGACACGGAAAGAACCCCTTTGTGTGTCAAATGGCCCGTCTCATGAAACGGGCGTTCTTATCACAGGGCCCTGTGCCGGGTGCACCCAAACGGTGGAAATCCCGAGACTTCACAACTAGAATACTCGCACTATGTATAGTGAAAGAGGATACAGAACCGGTCCTTCCCCGAGGAAATCCCGCCTCCGGTTCCTCATCCTAGCCACCCTACTCGTCTTCGCCGCCCTCGCCGCATCGCCTTCCCCCGATACCGCCCCACCCCCCACCAAAGCCACCGTCACCGACATCTCCGACCGGGACTACTTCCCCGCCGTCCGCAGGGAACTCCGGAACGCCAAGAAGGAGATCACCGTCACCATGTTCTCGTTCCGCGTGTATCCCCATTCCAGTCCCACCAGCCCGACATTCATACTTCTCCAGGAGCTTCTCGAGGCCCACAGGCGCAGGCTGAAGGTGCGGGTGATACTGGAGCGCTCGGTCTGGGGCAACGAAACGGCGCGGGAGATGCTGGCCGCGGGCGGCGTGGACGCGCGGTACGAGGACAGCTCGGACCTTCTGCATCAGAAGACGGTAGTGATCGACGACGACACCGTTATCCTCGGATCGGCCAACTGGACGCACAGCGCGATGAAGTACAACCACGAGACATCTCTCCTGGTGCGGTCGAAGGCGTTCGCGAAGCGCATGCGGGACAGGATCGCGAAGATTCCGGTGCGTCCCCCCGAGGAGCACGCCCCGGGAGGGTACGTGCGCGTGCCGTCCCGCTTCCTGACGGACCCGGACCTGGTCGCGGCCATGGTGAACGACCACGACAACCGCTCCTTCAATCTGTTCCTGCTTCTGTGGCGGGACTACGCCGGACTGCCGAAGGGCAGGCGAAGCGCCATGACGCTGGACTACGGCGTGTACGCCCGGAAGCTGGGGATCGAGGGGGAGAAGGATGACGAGAAGGCGGAGGAGAAGTACCGGCGGGCGATCATCAAGGTGCTGCGCAAGCTCGAGAAGGAATACGACCTGATTACGGTCGCGTTCAAGTTCGGCGGGCCCGCCACGGTGCGCATGAAGATGCGCCGGGCGGGTGACAAGGAGGGGATCGCGGTGCCGGCGGAGTTCTGGGAATACGGTTGGCTGCGCACGCTCGGGCTGTCGGAGAAGATGCTGTACCTGGTGTCCCTGGTGGAGACGGTAGAGAGCAGGAAGAAGCCGTGGTGGTCGCTCAGCCAGGAGAGCATCGGCCAGAAGTACTCCATCGACCGGTGGACGGTGAATCAGGCGCTCGACGGGCTGGAACGGGCGGAGCTGCTGGAGGTGCGGCGGTGTCCGGCGTGGAGGCCGGAGGGTACGAGCTTCGCCGCCCCAACGACTACCGGCTGAAGCCGCTGATGTCTCCGGAGGATACCCGGGCGGAGTGGGGAGATCTGGAGAGCACGCACGGCAAGGAGAAGTTGGAGAAGGCGCGCAAGCTTGCCGCCCGGCTCGACCGGCCGAACAGCCGGGACGTGGCGGGGACGTATCTGAAGCTGATGGAGAAGTACACGATGCGTCAGATCGAAGAGGCCGCCGAATACGTCGCCCGCCTCGCCCCGGACAACCCGATGAGGCATGTGGGGACTGTCGTTAATCGGTTGAAGAAGCTGTATGGGGAGAGGGGGAAGTAGGGCAATGTCTGTCCAGAAGTCCAACAGGAGGGGACCGCTCGATCCATGAACATCGAAGACTTGCCGACCAACAAGCACTTGAGAGAACAGATGAAGTCCTTCGAAGTGCTTCTCAAAGCTAATAAGGCGCTACAGCTTATTGGGTTGGGCAGCGAGAAGATTGCTGAATTGAACGAGCAGTACGCTTCAATCCGCAGCCAACTGGACGAGCAACTCGAATACGGGCGGAAGTACAATGCTTACTTCGTCGAGGATGGCTGGATGATCCATGACTCCCTGGATTTCGGTGTTCTGAGGAAAGCCGTCGACACATACGAAACCGAAGGAAAAGATGCGGCGATAGAGCTGCTCCTCGATTACTATGGGCCAGATTCCATCGAGGAGAGAGTCTTCTTTTTCGCGACAGCCGAGGAATTGCAGGTCAGACGCAAATTCATAGACTTCGCTCTTGATGACTGCAAAGAAGGACGCTACTACTCGGCAATTCCTCTTCTTCTGATGACAATTGACGGTGCAGTTAACGATGCCGTTGGCACAGGTTTCCATGCTCGTGGTCTCGATTTGGACTTATGGGATTCATTAACTGTCGCCGACGGCGCAATCCACAGCATCAAAGGCATCTTTCAAAAAAGCCGGAAGAAGACGCGCACAGATACTATCCACCTCCCATATAGACACGGCATTCTACACGGCATGGATTTGGGGTACGACAATCAGGTTGTGGCAGCGAAGTGTTGGTGCTCTCTGTTCATAGTCCGGGATTGGATCCTGGCGAGGAAATCCGAGCAGGAACGACGAGAGCACTTCGAAGAAGAAACCCGAGTACCCTCACTAAAAGAGATTGGCGAGACTCTGACAAGAAACGAGAACCTGAAGCAAGCATTGAACGAGTGGGAACCTAGACCCCTTCCTCCAGAGTACGTTTCGTCTCTGACAGATAGCTCCGCCGTGGATTGCAGGCAACCAGAGTGCGCCGCGCTGGCCTTCCTGGAATTGTGGGCCACAAGCAACTACGGAGATATGGCTAAATTGTTCTGGTCACGGCTCGTCGAGAACCCGAAGCAATACGCGGGAACGGTGAGAGAGAATTACGGATGGATTGCTGTCGAAGGCTTTTCTCTCCTCCGCATCGTTGACGAAGCCCCCGCAATAACGGAGGTCCATGCATCCATCACCAGTCCCGACCAGAAACAGAGGGAAGTCACTCTCCGTCTCATATACGAAGCCGAAGGCCAGGAAGCGCTGCCCCGAAACATACCTGGCGGCACATGGAAGATCGTGACGGCTAGCATCAAGAACGACCCGAGAACAGCGGGCTAGTAACGGACCTCCCAGTCTATGCCAGCATTGTTGACCCAGCAAAGCGCAAGAGAGGTCAGAGACTTACCGTTTTGCTATCTGTGTGGTCACGAGTTTGTCCTAGGGGATCGGAAGAACCACGATCACGTGCCGCCTAAGTCGATATTCCTTCCAGACGACCGGGATTTTCCTCTTAAGCTGGCAACCCACGTTGACTGCAACACTCGCGAGGCGGATGATGACGAGTTCATTGGCCAATTGATATCGGTGTTCCATGGGAAGTGGCCCCCCGAAGGGACCAGCAAGATTGAGCTGGAGGCAGAATACAACCCACAAGCTGACGCAGTTGATGTCTTCTTGAGAACAGATCGTTTCGACCCGTTTGTCAAGCGGTGCTTGAAAGGATTCCATGCCGCTTTGTATCGAGAAGCAATGCCGGACGAAACCAAGTTTGCCATACAGATACCATTTCCGACCGGCAAGCTTCTCAATGGCGTTGTGATCCAAGACCCCGTCCCACCCCAGCACCTTGCATTTGTCGAGACAGTGAAGAAGAACCGGGTCTCGCGAACTCTGGATGCTATTGTCACCTGCAATGCTAAGATGCAGTATGAGTGTGTGTGGGACAAGTTGAGCGACCATAGTTGGGCTTGCGTGTTCGCGCTGGACGTGTATGGATGGCACAATTTCGGTCGTCAAGGGGAGCCCTTTCCCTTGGGGTGTGCCGGTCTCTACAGGTTGCCGGAAGGCAATCGGCCTTCTTCAGCTACCGCTTCTACGTCGTTGGAGTTTCCTCTAGCGAACCTTGAGCCAGCAAATCCTTTCGGCGAATGATACGACCTGAAATGCAGGCCACCATCCAACAGCACTGTGTCGAGATAGACTTCACAATCTGCCACCCCCTGGAAATCCCCCTCCCCCACCTATACGATACACAGAAGTCGGCAGCCCCACGAGAACGAGCCACTAAAGGAGGAAGCGAACAATGGCACGAGACAAGATAATCGAGATCACTCTGGAGAAGGCCCGCATCTCCCTGCCCGGCGACGCCCGGGGCGCGACGAAGCGGGTAATATTCGTCTCTCTCGTCTGCCCGCGCCCGCGCGTAGGCCGGGTGGTGGAAGCCAAGACGGTGGAGTTCAAGGGCGGCGTGCTGGATATGACCAAGGATCTCTGGACGGATCGGGTGTTGATGAAAGAGCTGGTGTCCGGGCGGTTCGGTCTGCGGGTGGCGGTGTCCGACCGGGTGGCTCAGCCGCTCGACTCAGACTTCCTGCGGCTCGTGGGCTCTTCCCTGCTGAAGGTGGCGGGAACGGCCGCGCACGGTGCCGTGGCGGACAACGTCGGCGCCGACCTGGCGAGGGTTCCCTTTTCGGTGCTGAGCAAGATGGTGGGAAAGGGGAAGGTGAAGGAGCCCAAGACGGCCGCGTCCGGGGCGATGGATCTGCTCACCGATCCGCTTCTGGAGATGAAGGGGGCGAAGACGCTGAAGGTAGACCTGGAGGCGGAGAGGGATTTCTACGTGATGCCCAAGAGCAAGGGTGCCGCCCGCGCGAAGAAACGGCGGCGGGTGCTCAAGAAGGGCGAGCCGTGCGGGAGTGTGACGTTCAAGGTGGAGGTGGGATAGGATTTTTCGACAGTTTCAACGTCGCGCATCAGCGGCGCGTCCGATGCATGCGCTTGTTGGGTGGATTCGGGAAACAAGATGGACCCGAGGCAATCAACCGACTTTGGCGGACTATGTCTTCTTCCGTTGGCAGACCCAAGTCGATGTTTTCCGGTCGACCGCCAATCCATGAGAAATCGCTCCAGTCTATCCACTTCGCCGAAGAACGGCTCTTCATCACCTTGTTCACGAGAGCATAACCATTGCGACGTTTCTTCTCTGGCGAATAGACAAGAAAGACCATTTCTTCCTTTGCGCCATCATCAATCCCAATATCTAGGATGAGAATGCCTTTTCCTCTATCCACCCTAACAACCTTGCCGGACAAGAGTGGTTGGCTCTCGTTGCGCGGTCGAGCGGCACCTGGAGAAGGTGCTCGCTCCGGCGCTGTCTTCATGCAGGAAAGGAGAAACAGAAGAACGAAAAGCACAAACCACCTTGTACAGATCATAAGTCTCTCTGCTCCACCTAATGTCGGAAGTGAGGCGCGGCTCCCAACCGTCGCCTCCACTTCATTGTTCGGTAGGCTAATCTGCCGACTTCTTCTCAAGTCTGTAGACTCTCACTTCCGTAATGTACGCGTCTCCTGGAGCCGGCGCTGGCTCAAGAATCGGAAAGTCGAACGAAATCCAGTAGTTCGTGCTCAGGCGAGTCCATTCTATGCCTGACCTTCCGTACATCGATCCTATCGGAATGGTCAATCGGGCCAGGTCAATCCCGAGGAGAGCGCAGGCGCGTTCCCGTGTTGTCGGATACTCGATCTGCGAGAGCCTGCTCTTGAACTTCTCCGCTTCCACATCCGTATACAGCTGAGCCTTTTCGCTAAACTTCCAAATATCCACCTTGTAGATTCGGTACTCGCCTGGAGTCTTGTCGTTGATGTTGTGGAGAAATGCTATCGAGTAGGACTGGCTCAATTGGGAAGTATGCCACTGTGTTACACCAGAACCTGGGCCAATGAGTTGCGTGTGAATCGGCCTGGACATGTCAAGGCCGAGGCGAGCAAGGTCAATTCCCAAGTGCGAAGACGCAGCGCGGATTGTGGTGGGGTACGTAACTCCCGACAGTTTCTGAAGGAAGACGCCAGCCTCGGCGTCTGTGTAGAACTGCTTCCGCGGCACCTGAGTTTCCGGTTGCTCTGATTTGCCGCTCTCGGAAGCAGAACACCCCCCCAGACAAAGCAATGCGATGACAATCATGATTCGTCTCATGTTCTTCTCCACACCGAACGTCGCGCATAGCCTGCCGGGGTGTGGAGCGTGGCGAAGCCGCGCGGAATACCCCAGTCAGTGTTCATGCGCTAGTTATCTGAAATCGCGCATTCCACCAGAATGAACAGATACCACCCTTGCGTCTATACCGCAGTAGCCGGAAGAGTTGCAGAATTACATATCTCATTCCTCTCCCCCAGATCGCCTGCGTTCTTTCTCGTTTCGTTTCTGAATTCCTCTTATAGTCCGTTTTGCCGTCGTCGATACAAGACTAGATCCGTCTTCAAGGGCCACCTGCAAAAACGGAATGGACGCGTCTGTTGCAAGCTTCTCAAGGGCTACTACTGCATTCACTCGAACGCTGGATAGCTTGTCTTCCGTCAGCGCCCGGCACAGCGGCATCTCAGCCCGTGCGTCCCCAATGCCCCCGAGGGCGCTGGCGGCCTCAATCCGAACATGAGGATCCTCGTGCTCCAGAGCTTCGATCAACGCTGCAACACTTTCTTTTGTTCCGAGCGCCCCCAGCGCGGCGATAACCTGCGGCATCTCAACGCGAGGGTCATTCGTCTCGAAAAGTCGCAGCAGCACGGGTTCTGCTCCATCGATACTCTTGCCCAGCTCAACCCACCGACCATCGCCAAGGGCACGGCGCTTTTCCCATTCATCCACATTCCAGCGATCCAACGATTTCTCATAAGAAAATAGGTTTAGCCAAACGACGACCTTGCCTTCAGCATCCTCCTGCCCGTCTATCCCCATCGACGGATCCCGCACAAACCACCAATAGGAAGCCAGGATGAACACCACGTATATGGCAAGCCCAATCATCCACCAACGGTATCTCCCGGAAGCCTTCTCGTCTTTACACACTCAACTCTCCATAGGCAGATAACGTCGGGGTTCAGTTGCCCGAGCGTAAGCGAGGGTCAACTGCAACCCTTTGTTGGAAGCTCCCTCATTGTCTGTACCAGTCAATCCATGAAACCTTGATATCACCCTCAAGAAGACCCATCGCTTCCGGCAAGAAGGTGACACGCACTTCTCTGCCGACCACGCTGAACCGCAAGTACTTTCCCCGTTTCACGGTGGCCTGGGTCTTCGTCCTGCGATTCGTGACTCCAGTTGAACCAGTACCGTTGAAGAGAGCTGACGTCAGCGTGATCTCCTTGGTGGTCACTTTGAAATGCTCGAGCATCGGACGCATGCCAGGAGATGTCGTGATCGCTATGACCATTTTGTCCGGCACTTGCTTTGACCGAGGACGCAACACCATCGATGCTATGTCACCGGTGACATGATAACCGGGAAGATTAGGGTCAAATCGGCTGTAACCTTCGGTCCACGCTGCTTGACCACCGAATTCGATTTCGAACGGATCGACCTCCACACTGCGAGACAAGGGGACTGAGCAACCCACAAGAATCATTGCCAGCGATAGACTAATAAGGTTCTTCATCTACTATCTTCCAACGGCGGCAATAACCTGCCAGCGAGGTGCGCGGCAAAGCCGCGTGCCGAAGCTGGTCAGCGTTGCCTGGTTGGACGCCTTGCACACCTACTCTAGGTAGCACTTTCGTCAATTGAAACAGCTCGCGTCGCGTCACTTGCTCGGGAAAAGGTTTCTTGATCGGCAGGAATAGCTCGCGAGCCTTCT
Organism: uncultured Planctomycetota bacterium; assembly: GCA_964389785.1. Lineage (GTDB taxonomy): Bacteria > Planctomycetota > CAYMFW01 > CAYMFW01 > CAYMFW01 > CAYMFW01. The sequence continues at coordinate 8,561 of CAYMFW010000115.1, forward strand.
TGACCAGTTTTTCGAACTGCCTGTCAGGCAGCAAGTCGTAGCGAATCACAAATAACCATTCAGGATCGGAGGTATCAGGAGGCGCTAGGTCTATTCCGCTATACCACGAGGGAAGATGCCCTTTGATCTCAGAAAGAATAACTTCGCGCTCTTCACCCTTGGCCTTGTCGAGTCGGTACAGGATGTGCACAAGTTTGGGATAGACCTCTTCCCGAGTGGGGGCCGAGCTCTTGACGGCCGGCCGTGCGCAACCTGCCACAAGAGCGAGGCCCAATAACAATATGGTTTTCGAATAGCTGCGACTCATGATACCTATTCTCTCCTTTGCGTCCAACGGCGGCAATAACCTGCCGGGGTGTGGAGCGCGGCAGAGCCGCGCGGAGTACCCCGGTCAGAGTTGCCTGGTTGGAAGGTGCCTTACTTCGGAAGATAGCTTTCAAGCATAATACTCCATTTATGAGGGTCGACAGGGTGGTCTGTTCTCAGCAGGACCTGACACTTATCGGCGAATCGTTTGTCAATAATGAACCTGCCCGTTGTCGTGAGAAACTGCTCGCCACGCTTATCGCCATCACGATCCATATGGCCAGTGCTTGTTTCCATAGGGCAGGAAAAGAGTATGTTCCCGTCTTCGACGACGGCAGCCTCGAATCCCCCAATACGTGCTAGCGGTTCCTTATGGTCGACGTGTACGGTTACTTCGATCCATTGCGATTCGCCAACTTGTATGGTGCAGGGCCTTGTCCGAACCGAGAAATGAAGACCCGATTTCAGTTGTGTCGCCTTCGTAATCGCAGAATGGTGATGCGCTGGCGCGGGGGCAACTGTTGCACACCCAAGCAAGAATGACACAACCGGGAGCAGAAGTATGGAACTAGAGCTTCTCATCACAAACCTTCCAACGTCTCGGGTAAGCCGCGAGCGCAGCGAGTCGGCTTGACCCGGTTGTTGGGCCTCTATGGATTATGAAGAACAGGCCAGTTCGACTCAGCACTTCTGACCTCCAAGTCCTGTATGTCGTGCAAATACCCGTAGCCGGGCCAATCCACGCCGTCTCCGGCCCAGTCAATTACTCGAATACAGCTTCGAAGGCTATCGACTGATTCCAGGTCTCCTTCTTTCAATTTCACAGTTGGGTTTACTGCAACGACGGCAAGTTGCCATACGTCATCAAGCTTTGGCGGGACGCGAAAACTATTCTGAAACGGTGCTGGCAATGCGCCACTGGCACGCACTTCGACAAGCGCCAAGGGAATCGCGCCCTCAGGAAGGTTCGTCTCTCCCCATTTGACAAGGTTCAGGCTCTTATCGTAAACAAACGCTCGATACGGGGTGCCCCCAAGTTCAATGCCAGGATATTGAAGACAGACTAAGTTGGTTGACTTTCCGTCATTCCAGAGCGTTCGGAACACGTCAGTAGTCCTGAAGAATCCATTTGATTGGTCGATGGGGAATGAGTACGGGACCAGACCCATGGCCATACGATTTGCTTCATGTCCCTCTGCGGCTCGCCACACCAGCTCTCGGTCCAGCCCATCAAGTTGGCTCTTCAGGTACAGCGCCTTCGCATGCATGTGCTCCTCGTACTGCGTCATTGTGGTGGTAGACCGAGATGCTGTACTGCAGCCGCACACCACAGCGAACAGCACACAAACAGTCAGACGTAACGCAATGTCAATTCTCATCATCTTTTTCGGCCCAACGGCGGGCATAAGCCGCTTTGTGACGAGCGCAGCGAGTTACAAAGTCGGTCTTCATGCCCTGGTTCGGTGCTATCTGACAAAAGGAATCCCGAGATCCTTGCAGATCTTACGGGCGAGGTCATCCTTGATTTCAGAATGGCGGGGAACAGACGAACGCCTATTATTGCCTGGATGAGCCCACCATGAATGGCTACTACCTTCTCTCACGAAAACGCAACCATTCCCACGAAGGTGCTTGAGAAGCTCGCGGCGCTTCATACGGAGACCGGTTCCTCCGAATAACCAGGTTGCGCCGCCTTGATAGCTTCCTGTCGGTTGAACTCAAGAGCTTCTTCCAGAGTCGCCTTTAGGCTTTCGATAAGCTCTTCGTGAGTCTTTTCCTGACAATTGACGCCCGGGACTTCTTCAATCCACCCGATCCACCAATCGCCGTCCTGTTTTGTGATTGCTGTATAGGTATTCGACATGGCAATTCCTCCTGAGAAAAACCCTACTGAACCATAGTATACTCGAAACGAAGGCAAGTAGGTATGCCTTCTTTTCTTTGCACCGAACCGTCCTTCAACAGAGTGTCCACCATTAACCTATCAGCCACACTCTACAATATCCGACCATCAAGCACACCATTTTCAGCCTCCGGCCCTGGCTCTACCATCGTACCACCAATAATCTCGAAAAGCCTCGATGTCTTGCGTGGCGCATCATTCACGTGAGCCGGCTTCAGGGGAGTTCGACAACAGTATGTACTTCTCAAAGGAGACCCCTGCATCTCGACACCAACCCCGTATCTTGCCGATCGGAACGGAATACATCCTCTTGTCATGCCAGAACAATAGGGTGACCTCACCAGTGCGATATGAGACGAAGTCATATACCAGGGAGTCATCATCCGTTTTCACAAACTCGAACCTGAGTTGAGGCGATGCAGCTGGATATGGCTTGGCCAGCTCATCGCCCACAGCCAGAATCGAATGAAGAGTGTGAACTTTGCCTGCGTCGCTGATTTCGAGAAGAACCTTCATGTCCTCCTCTGCATACGGAGACCGAATAAGTAACTTGGCAAGTGATTCTTTAACGGGACCGTCGTCAGCACCGGAAGAGAAGAACAGAGCCGTAGCGACAGCAAGGAGGACCGCTCCAGAGACACAGGCCAGCAGGATTGCGGCTTTCTTTCTCATCTCATTCTCCGCCAAGGTCCGCAAATTCCCGTCCCAGGAGGTCCTTGTCCTGTTGGCTTACCTTCGGGTGCTTCAACAACCGGGCCAGGACTGAGGCGCCGTACGACGTGCTGTCCCTGTAGGCCTTTCCGGGGCTGTAGACGGGGCCTCCGGCCTTCTTGCGCCCCTTAGCATCCATGAATGCCTGCACCGCCTTCTTCGTCTCCCCCAGTTCCAGAAGCGCTCCCGCGGTCATGTACCGGCACAGGTCGAATGCGTTCTCCCTCTCAATCGTCACTCGTCCGTAGTCGGCCACCTCCCTGTCGTAGCCGCTCACCATGTTGAACGTTCGCATCACCGCCTCGCTTGCCCAGGTCTTCTTGCGATTCTTCTTCACGTATCGGGTGAAAGTCCATAGCCAATCCTTGGCGCGGTTCTCGAAAACAGCGGCATCCTCCTCCATTCCCTTCTCGTCCAGGAGGCGTGCGATCTCCAGCGTCACCCGCGGCGTGCCCTCGGCAAGGTAGGCCTCACGACATTTCGCACGCAGTTTCTCGTTGCCATCGATTGCCCGAAGCTCCTTCATGATCTTCCCGGTCCTCTTTCCATCCGTGTCCCGCGGCGCCGGAACGATCTTCTGAAAATGATATCCCATGTACCATTTCTGTGTGAACGAATGGTCCAGAATCTTCAGCTGCTCGGTCATGAAATCCACCAGCATGCCGACGTCCCCTACGCTGCGATACATGTCTCCAAGACGCCCCTCGGCAAACGCGGTACGCTCAGCGTACTTCCCGGAGAACTCCTGCAGCATCAGCACGCGGAGCTCGGCAAGTGTCCTCTCGGTCCGCAGCAGGGATTGGTTGCTGTCGGGCGCCTTCCTGCAGTCTTCGTATATGGCATCCAGCTTCTTCAGGCATGCTCGCGTCTGATCCTTCGAGAGGTCCGAGGAGAAAGGCATGACGGCGACGGACCGGAATGTGAAATCCCCCAAATGCCCGCGGATGTGTTGCTTGAATGCCTCGGGCACCCCCGCATCCCCGTACACCTCCAGACAGGCTCGATAGGCAAGCGCAAGACGTTCCCGCATGCCCCGCCGCATCATCGTATCGGCTACCTTCTCGGCGACCTCGAAGGGCGCGCGCAGACCCATGTCACCTATCCGCTCGTAGATGCGTCTCTCCGCCTCCCTGTTTCCTGCCGCCGTCTTCAATGCCTTGTTGTAGAGCTCCCATGCGTCCTTGACATGCCCTTGGTAGAAACAACTGTCCGCCCAGCGGATCGCTCCCTCCAACTCCTCACCAAGCGACCGGAACACGGGACCATCCATGCGCGCCCACGAGGAGAATGCGAGATACCTCTTATAGTTGGGCAGGTCTTCATTCAACGCCTGCGCATAGAGCTCGTCGGCTTTCTTCGGGTCCCGGGCGGTCCCCCATCCGTGAGCATACATGTGCGCGAGGCGGACCATGCCGAAGTAGTTGTTGCTCCCCCTGGCTTTCTCGTACCACCCGAACGCCTGCTTGTCGCTCCTCTCCACCCCGATTCCGTGTTCGTACATCGCCCCCAGATTGAACATGCCCATCCAGGAGCCCCGGTCCTCCGCCTTACGGTACCAGTCCAGCGCCTTCTTGATGTTCTGCTCCACACCCACGCCCTGCTGATAGAGCTTGCCGGCGTCATTTGCACAGCTGCCGCCCGTTCGCCGCGTTACCCCCATCAGATAGCTCTCAAGGGCTTTCTTCCGATCTCTCAAAACGCACCTTCCGTACTCGTACACCTCGCCGAGTGAGTGCGCCGAAGGCCCGTATCCCAGCCTGGCGGCCCTTTCGAACCATACGTTCGCCTTCTCCTGGCTGTAAGCGGTCCCGTTTCCCGTCTCGTACGCCCGCGCGAGACGATGCATGGCGTCAACGGACCCCCCGCGCGCCGCTCTGGCGAAGAGCTGAACTGCCTTCCCGTTGTCCTCCCTGAACCCATCCTTGCCGAGCTGAAGCATGATGCCGTGTTCGGTCATGCCGATGGGGTCTCCGGCCCGACTCGCCTTCAGAAACCATTCAACGGCCGTCGTTCGGTTGTATCTGGCAAGGGGCTGGTTCTGATGGTACTTGTCGTCATACGCCTCGGCGATCTTCCTCATGCTCATCGCGTGGCCCGCATCGGCCGCCTTTCGATACCACGCAAGGGCTTCCTTGGCCAGCTCAGGGCTGCCCTTCCGCCGGTGCTCGCCGGCCGCTAGCTGGGCCAACCCCGCCATCCCCGCCGAACACCCGGCATCAGCAGCTTCGCGGAAGAGCTTCCGCGCCGCGTCGTCGTCTCTGGTCACGCCTGTTCCCTGCGCATAGCATGTGGCAAGTCGGACCAGCATGATCGGGTCTCCCATGTCCGCTCCCTTGCGATACAGCACCAGGGCACGCTTCGGGTCCTTCTCTGCCCCGTCGCCCGTCAGATACAGATAGGCAAGGGATTCCATGCTCCAGAAGTCACCCAGGTCGACTCCTCTCTCGAAGTATTTCACGGCCCGAGAGGCGTCCTTTTCGACGCCCAATCCCTCCAGGTACGCGGTACCCACAATCGCCAGGGCGCAGGCGTCATCTTTCCCCGCAGCTGCCTTGGCTTTCTCAAAGACGCTCTTCGCCAACGCCTGCGTTTCTTTCTCATCCCGATCGGCCCGGCCCCATCCCTTAGCACGGAAAAGCGCAAGCCACAGCTTGCCCACCGCGTCACCGCTTTCCGCCACCCTCGTCACCAGCTTGATCGCACGCTCATCGTCCCGCATGTTCACCCGCACCCTTCGGGCGTGGATGGCTGCCATCAGGTCCTTCCGGGCTCCCGGATAGCCGGTACCCCCTCCGGCTTCCTCTTCGGGGTCCGGCGGCGGCGCGGCACGGAGATGGGGGCAGAGGACCGCCAGAAGCACTACGAGGCACAGGGATAGAATCAGCTTTGCCACTCTAGCCCCTTTCATTCAAACCGGCCTCCAACAGTTCGAATCAGCCGCTTGTCGGGCGCGAGCCCGACAAGGCGGCCTTGATCCGTTGGTCGGATGGTCTAATCGAGCCATGCTTCAATCCTTGTCATTTCGCCCTTGCGATTGCACCACGGACATGAGTCCAGATTGTGGTGTTCGTCGCAATAATCCTCCCGACACTGTGCGGTGCGCTGGCGAAGGGCACAGTTCCCTTTGACGTTGGCATTGCTGTTGTGGCAATAAGGACACTCAACCATCACACCAAGGTAAAGAACAGCTGCCAGGATAGCTAGGACGCATGCAATCATGCATGCGGAAATAATCTTTGTCTTTCTTTTC
>CAYMFW010000116.1:0-14648 GCA_964389785.1 uncultured Planctomycetota bacterium
GAAGAACGGCGGGTCCAGCTTGTATCGCGTGCCGGACGCGGTGACGGCGTGCTCCTGCATCGCCTCCAGCAGCGCCGCCTGCGTCTTGGGGGGCGTGCGGTTGATCTCGTCGGCGAGCACGATATTGGCGAACACGGGGCCCTTCAGGAACCGGAATTCCCGCACCCCGCTCGCCCGGTCCTCGTAGAGGATGTCGGTGCCGGTGATGTCGGACGGCATCAGATCCGGCGTGAACTGTATCCGGTTGAACTCGAGCGCCAGCACCCGGGCGATCGTCCTCACCAGAAGTGTCTTGGCCAGACCCGGCACGCCTACAATCAGGCAGTGCCCGCGCGAAAAGATGGCCGTGAGGATCTCCTCGATCACCTCCTTCTGCCCCACTATCACCTTGCCTATCTCCGCGTCCATCCGGGCATAGGCGTCCTTGAGACGTGCTACCGCCTGGATATCGTCCTGTTGGATATCGTCCTGACTCATCCGGACCTCCTGTCTCGAAACGTGTGGTGGGCTGAAGACGAATACGACGCTATCGTAATGCGTACGCACTATTATGTAAAGGAGGAATGTTGACTCGCTAATTCCTTCGGATAAGATAATTACGTCGAGATGGAGAATGCCCTTCTGGAGGAGGACGAATGACGAGACCGACACGCCGAAGGGCCGGGTTCTCCCTGGTGGAGCTCCTGGTGGTGATCGCGATCGTCGCGCTGCTCGCGTCGCTCATCCTGCCCGGCCTCTCCCGCGCGCGGGAATACGCCTACTTCACCAGCTGCAAGAACAGCCTCCGCCAGATCGCCATCGGCACGCTCCTCTACGCCGGAAACAACCGGGGGCGCCTGCCGCTCGGCGACAAGGGCATCGGCTGTCCCAGCGACGGAGAGATGGGCCGCAGGCTGGGGGCCGCGTACAACTGGCTGGAAGCATGGGGACCGCGGTCCATGAATTCCGTCATCAAGCTCATGTACGACGACCATTCCGGCCAGAGGTGGGACGAGACCAATCACGGAAGCTGGATCGGCAGGCCTCGTCTGCCCGGCAAGTACCTGCCGATAGAAATCCTGTGGGACCCGATACAGAAGGTGAGAACCTGGGAGTACGGCCCGAGCTTCATCAAGGAAACGTCGAACAGCGAGCAGTCGAGGGACAAGGCCTCCCGGTACGGCGAGGCATCCGACGGCTCCGGTCACGGCAGCTTTCTCGGCTACGCCACGTTCGTGTCCACCATAGGATGCACCAACCCCCCGTATATCGCCATCGGGAAACACCGGCTGATCGGGTTCGGCGGCAGCGGCGGCAGCTGGACGGTCGAGGAGCCGTTCCGATGGAATACCAGGAACACCCAGCCCCACACGTCCCACAAGCCGTCGGTGTGGATCGCGGCGTGCCAGACGCCTCTGATGATAACCGGGGGAAGCTGGGCGGCGCGCAGGAACACCTCCCATTTCGGCGTGTCTCAGGTGATGCCAGGCAGTTTCCGGTTCAACGCCGTCCACCTGGACGGTCACGTTCACGACGGGATATGGTCGGACCTATTCTATTCGGTGCCGACGTTCTGGGGCATCTACGTCTCCAGCTTCGGCCATGGCGGACCCCGCCCTTACGGATGGAGATGGAAGCCGAGCAAGGATGACGGCGTCGAGCTGACCCCCGGTTTCAGCGGGGCGTTCGACGAGAACAAGTAGCACCCAAGGAGGGTCTTCCGCGCATGCTTCTTGTCTTCATATGCTTCTTCCTGTCCGGCCTCACCGGACTGACGTACGAGATCCTGTGGAGCAGGATGATCGTGAAGATTATCGGCGGTGCCCCGTTCGCCGTCAGCATCATTCTCACCGTGTTCATGGGCGGGCTCGGCGTGGGAAGCTACGTCGCCGGCCGGATGATAGACCGGGTGAAGAACCCGGTGAACCTGGTGAGGATCTACGGCGCGCTCGAGCTGATTATCGCCGCGTACGGCCTGGCCCTGCCGCTGCTGCTGCGGGCGTACGGGCCGGTGCAGGAGCTGCTGTACAACCGGATGTTCGACCAGTTCATGCTCTATAACCTGCTGACGTTCCTGGGGTGCGCGGCGATCCTTCTGATACCGGTGATATGCATGGGTGCGACGCTCCCGATACTGTGCCGGTTCTGCGTGAAGAATCTTTCCCACCTCGGGACGCGCGCCGGACGGCTGTACGGCATAAACACGCTGGGCGCCGCGGTCGGATCGTTTCTGTGCGGCTTCTGGCTGATCGCCGTCCTGGGGGTCTGGGGCACGCTCGCGTTCGCCGTGGTGGTGAACGCCGTGATAGGCATCGTCTGCCTCACCCGGCGCGACTCCTCCAACGACAGGGGCGGCTCCACGCCGCCCGACGAACCGGAGGAGGAAGCGAACCCGGCGTTCTCCCGCGGACAGGTCGCCGCCGCGCTCGCCGTGTTCGGCATCTCCGGCTTCTGCTCGATAGCCTACGAGGTGATATGGACCCGCCTGCTGGGGCTCCTGGTCGGTCCCACCACGTACTCCTTCACGATCATACTTGTTACCTTTATTACCGGCCTCGCGATCGGCAGCGTCGTCTTCGGGCGCCTCGCCGACAGGACGAAGGACTGCCTGCGGCTGCTGATAGTCACGCAGATAGTCGCGGCGCTCCTGGTGCTCGCGGTCAGCCAGGTGATAGGCAACGGGCAGATGTTCTTCGCCAAGCTCATCCACACCTTCCAGCACAGCTTCGGCCTGCTCAGCATGGTGAACGCCGGAGTGCTGTTCGTCTTCATGATCCTGCCAACCGTCTGCCTGGGCGCGACGTTCCCGCTCGTCGGCAAGATATACACCCGGTCGGTCGCCCGCGTCGGGAGATCCATCGGCGTCGCCTATACCATCAACACGACAGGCGCGGTGCTCGGCTCGTTCTGCGCCGGCTTCGTCATCATCCCGCTGGTCGGCAAGGAAACCGGGCTGAGTCTCGTCGCCGGCATCCAGCTTCTCGCCGCGCTCACCATCTCGGTCCTGATGGCTGCCGCGCTGAGGAAAAAAGAGGGCGCCCGCAGCTGGGGGCCCCTCGCCTTTCTCGCCGTCATCGGACTGGTGATCTGCGTCCGGGTGCCGGCATGGAACCACCTGCTCCTCTCGCTCGGGAAGTATCACCAGCAGCAGAAGATCGAAAGCCTTCTCCGATATCACGGCTGGACACAGTCGCTCTTCCGCGGCTCGGACATCATGGCCGGGATAGACCGCAGCGAGCTGGTGTACTACGGGGAGGGCATCGGCGGGTTCACCGCGGTCCGCAAGCACACGGACCCGCTGGGCAACGTGGAATACGTGATGACCAACAGCGGCAAATCGGACGCGTCGTCCCGGGGCGACATGAAGACCCAGACGATGTCCGCGCACATCCCGATGCTCTTCCATCGGAACGCGAGGACGGTGATGGTGCTGGGACTGGCCAGCGGGATAACGGTGGGCGAGGTGCTCCACTACCCGGTGGACCGGGTCGACGTCATCGACATCAGCCGCAAGGTGGTCGAGGGGAGCGAGTTCTTCCGGCCGTGGAACAACGACCTGCTCTCGAACCCCAGGACGAAGCTCATCATCCAGGACGGGCGGGCGCACCTTCAGCTCGCGCCGGACCTCTACGACGTGGTGATCTCCGAACCGTCGAACCCGTGGATGGCGGGCCTGGCGGCGCTGTTCACCCGGAACTTCTTCGAGCTGGTCGAGAGCCGGCTCGGCGACGACGGGATATTCGCGCAGTGGCTCCAGGCGTATCAGATGGACTGGGAGACGTTCGCCCTCATCGGCAGGACGTTCGCGGAGGTGTTCCCCCGCAGTCTGCTCGTCTGCACCAACCCGTCGGGGAGGGGCGGCGACTACCTGCTGATCGGCTTCAAGGGCGCGAGCGGGCCGTCACTGGAAAACGTCCGGGCGCATCTGCCGCACCTGCGGAAGTCGGGGAACGTCGTCCTGACGGACGCCCGGTGCCTGTACCGGCTGATCCTCTCGGAGGATCTGCGGGAACTGTTCGGCCCCGGCCACGTCAATACCGACAGCCGTCCCCGGCTGGAGTACCGCGCCCCGAAGCTGATGTACGACAACCGGATCGAGGACATACGGACACAGATCGGGATACGGGAACGGCTGAGTGACGCCGTTCGCGAGACCGCCAGGCAGGCCGTCGAGGACGTGGACGCGCAGATCGCGTTCGCGGCGTTCGCACTGTCCCTGCACCGGCCGTTCACCGGCATGGTCGACGTGCCGAAGGCGACACCGGAGCAGAAACAGCGCTACCTCGCCCTGCTGGACGGGTACTGCGCGGAGAACGCCATCGACTGCGCGACATTCAGATCGAACGACCTGCGCAAGCGATGCCGTGCCGCGCAGAAGAAGGCGGTGCTGAAGAAGATCGACCGGGTCCCGAATAGAGCGGTATCGTATTTCTACCTGGCGGAGCTGGCGCGGGCGGAGGGGAACCTGGACGACACCATCACGTACTGCCGGAAGGCGCTGGAGGCGAACGACCGGTACGCGCTGGCCCACCACAACCTTGCCGTCGCGCTCTCTCTGAAGGGCGACACCGACCGGGCCGTTGTCCATTTCGTCATGGCCATCACCCTCAGGCCGGACATCGCGGACGCGCACGGCGCGCTCGGTTCAACGCTGATGCGGCAGGGCAATCTGAAGGACGCGGCGCGCCACCTGCAGGAAGCGCTGAGGCTCATGCCCGGCCTTCCCGCGGCGGAGCGGGACCTGCAGGAGGCGCGAAGAAGGATGAGGAGGTGAGCATCTCATGAAGAACTGCCCGCTCTGCGGAGTCATACTGCTGCGCGTGAAGTACGAGGGAATGCCGGCGTTCAGGTGCGACCGGTGCAAGGGATACCTTCTCGAGGCCCAGCGTCTCGACGGCATCGAGCGCAACACCGAGACCCCGACGGAGAAGCTGATAGAAGAGGCCGGCAGAGAGCATCACGAGGACACCGGGAAACGGATCGCGTGCCCCAGGTGCAAGGGATACATGGTGAAGACGCAGACGCCCCCGCCGGCCGAGATACACTTTGACTCGTGCGAACGGTGCCGGCTCGTCTGGCTGGACGGCGGCGAGCTCGCCATCCTCCAGCTCCAGTACGAGCTGTCCCGGAAGGGGGAGCAGGAACGGGAATTCAAGAAGAGAGCCGAAGAGCTCAAGGGCGCACGAAAGGCGGAGTTCGAGGCGAATCTCCGCAGGCTCCCCGAGGGGGAGGGAGACATCCTCAAGATATTCGGCGACGCGCTGGTCGAAGGGATGTTCTCCCGCAGGTGGCGGGCCTTCGAAGATCTATTCGAACAGATTTCAAGGGATCGGAACACCTGAAACTTGACACCGCCAGGGAGGAGACGTGTCCGTTCCGGTTGTAGTGAAGGTGCTGGGAACGCTGGCGGCGATCCTGGTGATCAACCGGCTGTGCAGACAGCTGATGCTCGCCGTCGCGACCGGCGCGCTGGTACTCGCGGTGTGGAGCGGGCATTCCGCGGGCAGGATCGCGTCTATCACGTGGGAACGGCTGGTATCGCCGGACCACCTCCTGCTTCTCGCCGTGGTGCTGGAGGTGATATGGCTCAGCCGGCAGATGGCGGAGTCCGGCGTAATGAAGGACCTGGTGGACGCGATCCGGGCCCGGCTCTCCCGCCGCGGATCCATGGCGGTGCTTCCGGCGGTGATCGGCTTCCTGCCAATGCCGGGCGGCGCGCTGTTCTCCGCGCCGCTCGTGGACGGGTGCGACGACGACGGCACGCTCGATGCGGCGCTCAAGGCGCAAATCAATCACTGGTTCCGGCATATATGGGAGTACTGGTGGCCGCTGTATCCCGGGGTACTCCTGGCGGTGGACATCACCGGGCTGGAGATATGGCAGTTCATGATCGTCGGCATCCCCCTCACGCTCGCGTCGGTCGGCGGCGGCTGGCTTTTCCTTCTGAGAAAGGTGGAACCGGAGGACGAGGGCGCGTCGCGCGGCGCCGGCGACCGTACCAAGCGCATCATTTCCCTGGTTCTTCCCATCATAGTGGTGGTCGCGGTGTACGCCGCGGTGAAGGGCGCGCACGCCGGGATGACGCACGCGGGATGGATCGGTTTCGGACTGCAGAAGTACATTCCGATGATGATCGGCATCGGCTGCGCGACGGCGGTACTGCAGATCCGACGCCCGCTCGACGCGGAACAGTGGAAGACGATACTCCTGTCCTGGAAGGCGTTCAGCATGGTGATCATCGTGGCGGCGGCGCGGGTCTACGGCGCGTTCATCGAGGCGGACCTCCCCGGCGGGGTGTCGATGGTGGCGCAGATGCGCGCGGAGCTGGCGTCCGCGGGGATTCCGGTGATTGCGATGATGTTGCTGATACCGTTCATAAGCGGGCTGACGATGGGAATCGCCGTCGGGTTCGTGGGCGCGAGCTTTCCGATAGTGATGAGTCTGGTCGGCCACGACGTGCCGACCGGCCGGCTGATCGCGGCGACCGCGCTGGCGTACGGGTTCGGCTACGTCGGGATGATGCTCTCCCCGGTGCACGTGTGTCTTATGGTAACGAGCGAATACTTCAAGACGGAGGTGCTGAAGAACTCACTGGCGCTGGTGAAGCCGGGGCTCGTAATAATGATCTGCGCGGTGGCGGTATACCTGCTGTATGGCCTGCTGCTGTAGAAGACAGATGACAGGCACCGAGAATGAGCGAGGCAGCACGCCATCGGCAACTGTGAAAAATGGCAGCCGTTACTGTTTTTCTGGTATATTGGTGGCCGGGAAACGAGAGCCGAGTAGAGGGCATCCATGCCGGAACCGGAATCGATAGCGCAGGACGGCAGCCAGGAAGACATCAGCAAGCTCGTCTTCATGGACGACCTCACGGACATCCGTAACCGCCGCTTCATGTACCTGTACCTCAAAGAGGACGTGGACTGGCAGGCGGAACAGCCCTCGCCGCTTTCCATGGTCATGCTGGACCTGGATTTCTTCAAGGAGACCAACGACACGTACGGCCACCTGGCGGGGGACCAGCTTCTGGTGCAGACCTCCGCGATTCTCAAGGAGTCGTTCCGTGACAGCGACATCGTCATCCGGTACGCCGGCGACGAGTTCTCGATCCTTCTGCCGGGCACGTCCCGGGACGAGGCGCTGAAGCTGGCCGAGGGCGCCCGTCAGAGATTCGAGCAGACCGATTTCCAGCGCGGCGACGAGACGGTGAAGGGCGCGGTGACCATAAGCGCCGGGGTGGCGCACTTCCCGGACGACGCGCGCACCGCGGAGGAGCTGGTGAACAGCGCGGACAAGGCGCTGTACCGATCGAAATCCCTGGGTAAGAACCGGGTGTCCGACTTCCTGGACGTCGGAAAGCCGGCGCCGGGGCCGACGTTCGAACCCGCCGCGGCGGAACCCGAGGCTGATACAGAGGCACCGGCACCCCCACCGCTTCCATCGCTGTCGCAGGGACCGGACGTGGAAGCACCGACGCTTCCGCCCCAGCCGCCCCCTGCCGCACCGCCTGTCGAGGCACCTCCCGCGCCTCCCGTCGAGGCACCTCCCCCCGCGCCCCCGGTGGTCCCGCAGGGCCACTACAGGGGCGACGAGGTGCAGATCGCCAACATGATCCGCGCGGCCTCCGGGGTGCAGAGCGGCCGAAGCAGCTTCATACTGGTGAAGGCGGGACCGAACACCGGCAAGATCGGCATCCTCAGCGAATTCATGAGTCGGATCGAGGGCAAGGGCGCACGCTGTATCGTCGAGACGTGCAGCACGCAGGAGATGAGGATGCCGTACCGCCCCATCTTCGAGTCGCTCGACCGGTTCCTGTACAAGAACGTGCTCGAGATGGACACGATAAGGAACGCGCTGTCGCCCGACGAGCTGGGCCTGCTGACGCGGGAGATACCGACGCTGCATAGAGCGTTCGGCGACCTGCCGGTGAACGAAGAGATGACCCCGCTGGTGAAGCGGTACGCGTACTTCGACGGCACGGCCAAGATACTGGCGGCGCTCTCCGAGAAGCGGGTGCTGTGCGTGGTGCTGGACGAACTGCAGTTCGTCGACGAGGGCACGCGCAACGTCATCATCTCCGTCCTGCGCGGCGGCAGGGGACAGATCGCCTTCTTCGGCACGCTCCGGCCGGAGCTGGACGTGCCGGAGGACAGCGCCGCAACCACCGCCAGCCGGCTGGTAAACGACGTGAGAGAGATGGAGCTGATGCTGGAGATAACGCTTCAGCCGCTCGACGCCAGGGAGGTCTCGAAGCTTCTGACGGAGCTCCTGCCCGGACGGGCGCCGTCCGACGAATTCGACCGCATGATGTGGCAGGCCAGCAAGGGCAATCCGCTCTATATCGAGACCGCGGCGCAGGTGCTGGCCGCGAAGGGGCAGCTTACGTTCGAGGACGACAAATGGACGGTCGGCGAGGTCGCGCCGGAGAACCTGCCGGGCACGCTGGACGAGCTGGTGCACGCCCAGATGGAGCTGCTGGACGAGCAGGCGGAGAACGTCGTAAGTAACGCGGCGGTAATAGGATCCCACTTCCGCCTGGATGTCCTTTCGAAGATGACCGGCCTCGGCGAGGCGGAGATACTGGAGATACTGGACCGGGCGCGGGAGCTGGGGATACTCGAGTTCTCGGAGCGGCTGAGCGACGACGAGATGAAGTTCGTCAGCCTGCAGACCCACGGCGCGGCGTACCAGGACCTAGACGAAGAATTCGTACATAAGGCCCACGCCCAGGTGGCGCAGGTGCTGCAGGAGATCTACAAGGGCCACATCGACCAGATCGCCCCGATGGTGGCCGGCCATTACCAGAGGGCCGGCGACGAGGCGAGCGCCGCGAAGCTCGAGGAGATGGGCAGGGCGTGGGCGGAGCGCATGTTCAACCCGCACGAGATCGAGGAGTACGCGCGCAAGAAGGCGGGCAAGAAGCGGGTGAAGATAGACGAGTTCAGGAACCCGCTCGACGAACGGCAGACCGTCGCGGTGATGCAGGTGCTTCAGGCGCTGAGCAAGGCGAGCAAGAACCTGAACCAGTACCCGGAGGGAAGCCAGCTGATCACCCAGGCGATCGACCAGATGGAACAGGCGGTCACCAACGCGCTGGAGACCCTCCCCGGGTTCACCGTCGGCGAGACGAAGGTTGGCATGCTGCTGAACACCAGACCGGTGGACCCCAAGGCGGCGGGGATGACCGGCAGGGATATAACGGACGCGATGCGGGAGCGGTCCATGCAGAGCTTCACGTTCACCAGGGGCACGCGCAACGAGGAGCTTCTGGCCTTCGCCAGGCTGTTCGGCATGCCGCCGCTGAAGGGAACGCTCAGCGAGGATTTCTGGGACGAGAACCTGCGCAACGCGGACATCGAACACATCGGCGTGGTGCAGAGGACGTACGTGCTGGACGCGCAGAAGGCGCGGCAGACCGGTATGTACCAGAAGCGCTTCCTGGAAACGCTCGGCGACGAGGCGATGGCGCAGGCGTGCGCCGCCGTCCGGGCGATGAGCACCTCGATGGAAAAGATCGTGATGTACCCGCCCGGCAGCCAGCTGATCACCACCGCCGTGGAACAGCTCGCCAACGAGCTGCAGGGCCTCTTCACCCACTGCGGCGGCGTCAGCATCACCACGATAGAGGGAAACCTGCTGATCAACGGCACCGAGCCGGGCGCCCAGCTTCTGGGCGGGGCCGGCACCGGCTTCACCAAGTCGCTCGACAAGGGCGGGGTGAAGAGCATGCTGGTCTCCAAGGAGGTGACCATCGAGGAGATGACGGATTTCCTTGGCCTGCTCGGCAACACGACGGAGCCGCGGAAGAACGAGGAGTGGAAACAGCTCCTGGCCGAGAAGAACATCACTCACATCTGGGCCGGGCAGACGATATACGCCGGCTCGACGCTGGTGATGGATACGCCGCAGGCGGCGCAGAAGGAGAAGGACGACGCGCCCCCCGCCAACGCGGAGGAGCTGATCGCGAAGGCGCAGGAGATGCTGGGGTACGACCTTCCCCGGCTGGTGGCCGAGGATACCGTCGCCGCGGTGCCGATGATACTCCAGGCGATCGTCTCGAAGAAGAACATGGACCTGTTCAAGAAGCTGGCGGACACGTACGTCGGCGCGCTTTCCGCGGAGGATGACGCGCTGAGGGAGACGGCCGCGGCGGCCGCGGCGCAGATATACGGAGGCGCCGCCGGCACCGCCGGGGAGGCGCTGCTGGCGCTCACCCGGGACGGCGTGACGACGGCGATCCGGAACGAGGGGGCGCCGGGGCCGTTCGTCCACCTTCTCGGCGTCGGAAGCATCGTCGCCGCCAGATGCATCGAGAAGAAGGACACGGAGCACCTGGCGGCGGTGGCGGGCGCGATGCGCAGGGACGCCGACGCCGCACCGGCCCTGGCCGGCCCGTCCGCGGAGACGCTCAAGAAGCTCGCCGGGTCGCCCGGCCTGAAGAAGCTGATCGAGGAGGCGGACGCGGAGGAGGCGATGTCGGCGATGGAAGCCTTCGGCGAGGCGGCCGTGCCGCTGCTGGTGGAAACGATCAAGACCGCCGACAGCGCGGACGCCGCCAGGCGCGCCGCGCAGGCGATACACGCGTGCGGCGCCAAGTCCGAAGCGGTCCTGCTCGGAGAGCTCAAGGCGGACGCGGACGCGACCGCGTGCCGCCGCATACTCTCGGTGCTGGACGAGATGGAATCCAACCTGACGCCCGCGCTGAAGCGAGTGGTGCTTCACCCCGACGAGAAGGTGCTCAAGGAGATACTGCCCCTGCTGGAGCGGATAGACGCCGCAGTGATCTGCGAGCCGCTTCTGAACGCCGCCCGCAGCGCGGACACATCGGCCGCCACGGCCGCCATCCAGGTGCTCGGCGGGCTGGCCTGCGACGCGGCGGTGACCGGCCTGTGCGAGGTACTGGTGACCGCGCCCGACAAGGACGTCAAGAAGGCCGCCTGCATCGCGCTGGGGGACATCGCCAGCCCGGAATCAGTCGGCACGCTGAAGGAAGTGATTCAGTCCAAGAAGCTGATGGGCCTCAGCACCGCGTATCCGAACGACGTCCGGGCCGCGGCGGTCTGGGCGCTGAGGGCGATCCCCGGCGACGAGGTCAAGGCGCTGCTGGAACGGCTCACCAGGGACAAGAACGACGACGTCAAGGGCGCCGCCTTCGCCGCCCTCGACGAACGGAAATAGGGACATACCCTTTCTAATAGAGTGACAGGTTACTCTATTCGAGAATAGGGGCAGACCCTCTTTTCGTTTGCCTACAACTGGCGGCGGCGTGTGACCTCGCTCATTCTCGGCACCCTTTACAGAATTGGGTGCCTCCGAGGCAAGCTTCGACCGGCCGAGGAAAGGTCCGCCTCTCGGCGGACAGCCGGTCGAACCCAGAACCCGCTCGGCAACACGCCGCCGCCAGCTAAGCACGACGACGAGTGAGACCGAAAGAACGAAGAAAAGGTAGCTGTCCCTATCTGAGGACCCGGGCAAAGATCGCTTTCACCTCGTCCAGCGTCGGGCGACGGTTGCAGTTGGCCATCTTGCGCTCGTTGGCGAGGATACCCTCGGCGAACGCGGCGAGCTGCTCGTCGGAGACGTCCCGTCCCAGGCTCATCTCGATCCCGACGTCCCGGCCGAGCTCCTCTATCTCGCGCGCCAGGAACTCGCCGGTCCTCTTGTCGCTCACCCGGGTGCCGCCGAGCGCCTTGCACAGCCACCCCATCACCTCGCCGGGCGCGTACAGCCGCAGCACCGGCGGGATCAGCATCGCGTTGGCCCGGCCGTGGGAGACGCCGAAATCGATCGTCAGCCGGTAGCCCATCGCGTGTATCAGCTCGGTACCGGTCTGCGCGATAACGATGCCGGCAAGAAGCGACGCGGCGCACATGCCGGAACGCGCATCCGCATCCTCGGGGCGGTCGCACGCCTGGCGGAGGTGCCTCAGCGTCAGCCGCACCGCTTCCATGCCTATGTGGCTGGCCGCCGGATGACGGCAGGCGCACAGTATCCCCTCCAGCGCGTGGGACAGTGCGTCCATCCCGGTGTCGGCGGTGACGTGCGGCGGCATGGAATACGTCAGCTCCGGGTCCACCAGCGCGAACCGGGGAAATATCCCCGCCGTCCGGATCGTCTTCTTATCCCCGCCGTCCACGATGACGGCGTACGGGGTCACCTCGCTGCCGGTGCCCGCCGTAGTGGGAACGGCAATGAGGGGAAGCGGATCGTTGGGCGGCGCCTCGCCGAAGTAGCGCCCCGCCGGGCCGTCGTTCGTCGCGAGCACCGCCACACCTTTCGCGGCGTCGAGCGGACTGCCCCCCCCGATGCCGATCACCAGCTCCGCCCCGCATGCCCGCGCCGCCTTCCCGCCCTCTTCCAGCGTATTGCACGTCGGGTTCGGATCGACGCGATCGAATATCTCGTACGTGACGCCGGCGTCATCCAGGGAGGGGAGTATCCGATCGAGCGCCCCGGAGGTCTTCGCCGACGCCCCCCCCGTCACCAGCAATGCGTGGGCACCAAGCCCATACGCCCGCTCGCCGACCTGACGCGAGACGCCCTCCCCGAAGAAGACCTCGGTGGGCATGCGAAATCCGGTCGTGTCAGCGGACATCGAGTATCTTGACGTGTGCCTTGCGGCGAAGCTCGTCCACGTACTTCTGCGTCTCCACCAGGTAGGCCTGTTTGCGGAGCATCATCTTTATCGTCTCCTGCACGTCATTGAACGACCGCACGGCGGATTTCTTGATATTCGTGACCTTGATGAGATGGAGATACTTCTTCGTGTCGACCGGCCCCTTCACCTCCCCCGTCTTCATCCCGGGAAGCGCCTCCCGCAGGCCCTCTATCAGGTCGGTCTCCTTCAGAAGCCCCCAGTCCCCGCCCTCGTCCTTGTGCGGGCCGATGGAGTGCTTCCTGGCGAGGTCGCCGAAATCTTCTCCCGCCTTCAGCAGCGCCTTCATCTCCTCCATCTTCTTCCTGTTCTCCACAGCCGCCGCGTCATCCTTCTTACCGAGTATGATCTGACTCACCCGGTACTGGGCCGGCTCCTCGAACTCCTCGGTGTGTTCATCGTAGTACCGGCGGACATCCGACGGGCTGGTGTACAAACGGGGAACGACAACGAAGGCCAGCAGCTTCTTTACGATCTCGCCCTCCCTCACCTGCTTGATCTTGTCGTCCAGGGATATCCCGGCCCTGCGGAACATGTCCAGAAGCCGGGGCCAGCCCCCCACCCGCTCCGCAAGCCCTTCCAGGCGCTCGTCCACCACCTTTTCGTCCACGGTGACGTCCAGATCCTTCGCCTCCTGAACCAGGAGCCGGTGGTCCACCAGTTCCTTCAGCGCCTGGTCGTAGTATTCCTCCTTCTTCTTCTCCAGCTCCTCGCCCTTGTATCGCCTCTCAAGCTGTTTGAGGACCGGCATGATGGACACGTCCACGTCCCGCCTGGTGATCACCTGGCCGTTCACCTCGGCGACTATCGGTGAGGCGCCGGGAATCGACACGATGGCGGCGAGAAGCGACAGGGTGACGGCGGAGACCATGCTAATCGTCATCGTCGAGCTCGACAATATCGAGAAATTCCGGCAGCTCTCTCACCTTCGAAAGGTCCGGGTCCCTCTTCATGTGATCGAAATCGGTATAGCCGAGTGACACCGCCTCGGTGAGTACCTCGATGGCCCGGCCCACCTGCCCCGTCAGAGACAGGCTGCACGCCAGATTGTACTGGACCACCGAGTCCCCGGGGCACAGGCGCGCCAGCTGCAGATCGGCCCGCAGACCGTCCTCGTAGCGGCCCATCCGGGTGTAGTTCTCGGCCAGCGCCTTCAGGCACTCGATGTTGTTCGGATTCCTCTCGAGCACCGGCTCGAAGAAGGATATCTCGAACTCGAGCTGATCGTCCCCTGATGTATGCATGGCATATTCTACAGGGGTGGGACCGGTTTTTGAAGTGCCCGGCCGACAACCCCAGCTGAGCTGCCAACATCCGTGACGCCCGCCCTTGTGCTAAAATTCCTGCAGCAAAAGGCTGCCTTCATGAGTCTTGAGAGTAATGGAGCAGGAAGTCCTGGTGGCTGAAGAGAGAGCAACAACGGTGCGCACGGACGCCGAGCTGGTATCCGCCAGCCTCGGGCCCGAAGGGGCTTCGAGCTTCGGGGAGCTTGTCGGACGATACAAGGGGCTGGTGATGGGAAGGGTATACGCGATTCTGAAGGACTATCACGAGGCGGAGGACGCCGCGCAGGAAACGTTCCTCAAGGCGTTCCGCTCGCTCGGCGGCCTGCAGAGGCCGGCCGAGTTCTCGTCGTGGATCGGCACCATCGCGCGCAACACCGCGCTGAGGGCGGCCGGGAAGAAGAGACCCGCTCCGAAGGACGATCCGATCCCGCTCGAAGGCGGGAACCATCCGGCAGACGGAATGTCCGCGCGGGAGGACAGGCTATCCGTGATGGCGGCCATCGAATCGCTCCCGGAGACCTACCGCTCCACCCTGTACCTGAAATACATGAACGGCATGACCTGCCGGGAGATCGCCGACGCGAAGGGGGTGTCCGTCGGCGTGGTGACCAGCCGGCTCTCCCGGGGCATGGCGATGGTCCGGACGAAGCTCGCACCGGATACGAGAAAGGAATAACCATGGATTGTTCACAGTTTCGGGATCTCGCGGACCTCTGTGCGGCCGACGA
>CAYMFW010000117.1:0-14462 GCA_964389785.1 uncultured Planctomycetota bacterium
GCGGCGGCGGCTACCCGCGCCTGTATCCACGCGCGATCGAGGGTAGTCTTGATGACTATATTGTCGAATTCCACCTGTCCGGCGGAGAAGGAAAGCCCGATGCGGGTGCCGGTCACCGGCTGCTTCAGCACGGCGCGAATCGGTTTCAGTGTCGGCGCGTTCAGTATCGCGTTGCCGTACTGGCGGAGCATCTCCAGCCGGTAGTCCCTCTTCGGCTGCAGCCGGAAGCCCTTCCATGCCAGCGGGATCCTGTCTCTCTCGAGTATCTGCGCCCCGGTGTTCTTGACCGCGCCGACGATTCCGACGACGCCCTCCCGGGCCCGGCGCCCCGCCCCTCCGACCATCAGGGCGATGTCTCCCGTCGCGTCGCCTCTGGCCGTGCAGGCCAGGAAGTCCTTGCCGGATTTCGTCTCACCGATCCACCAGATGCCGCCCGGCGTCGCTCCCTGCCCCTCCAGCCGTTTGTCCTTCACCGCCCACGTTCCGGCGACCGGCTTCCAGTCGTCGTTCAGCTCAGCGGGGTCGTTGAAATCGTACGTGATCTCGACGGCGCACGTACTCGCGTCAAACCGGGTCACCGTGCCCTTGAATACCTCCTTTACGTTGTCGATGGAGAGCTCCAGCAGGCCGTCGGTTATCTTCTTCTCCAGCGCGCTGATATCCACCGCGACGGATTTCGAGAAGTCCGTCGTTCCGTAGGTGAAACGGAACGCGGCCAGGGCCTCCCGCGCCTTCCTGGCGTTCCTCCCGCTCAGCGATCGGGCGCCGGCGAAGATCGAGATGTCGGACCATTCCCGCCTCGCGTTCGTCTCCGCCGCGGCTCTCAGCCGGGCGGCGGCTTCGTCCCTCTCGGCCACGTTCGCCGCGGAGGGGGCGGGTATATCCACCGGCTTCTTCACCGGTTCCTCGGGACGATGAGCCGTTTTCGGGGCTGCGGCCGGTTCCCGCTCGCGCGCGGCGGGAGGCTTCTCCGCGACCGTCCCGGATCTCACCGCGCGGCCCCTCTTCGCCTCTATCGCCTCTATCGCGTCACGCGCCAGGGTCTCCCAAACCGTCCCTTCCGCGCGGTCGCACACCAGCCGGTACTTCTCGACGGCGCCGTCGAGATCGTCCGGAGCCTTCCGCTCCCATTCCGCGGCGTACTCGAACATCTCCTGAAGCTTCTTCGTCTCGTTCGGCGAGACCTTCGGCTCGGTCCCGGCGGGGGTCGGGATCTTCTGGCGCGGGGCGAAGGCCGGAGCGCAATCCCTTCCTCCGCCGCGAAACACGAAGACGATCAGAAGCAGTATCGCCACCCCCGCCGCCGCGCCTATCCACAGGCCCGCCGGGTTTCGCGTCGTGGTCGCCGCCCTCGACGGGCGGGGGGTGATCCTTCTCGGCGTCGGGGTGTGTCTCTTCCTTCCCGGCCGCTTCGGTATCGCCTTCACCTGTTTCGTCTCTATCACGCCGGCCCGGGCGACCGAGCTTCTTCCCACCTTCAGCTGGATCGTCGCCGGCCGCTTCCCGTCCATCACGTGTTCCATGTCATTCAGCACCTCGGACATGTCGTGGTAGCGGTCGTCCCGGTCCTTGGCCATCATCTTCTCTATCAGCACGCAGCATCCCGTGGAAAGGTCCGGGTTGACGTCCTTCGGCCACGGTACCTCTTCCGTGAGGCGCTTGGTGAGAATCACCGCGACCGACGTCCCGCTGAAGGGAGTGGTGCCGGTGACGCAGTGATACAGCGTGGCGCCGAGCGAATAGATGTCCGTCCGGGCATCGATGTCCTCGTCGCCGCGGGCCTGCTCCGGAGAGATGTAGTGGGGCGTGCCGATCGTAAGGCCGGTCGCGGTGCGGACGCTCTCGGTGCCGACCAGCTTGGCGAGCCCCATGTCGCAGACCTTGACCACCCGATCCTTCGTGATCAGGATATTGCCCGGCTTGATGTCCCGGTGCACTATTCCCTTGTCGTGCGCGTACTGCAGGGCGCGCGCGACCTGGATGATGATATGCAACGCCTCCTCCTCCGTGAGCACGCCCGATTCGCTGATGAGCTTGTCGAGGGACCTCCCGTCAACGTACTCCATCACGAAATAGTGGTGGCCCTTATGCTCGTCCACGTCAACCCCGCGCACCACGTTGATGTGCTCCAGCTTCCCGGAGATGCGGGCCTCCCGCCGGAATCTCTCGATGAATTCCCCGTCCTTCGAGTACTTCCTGGGGAGGACCTTTATGGCCACGTACCGGTCCATGGAGAGCTGGCGGGCGAGATACACCGCGCCCATGCCCCCCTGGCCGATTTCCTTCAGGAATTCATATCCGGGGATGAGCTCCTTGCCTTCCCGCTCTCCCTTCTTCTGCGTCTTCTTCGCTTTGTGCCGGGACTGGAGCGACTCGAGCTGGTGGCGGGTGACGTACTCCTCCCTTATGAGGAACTCGCCCAGCGGCATCTGAGACCCCGCCTCCTGCGCCTCCTCGAACGCCTTCATGACCTCGGCCAGGTCCCTGTCCGAGAGAAGTCCCTTCTCGACGGCCATCCGGCCTATGATGTCATCTTCTATCATCGGTCCTCCCACCCCGGCCGGCACCGGTAGTAGGTCTCCAGTATCAGCGCGCCAATCGAAGTGGTGAATACACGGCCGCCGATGCCGTCGATTGCGCTCTTCATTTCCCACGAGCCCTCGACGTCACCGAGCCTTCTCTGCGCGGGAACCAGCGTCTTGATCATCGCCTCGTTCCAGGTCTTCCACTCCGCGCCGCCGATCCCGAACATCGCGTCCGTCGCGGTGTGCCAGTAGTAGAAGCTGCGGTCGCCGTCGATTCCCTTGAACTTCTCCGCGTCGTTCCAGTCCGGCTTCCCCTTGGTGACGAGACGGTACGTTCCCTTCAGCAGGAGCCGGTCGCGGTGGGGGGTGCCCATCGCGAGCCGCGCGACCACCGACGCAGCCGTCATCGAGAACCGGGTGTCGGTCTGGACGGAATCGTACGTGGCCTGCCCGTCGGATTTCACAACCTCCTTCAGGAACGCCTTCGCGCCGTCGAACGCGGACTCGGGGACCTCGAACCCGGCCGCCCGGGCGGCGGTGAGCATCTTCACGAACCACATCGTGGCCGACATGTCCGGGATCTCGCCCGGCACGTACTTCCAGCCGGAGCCGCGTTTCTGCAGCACGTTTACGGCAAAGGCGATCGCCCTCTCCAGCGGCTCGGCAAGCCGCGGGTCCCTCGTCATGATATAGGCCTCGGCCAGGGCCAGCCCGGCTATCGCGTGGTTGTAGCCGGTGCTTGCGCTGCTCGCAAGCCTGTCGTATATCCCGCCGTCCGGCTTCTGGGCGGCGAGCAGGCAGTCGATAGCCCGCCGGACGTTGTCGCCGTATTTCGGAGACGCGTCGGTATGTCCCGCCCCCAGGAAGGCCAGAAGCGACAGCCCGGTGCATCCGACCCGGATGGTGGCGCTCCACGTCTTTGCCGAGGGCGCCGTGTACTTCAGCGCGTCCCACCAGCCGGCCGGCTCCTGGTGCCCGGCCAGCCAGGTGAGCGCCTCCTCGACGGCGAGCTCCGTCTTGTCCGAGCCGCCGAACTTCTTTACCGCTTCTTTCCGCCCTTCCGGCGTCCGGTACCTGAACGCGCCGTTCGCGTACGTCTCGGCCTTCCGGTTCCTTTCGATCTCTCTTTTGAGCCATGTACGGTCGAACGCGCCCTTTATCACGACGTTCCAGTAGGAGATATTGCCTGCCGACATGCCGAGCCCGACGTACGGTCCCTTCTTGTCCGGCACTCCCTTGCCGTTGCTCCAGGAGGCGCCGTCGAGCTTCATCTCCAGGTTGGTGCCGTCCCGGATAACCTCTATCCGGTACGTGCGGTTCGGCGCGGTATAGAACGACGTTCTCTGCATCCCGCCGACACCGTCCGCCCACAGCATCGTCTCGCGGCCCCAGCCGACAAAGCCCGCGAGGCCGCCGAACTTCGCCTCCCCGCCGTGAGAAACGAAGAGCGCGAAATGGTTGGCCGCCGCGCCGGAGGCGGAACAGGTGAGGGAGACCTTGCCGTTCTCCAGCTTGCCGCGCCACAGGACGAGACCGGCCTTCGTCGCCTTCACCGACAGCTTGCCGCCCGCGATCTTCCATGTCCCGTCGATCGCGGTGGCCTTCCTCACCATCCAGTCGTTCATCTGGTTTGGATCGCTGAAGTCATACCGGATCTCGATCCCGGCGGTCCGGGGGTCGAAGCTGACCACCCGGCCGCGAAACAGCTTTTTCACGTCCGCCGCCGAGATGCCGCCGAGGACGGACTCGATCCGGTCCATCAGGATCTTCACGTCCTTCTCCACCGTCTTCGCGAACGCCGTCCCGCTGTGGTCCGCGATGAATCCCTCCAGGGCGTCCCTAACCGCGACGGCGCTCCTGGCGTCCAGCTTGGTTCCGGTCAGGAGCGGCTTGAGTTTCACGTTCCATTCGTCGCTGGCGGTCAGCTCGGCCCGCCGCGCCGTCAGCGCCTCGAATTCCTTCCGATAGCGGGGTGCCAGCGCGTGATCACCGGTCTTCTCCAGGGCCGTGCCGGCCGCGTCCAGGTCCTCCTCTCCCATCGCGATCACCGCCGCCGCGAGCCAGCCGTCCGCGGTGTCCGGCTCGGGAAGCGCGAAGAGCTCCTCCCGCTGCTGCGGGGTGAGGTCAGAAAGCGGTATCTCGTTCTTCATCGGGATCTTCTTGCCGTCCACCTCGATGTCGACCGTGAGCTCGATCACGTCGTCCTTGAAGCCGGTCATCTTTCCGGTCCGGAGACCTTTCACGGTGTACAGCTTCATATCGTCGCCGATATTTCGTGCGAAACGTTCCTTCGCTTTCTTTCGCGCCTTCTCGATCTTCTTCATCTCGTCCGCCAGGACGGCCATCGCCCTTTCCGTCGGGTCGGCGGGGACCGGCACCGGCTTCACTTCGGGCGCCGCGGGCCTTTCCGGTTCCTTTTTCTCCGCCTCCGCGGCCGGCCCGGGAACCGGCTCTTCCGGTCTCTTCTCTTCCGGCCGATTCGCGGAGGCCGCCGCGACGGCGGCTTTCCGTCGCGCGACGTTTCTCAGGGCGTCGAGCGCCTTCAGTTCCCACACCGTTCCCTTCGCGTGGTCCCGAAGCACCCGGTATTTCTCCAGCGCACCCTCGTGGTCGTTCGGGTGCTCCATCTCCCAGGTCTGCGCGTACTCGAAGGATTCCTGGAGCTTCTTCAGGTCATCCTTCGGCTGGACGGCCTCGACAGGCGCCTCCTGTTCTTGTGCGGGCGTCGCGGCCGCGTCCGGCTTCTTTCCCCTGGACCCGGCGATCACCGCGATCAGGACCACGGCCAGCACCCCCGCGGCAACCCCGCCCCATATCTTCCATGCCGGCGTGCCGGACGGTTCCGGTGCGGGCGTCGGCGCCGGCGGTTCCAGCCTGGGCTTTCTGGATATCTTTCTCTTCCTCGGTGCGGGCGGCGCCGGGGTCTTCACCGTATCCATCACCCCGGTCGGGGCGACAGAGCTCTTGCCTTCCGATAGCTTGACGGTCTCCGGCTCCTTGCCGTCGATGATGGCCTCCATATCCTTGAACACCTCTTTCATCGACGGGTACCGGTCCTCCCGGTCCTTCGCCATCATCTTCTCGATAATGCGGCAGCATCCCTCGGTAACGTCCGGGTTCACGTCCTGCGGCCACGGTATCTCCTCCGTCAGCCGCTTCGTCAGGATCGCCGCGACCGAGGAGCCGTGGAACGGCGTGCTGCCGGTCACGCAGTGGTACAGTGTGGCGCCGAGCGAGTAGATGTCCGTCCGGGCGTCGATGTCTTCCTCGCCGCGCGCCTGCTCCGGGGAGACGTAGTGGGGGGTGCCGATCATCACGCCGGTGGTGGTGCGGAAACTCTCCGTGCCCACCACCTTGGCCAGGCCCATGTCGCAGACCTTCGCCACGTCGTCCCCGGTCACCAGGATGTTGCCCGGCTTGATGTCCCGGTGGAATATCCCCTTCTCGTGGGCGGCGGCCAGCGCCCGACCGACCTGCATCACGATGCTGAGCGCCCGCTCCTCGTCGAGAATCTTTTCCTTGTGAATGATCTTCTCGAGCGATTCCCCGTCCACGTACTCCATGACGAAATAGTGGCGGCCCATGTGCTCGTCGACGGTCAGGCCGCGCACCACGTTGACGTGGTCCAGCTTCGCGGACAGCTGGGCCTCCAGCCGGAAGCGCCCGATGAACTCGCTGTCCCGCGAGTACCGGCGCGGCAGTATTTTTATCGCTACCAGCCGGTCCATCGAGATCTGGCGGGCCAGGTAGACGTCGCCCATCGAGCCCTCGCCGACTTCCCGGAGGAACTCGTAACCCGGTATCAGCTCACTGCCGCGCGGTTCCGCGGCGGCGGCCGGCTCCTGCTGCGGCTGCGTCTGGAGCGCGTCGAGCTGGCGGTGGGTGACGAGCCGCATCTCGACCATGAATTCGCCGAGGGAAACGTTCTGGTACTTGGCGCCCATCGAGCGCGCAACGCGCAGCGCCTCGACGGCGTCCTCGAACTGTTTCTGGGAGATAAGACCCCGCTCTACGGCGAGGCGTCCCACGGCCTCTTCATTGTTGTCCTGCATACGCCTCCACCAGGACCAGGGTACGTAGCGGCATACATTCTATGGGGGTTCGCGGAGGGTGTCAACCTGCCTGTCTTTCACCGACAGCTTTCCGCCGTGTCTACTCTGGCGACGCGAGCCAGCGGACGGCGGCCTCGTGATCCTCCGCGCGTCCCCAGGTGTGGCCGCCGGGGTGGATGATGAGCTTCATCTTCTGCGCGGCCTTGCCGGCATTGTACATCATCGTCGTCTCTTCCCTGCCCGAGTCGGTCTCCCCCGCGATGAAGCATACCGCCTGGTGGGGCGGTAGGAATCTTCGGTTGTCTCCCAGGTAGCCCGCCCCGATGCAGATGACGCCCTGGGCGTCGGGCAGCAGCAGCGCGGCCCACGCGGCGACCCGCGCCCCTCCGGAGAAGCCCGAGAAGTACAGCTTCTTCGTGTCGATGTTGAGACGGCGGCGGAGGTCGAACATCGTCGCGGCGATGCTCTCCACGCAGGGCTGAAGCGGGCCGTTCTTCGATTCGCCCAGCCCGGCCATTATCCATCCCAGCTCTTCCGCCATCTTCGTCGAGAGAGGGCCGGCGTTTCCGCCGGGCGAGCAGTTTATCAGCACCGGAGTCTTCTTCGTGTGGCTGTAACTCTTCGGTATGTAGACGCTCAGGTGGCGCGTGCCGTCGTCGAGGCAGGTGAGCTTGTGGGTTTTCCCCTTCTCCAGCGTCAGTGGCGGCGATTCCAGCGCTTCCCTCCTGGCGAGGAGATACGTCTCGTGCTTCTCCTTCGGGTTGGGTATCTCGCCCGCCAGCACGCCGGGCGCCTTCATCGGTCCTGAGAAGACGTCGGGCTGGTACCCCTTGCCGTTTCCCAGCACGTCCTTCACGCGGATGCCCTTGAACGTGAGATTCCCCTTGTCGAGCGTCACCTGGAACTGCTGGAACCAGAGACGGCTCTTGTAGTAGATGTCCTTCTTGTTCGGCCGCCTCCGCTTCTTCACCCGCTCGACCTGCTCTTCCCGAAGGATGACCCATGCGTAGCCGGTGGCCGTACCCTGGAACCTGCCCGGGCTCTTCGTGCCCCTGACGTCGATGGAGTGGCGCCACACGCCGCCTCCGGTCGCGTGATACCCCTCCCAGGTTCCCGCGACGAGCTCCTCCAGCTTGTCTTCCGCGGCCTTCTCCCCGGCGGACACGCAGGGAGAGATGACGGCGGCGAAGAATACCGAAAGACCGAATACGAACAAATGCCGCCTGATCACGAGACTTCTCCTCCTCCGTCTCTTCCCCTCCTACTTCTTCACCGCCTCCAGCGCGGCCTTCAGTTCCGTCTTGAATTTCTCGACCGTCTCCTTCGGGATCCTCTGGTCGAAGCGGTCGATCTTGGCCGCCGCCTCCAGCGCGGGGAGCGCCTCCTTGGCGTCCGGGCCGATCGCCTTCAGCACCGTGAACGCGCCGACGGCGTTGTCGATCCGGTGGGCGGCGGTCCAGCTGCCCTCGCTGATGCAGCGGATCATCAGCGGCACGGCCACCTTGGACTTCTTCCCGAACTTCGCGAGCGTCGCGAAGCAGTAGTCCTTGTACTCCCGCACGGTCCCCGCCGACAGGTTGCCGACCGGGTAGCTGTACGGGCCGACCCGGAAGCCGGCGCCGGCCAGCACCTTCTCCAGCCGATCCATCACGTTGGTCACCACGTTGTCGTTCAGCGGGCCGATCCGGCCGATGGCCCACACCACGTGCGTCGCCAGGTCTATCTCCCCGTGCAGCATGGATATCAGCCGGTCCATGTACTCCTTCGAATCCGGGCCCATCCGGCCGAGCGTCCAGGCCGCGGCCATGCGCACCTGGAATCGGTCCTTGTCGTGCGCCTTGAAATCGGTAAGGGCCTTCTTCATCTGGGGAATGCAGCTCTTCGCGGCCGGCCCGATCATCCCGATCGCCGTCGCCGCCTCCCGGCGCACGTCCGGGTACTGGTCGAAATCCTCGTTGATCTTCTTCAGGAGCGCCTTGGTAACCTTCTCCACCTCTTCGCCCGGTTCGGCGTCCTTCAGGATCAGCCCGAGCGCCTTCGCCGCCCCCGCCCGGTTGCGCTCGAACTGCGTCCCCTCGAGCATGGGAAGGAGGTCAGGCACCGCCGCCCGCGCGACCCTTCCGTATTCGCCGAGCGTCTGCGCCGCGACGAACTTGTCGTTTTCGCGGTCGGATTTCAGCACCGGTATCAGCTTCGGCGCGATCTTCTCGTGGAGCTCCTTCGGTGCCTCGGCCAGAGCCCGCGCGGCGCGCACCTGCAGTCCACGGTTGTCGCCGCGAAGCTGTTCGATCAGCTTGGAGACCGGCTTGCCCTTTATCTTCGGATCGTCGTCCTCTCCGGCCAGCGCGCACGCGGAGACCGCCATCACCCCGATCACCAGCATCACGATTGCTTTCATCCTCATCTTCGCCTCCAAAAAGGGGACATGAAAGGGGTCAGCCACCTCAATTCCCTTCGGAATCACTTCCTCGGGAACGTCCCTGCTTGCTGAGCAGGTCTTCCACGGTGGCGATCAGTTCGTCCATGGACACCGGCTTCGGCAGATACGCGTCGGCGACGATATCCACGGACTGACTTACGTCTTCTTCCTCAGTGACGCCCGTCACCATCACGATCGCGGCGTCCGAACGGGCGGATTTGATATCTTCCGCGAGCTTCGCGGAGGTCCCGTCGGGAAGGTAGAAATCCAGGATCGCCAGATCGAACGTCTTCTCTTCGAGAAGGCCCTCGGCTTCGCCTATCGTCGAGGCGGCATGGATCTCCATCGGCAGGCCCTCGAACGCCGCTTTCATCGTCGTCAGCGCGTCTCGATTGTCATCCAGCATCAGGACCAGAGGATTCCCTTTCGCAGACATTGTGCATTCCCTCCTTTGTATGTTGAAGGCCTGTTCACCGCTCTGATTCTACCATCCCGGCAGGGATGGAGCTAAGCAATTAAGTGCGCGCACCGCACGCGATGCATTGTCGAATCGCGGGGACGCGAAGGAATCGTGCCCCCGATCATTTCTGGATATCCCTGTTCAGAGCAAGCTTTCCGTCCCGCCACAGGCCGATGCGATTGCGGCCCTTCTTCTTGGCGTGGTACACGGCCTTGTCCGCCCGCTCCAGCGCGATGGTGTAGCCCCGTCCTACGAAGAGGCTCGAGATGCCTATGGACACGGTGAGGCGGATCTTCGTGTCGCGGTACGAGAACGTGTGGTCCTCCACCTCCTTCCTCAGCCGCTCGCCGAACCTCACCGCGTGGTACTTCTTCCGGTTCGGGGCGATGATGATGAATTCCTCCCCGCCGAACCGTCCGATGACGTCGATCTCCCGGCACACGTCGTTCAGCAGTTTTCCCAGCTGTTTCAGCACCGCGTCGCCTGCCAGGTGGGTATGGCGATCGTTGACCTTCTTGAAATGGTCGATGTCGACGAAGAGCAGCGTAGAGCGCCCGCCGTAGCGGGACACTCGCTCGAATTCCTTCCGGACCGCCGAGGTGACGGCGCGCTTGTTCAGGACGCCGGTGAGCGGATCGAGCGACGTCTGCGATTTCAGCTTCTCGTGCTTCTCGTCCAGCGTGGTGAGCGCTATGTTCGAATACTCGATCATGTCCCGCAGGCTCAGCAGGCCGGTCACCTTGCCCCGGCTTATCACCGGTATCCGCTTTATGCCCTTCGTGTTGAACATCTGCATCGCCTCGGCGAAGTCGGCGTTCGGGCTGATGGAAATCAGCGGCGACGACATGATGTCCGACGCCTTGATCCTGTCCGGGTTGCAGCGGCCGCGCTTTACCAGGTGGACGAAGTTTCGCTCGGTGATCATGCCGGTCGGCTTCCCTTTCTCGAGTACGACCAGACAGCCGATGCGCTCCTTCGCGATCAGCCGGGCGCACTCCCGGGCAGTCGTGGACACGTCCGCCGTCACCACGTGCCGGTGCATGATGTGCGCCACCTGTCTCTTTGCGCTCTTTGTCCCCATATTGCGGAGATTCTACCATCTATCATGATGCGTTGTCGAACAAGGCAAATAGAGTGACAGGTTACTCTATTGAGTGATGAGAATGACCGGCTGCAAATAGAGTAACCTGTCACTCTATTTGTTACTTGAGGCGGATGAGCTTCGTGGTGAAGCCGAGCACGATCTCTCGGGGCTCCTGTCCCGGCACGGTGAGGCGCAGGCCGATGCCGTCCGGGGGCGCCTCGATAGTCTCTATCTTCGGCTTCGGCACCGCGCCTTTGGCCGGGAGCAGCACCCACCCGAACGTTTGCGTCTTGTCGATCGTTGCGGAGTACACCGCCGCGACGTTCGGTTCCTTCACGTTGTACCTCGGGCTGTACCAGCCCTGGAGGTCCGGCTTCGTCTGACCCTTCACCATCTCGAGTTTCCATTCCGGGCCGGCGACGGGAATGACGCGCAGATTGCCCTTGTCCCTGTCGACCGACGCGGCGTGCAGGCCGTCCGCTTCCACCGTGCAGTCCGGGTGGAAGTGCCACAGCGCCTGGATATTGCGCGGCGCGTCCGTGGTGATCTTGTCGGCCACCACCCAGCACACCCCCCGGACGTAGCCGACCGCCCGCTGGTGGGTCGCCTTCCCCTTCAGCCCTTCGTAGCCGTCGGCGAACGTGCCGCGCGCGTAGTCGAATTTGGGGTCGAATACGAACGCGCCCTTGGCGGGCTGCCTCACCTCGTTGAACCCGCGTCTCTGCACCTTCCCGTCGATCAGGATGACGTTGTGTCCCTTCGAGCCGATGAAGTACTTCCGCCACTGGTCCGACTTGTACCAGTAGCGCCCGGCATCCACCAGCAGGTCGCGGCCGTACGCCGCTACCGAGAGATGCAGCCGATCGTTGTGCTGATGGCCGATGCCCGCCGGGCCGACGTCGAAGAAGGCCCAGTGGGCGTCCGCGTCGAAGCCGCTCCTCATGACGAGCTGCCCCGCCCACGGGAACGCCTTCGAGGGCAATCCCTCCGGTTTCTTTCCCTT
This sequence comes from uncultured Planctomycetota bacterium, assembly GCA_964389785.1. Classification (GTDB taxonomy): domain Bacteria; phylum Planctomycetota; class CAYMFW01; order CAYMFW01; family CAYMFW01; genus CAYMFW01. The sequence goes on from CAYMFW010000117.1 coordinate 11,544, forward strand.
CGCGCCGTTCGTGGCGATGTACGTCCAGTCGTCGCGTCCGTACCGCTCCGCGGCCTTCGCGACGCGGTTCCTGTTGCCGTCGCGGTCCGAATCGTTGTTGAGCGCGCCGAAGCCGTCGGGCCGCATGGACCACGCCAGGTAGTTCCACATCCCCTCCACGCCCTTCGCGTACTCCTCCGGGATGGGGCGGCCCAGCTTCTTCGACAGGTCCGCGAACGGCTCGAAGTTGGCGAGGGACACCCAGTGGTAGTGGCTGGTCAGCTCCTTCTGCACCCCGTCGGGATAGACCTGCCGCTTGATCTCCGGCACCATCTTCTTCGTCGCGTAGTCGTACCACGCGTTCGCGTTCCTGAATTCCGGCCAGCAGGCGGACGCGTTCGCCAGGCCGTACATCTCCATCAGGACGTGATTGCCGCGGGAGGCGTGGAAACGTTTGCAGTATTCCGCGTGCTCCGGGACACTGCTCAGCATCAGGATCCGCCCGGCGGGAGTGAATTCGTCCGACTGCTGGAAGCCGTAGAAGGCCGCCGGCCACGATCCCCTGATGCGCAGTCCCACCTCCAGCACTCGCCACTGCGAGCCGGCCGTCTGCTTTGCCGGGCAGGGGTTGGAGATCACCCAGTCCCGGACGTGCGCGTCGAAGCAGCGGGCGTATTCAGGGTTACCCGTCTTTCCCCACGCCCGGAGAAGCTCCTGAAAATGCGAATGCCGGTTGAGCAGCCATCCCCACTCCCGGTCGCGGCGCGGGCCGAGGTGCGCCCAGTCCAGCCGCCCGTTCTTCAGCCGCGGCTGGGTCGCGGTGACGGCCTGTATCGTGAACGTGTCCTTCAGGAGCGGATCGGCGCCGGCATCGCGCGCGGTGCCCGGTTTCACCGTCCCCAGCCGCAGCCAGTCGGGCGCCGTGCCGTTTCGATAATACGCGAGCAGCTCCCGGCACGCCGCGGGCCAGTCTTCCCCGCCCACGGCCTGCTTCACCTTCTCCAGACCCTTGCGGTCCAGGTCCAGCCGGGCGAACAGCTTCTTCACCAGCTCCGGGTGGTCCCGGCAGACGCCCCCGACGGAGGTGTCTTCCTTCTTCTCGGCGGCCGGGACGATTTCTGCACAGCACATCATGAACACGACGGCGATACCCGCCGACACTGAAATACGAATTCGACCTGTCCTCAAATGATTGTCCTTTTGTGTGATGACGCATCATGCACCAATCCGGCGCCCATTTCAAGGGGTCCATTGGCGAGGACTCGAAGACCGGCATCACGCCTTTGGGCGGCCTGGAGGGCGTCTTCGACGAGAATTGACCGGGGACATAACCTGTTTTGATTTCAAGTGTTCTGACCCCCTGAAAAAGGGTCTTGACGGCCTCCGGAGCCCGGTGGTAATATGTGAGTCACACACAGGAAGGAGGCACCCCGTTGTCAAACCGTGGAAGATGTTTGGTTATCGTGTGTCTCGTGGGCGCGCTTCTAGCCGGGTGCGGCAATCAGCAGGGCTCCGCACCCTCTGAAAAGGCTCAAACCCAGAAGCGGGTAACGCTCAAGCTCTGGCACGCCTTGCACGCCGAAACGTCGCGCGCCGCAATCCAGGCCGCGGTCGAACGGTTCGAGTCCGCCAATCCGCTCGTGACGGTCGAGGTTGAGGTGTTCGACACGGACACCTACAAGAAGACCCTGGCCGAGTCGGAAGGCGGTAAGATGCCCGACGTGTTTTTCACGTGGGGAGGGAGTCCGCTCCTGGCGATGGCGAAGAGGGGCCGGGTGGCGGATCTGTCGAAAGATCTCGCCAGGGCGAACTGGAAGGGGCAGTTCCTTCCCGCCGCGCTCGACTTCTGCGCCGACCAGAGCGGAAGCTGGGCCATACCGGTGGAGGTGTCCTTCGTCCCGGTGTGGTACAACGAGGAGATATGCAAGGACCACGGCGTGAAGATCCCCAAGACGCTCGGAGAGCTCGTCGCCGCGTGCCAGGACCTGGACGGCGAGGGCATGACCCCGCTGGCGCTGGGCAACAAGGATAAGATCCCCGGGGGCCTGTACTTCGCGTACCTGGCCTCGCGGCTGGGCGGCACCCAGCTGTTCCGGGACGTCCTCGCCCGGAAGGACGGCAAGACGTTCAACGACCCGGTATTCGTGAAGGCCGGGGACCTGCTGCAGAGATTCGTGCGCATGCGCGCGTTCCCGAGCGGGTTCAACGACCAGACCGCCGAGCAGTCCGCGGAGCGGTTCGTGAAATTCCAGGCGGCCATGTGCATGATGGACATGGATCTGGTGGACGCCGTGAAGGCGGGCAGCCAGAAGCTCTACGGCAAGATGGGCTGCTTCCCGTTCCCGCCCGTCACCGACGGGAAGGGCGACGCGGCCACCGTGCTCGGCGGCGTGGAGTCCGCCTTTGCGGTCTCCGCCACGTGCGCGGACCGGGCCATGGGGGTGATGCTGCTGCGGTATCTCACCGACGACGACACCACGTCCGACCTTGTCGGCAAGGACCGGATCCCGGCGCGGATGCTGGACGAGAACATGCTCAAAAAGCTGCCCCCGCCGACGCAGAAGGCGTACGTGATACTGAAAGCCGCGGCGAAGATCCAGCCGTACTATCACCGGTATCTTCCCGCGAAGCAGGCGGAGGAATTCATGAACGTGACGCACGATCTGCTCGGGGACTTGAAGCTGACTCCCGAAGCCGCCGCCATGCGCCTCGCCCAGTAGCAATTGGAGTGACGGGTTACGAATGGTCGCAGGAGATCCCGGGACGGAGCTGAGTAATAACGTTAACTCGCGGTCTGAAGCTCTTGAAATACGGGGACACGAAGTAATCGTGTCCCCGTATTTGGACTCGTCACATCCCCGTTCCTGAAATAAGTTATCTGCCCCCTTTTTGATACAATACCCGCAGCATGATCGAACGGATGTCCAAGGAAGAAATCGC
>CAYMFW010000118.1:0-14443 GCA_964389785.1 uncultured Planctomycetota bacterium
CGACGGACCGGGCGTTCCGCATCGGCCAGCATCGGAACGTGGTGGTGCACAAGTTTATCTGCCGGGGGACGGTCGAGGAGAAGATCGACGCCCTGATCGAGGAAAAGACGAATCTTGCCGGGGATATTCTGAAGGCCGGGGGCGAATCCATGCTGACGGAGATGAGCAACGATGATCTGCTCAAGGTCGTGGCCCTGGATATCGACCGGGCGGGGCTGTAGGAGGCGATTCATGGGATGGTACGACTGGGGATGGAGGCCATACGTGCCCGTGGCCGTGCGCCGCGCGCGCGCCCGGAAGAAGCTGGAGAAGCTGAGGAAGAAGGGGCTTGACGTCCAGCCGGTAGAGATAGAAGGACGCAGAATTGCCCGGACGTTCTGGGGCGAGGCGTGGTGCGACCACCTCGAGTCGTTCAGCGACTACGAGAACCGCCTGCCGCGGGGCCGTACCTACGTCCGCAACGGTTCGGTGTGCCACCTCGATATCGCCAGGGGCGAGATCAACGCCATGGTCAGCGGCTCCGAACTGTACAAGGTGAAGGTCTCCGTCAAGACGCTCGCCCGGAAGAAGTGGAAGGACGTGAGGGATCGCTGTGCCGGGCAGATCGGCTCGCTCATCGAACTGCTTCAGGGACGTCTTTCGGGGAACGTGATGAGGGTCGTGACGGACCGGAACAAGGGCCTGTTTCCCCTGCCCGGGGAGATCGTCCTGGCGTGCAATTGTCCGGACTGGGCCGTGATGTGCAAGCACGTGGCCGCGGTGCTCTACGGAGTGGGGGCGCGTCTCGACGAAAAACCGGAATTGCTCTTCCTCCTGCGCGGCGTGGACCACGAAGAGCTGATCAGTGCCGGGGCGGGCGCCGCGGCCGCAACCGGAAAGGCGGGAGGCGGGCGCAGGCGCATCGCGGAGGACGCCCTGGCGGACGTGTTCGGTATCGAGATGTCCGAAGGCGAAACGCCGGGCGCGCGAAGACCCGCCAAACGCCGGAAGGCCGGGAGAAAGAAGCCCGCGAGGTACGCGAGTATCGATTCCGTCACCGGCAGGGCCGTTGCCGGACTGCGCGCGAAATTCGGCATGTCGCGGAGCGAGTTCGCACGACTTCTCGGTGTAAGCGTGCCCTGCATCGGCAACTGGGAGAAGAAGCGCGGAAGGCTCAATCTTCAGCCCCGCACGCGCGAGGCGTGGAACGCGGCGAAGGGATTGACGAAGCGGAAAGCCCGGCGGATGTTGGATAATCCATGAGGAAGTGGTACCGGAGCGCTAAGTCTTAACGGGGAAACCGGCGATTATGCAAGCAGTTGCCGCAGAACATCCCGAGACACAAGTGATCGATCCTGCTCTCGTTCCAGGAACGGAGCCGCATCCGCCGCCGCCTGCATCCAATCCACACGGGCAAGCCGTTCCATAACGACCGTGCGCCATGTCTTTTCGGTGAGTTCCGGTCCGTCCCAGTCCGTCTGCGCAAGGGCGTTGTTCAGCAAAACGAGGTTCGGTGCGGGCCAGGTCGGGTCGGAAAGGTACCACGCGAGATCGTACAGATCGCGTCCCTTCGTGTACGCGCGTGTGAGCACCGCATGGATCTTCCCTGCGACCATCGAGGGCCGGTCGAAATGCAGGAGATTGAGAACCACAAATCGCCTGATCACGCGCGTTTCCGTCCCGGCCCCCGCGGGCGGATTCGTGTCGATGTCGACCTTTACCGTAAGTACCTCGCCGGCGTGAGGTGACAGGCCGAGTTCGTGGAGCAGTCCGCGGAACTTTACCAGCGCGACCGCAACCGCATTCTGCCGACGCGTTTTCACGCTCACGGCATACGCCTCGGCGGTGAGATCATGGCACACAGTGGTCATCAAGTGTTCGAAATGAGCGTCCCTGCCGTGTTCCACAAGGGAGAAATCGAGGTCCTCGGAATAGCGGGGGAGGCGGTAGAGGAACCGCAGAGCGGTGCCGCCGAGAAACGCCCAGTTCGTGAACGCTCCGTGATCCTGCAGCGCCAGGAGAATCCGCGCCTGGAGATATTCACGGGTGATGCTTCGCTTCAGGAAATCGTTCGGCTGCTCACGGACGATGGTACCGAGGATTTCCTTCATTGGAGTTTCCGCAGCATGCGCGCGGCGCGGGCAACCTTGACCGAACCCGCGCGATCCGCGACTTCCTCGAGGCGGCTGATGCTGAAGGATGTGACGAATTCCAGCCGGAGCTCTCGAAGGTAGGAGCGATCGTCGGAGCGCGGTGTCAGGTACAGAAGATCGAACAAGGCCTTTTCCGGCGTTGCGATCAGGGCATGCTGTCCGCCTGAGAGCGGTCTATCCGCAAATCCAAAGAAGAGCTTCGGGCTGACGTGGCGGAAGAGGAAACGGCCGAGCCCTGTTTCGAGCTCCTCGGGGCGCTTCGTGGTAATGCTGGTCGTTACGGGAACATGTTCGGGAATCATCCCGTGATGTGCAAGAGCCGAATGAAGGCTCACATAGGAGGCCGTTCGCAGCGTATTCGCGACGACGAAGGGATGCGGCTGTTCGGAACGGGCATAGCGGGGTGCCACGCTGTAGACGCCGCGCCTGAGCTGGATAAGCCGGCCAGACTCAATCCAACGGCTCACCTGCCGGCGTACATCGGCGGCAGACGCTTGCCCGGCCATGAGGCGACCCGTTCGGAAGACGCTGTCTCCCTGCAGTATAGCTGTCAGATCTTCCCATTTCATGGCGATAATATGACACAGATGTCTATATATTGCAACGGATATTCTTGGTTCTCTTTTGCACACGGGACGGGCGGATGGGGCGTGGACTCGACATGCTTACCAATCAAGAGTAGCGTCGTGCTTGGGGATACTAGATCGGAGTGGTACCGTGGAGGCGCCTCGACGGGAGCTGTTCGGGATGCGGGGCGTGCGCGCCGGCGGAATGAGGGTGTGGCGAGATTCAGTGCGTCAATTTCTCAATCGAATCATCCATAGCCGGCAGCGCGTTCTCCCATGAGAACTTTTCGACGGCCCTGATGCCGCGGCCGGGGTCGCCCTGCCAGAGGTCGCCGGAGGCGTGGCGGGAGGCGAGGGTTTCGAGGCGGGCGGCGAGCTTTTTGGCGGTGCCGTCGTAGAAGAAAGGGGACAGACACGATTCTACCTCCTCGGCTTCGCCTGCGGCGGTAAATCGAGTCAGTCCCCTTTCTTCGCCTGCGGCGGTAAATCGAGTCAGTCCCCATTTTCCACAGGGGGGTAGTGGACTTCGGACTTGGCGCGGATACGGTCCACGTTTTCGAGCTTCTGGTTGTCCGGCATCCGCTTGAGGAACGCGCGCAGGCCCTCCAGGAACTCCTCCATGTGGTACCGGGAGTTGAACCATACCCGGTCAGCGGCCATGGCGGTGGTCATGTTGGAGTAGACGAAGTGATAGTCTCGCTCGTCCTCGTTCCGCTTGGGGTACGTGAGCTGGTTTTCGTGAAAGTACACCAGCTTCGGCAGGCGGCGCACCGGTTCGGGGCCGAGGCCGAGGAATTCGGCGAGGTTGAGCATGTCCGAGCAGAAGAGCACGTCCCACGACGCGCCCGCGGCGAGGGCCTCGCGCACCTTGTCGCGGAGGGTGACGGCGGAGTTGCGCATGCGCCATTTCCACTTCGCGGCGGTGAGCGTCATCAGCGTCCACTCGTGGCGGCTGCGCGCGATCCAGCCGTCGAGGAACGCCTGGTGGCTGCCTCCGTAGTACGGCTCGAGGGCGAGAACCTTCAATCCGCTCATGGAGATATGTTCTCTGCCGGTCATTCTGCCCTCCGAAGATCGGTTCGGGCCCTTGTTGTTCGATTCGCCAAACATTATACTGCTCTTCGAATACGGTGCAAGTCCGAACCCTTGGTTTGAGATCAGGGCGAGGCGGCATGACGATTATCGGAGGAGGCGCGAACTTGACATCCACCGGATGACGAAGGTGTGCGATCCGCCCGACAGGGAGGACTGAGTTCCTTGCTCTTCGACGGATCGAACACTATACCGGCCGTGAAACCCACGGCGAGTCATTGAGTGAAGCGATCATTTCTTCAGGAGTGCTGCTGATGCCGAGAGAAACGATGACGGCCCGTGAGCGCTGGCAGGCGGTGTTGACGGGAGCAAAGCCGGACCGCATTCCGATGGACTACTGGGCAACCTCGGAGGCGTCCAGGAAACTTCTGGATTATCTGGGGTGCGAGGATCTCGACGAGGCGCTGGCGCGGCTGCACGTGGATCGTCCGATCACCGTCGGTCCGAAGTATACCGGCCCCGCCCTGCCGCCGGGGGAGGATGTGTTCGGCTGCCGCCGCAGGACGATACGGTATGAGACCGGTGAGTACACGGAATGTATCCATCACCCGCTGGCCGACTACGAATCGGTCGAGCAGATCGAGAAGAATTATACATGGCCCGATCCGGACTGGTGGGACTACTCGCACATCCCCGCGCGGATCGAGGGACACGAGGACAAGCCGATCCGCGGGGGCGGCTCCGAGCCCTTCCTCACCTACTGCGATCTTCGCGGTCAGGAACAGGCGTATATGGACCTGGCGCTGAACCCGGAAATGGTCCACTACTGCCTGGACAAGCTCTTCGATCTTGCGTACCGCAGTACCGAACGCATATACGACCGGATTCCCGGCCGGGTGATGGTTACGTACATTGCGGAGGACCTCGGCTCGCAGGAAGGGCTCCTGTTTTCGCCCGACCACATAAGGGAGTTTCTGCTTCCCCGGATGAAGCGCATGATGGACCTGGCGCATGACGCGGGTGCGTACGTGTTTACGCACAGCGACGGGGCGGTAAGGGACGTGGTACCCGATCTCATCGAGATCGGGATGGATGTGCTCAATCCGATCCAGTGGCGCTGCAGGGGGATGGAAAGGGACGGCTTGAAACGCGACTTCGGCGACGCGGTGGTATTCCACGGGGCCATGGACAACCAGCACACGCTGGCGTTCGGGAGTGTGGAAGACGTGCGCCGGGAGGTGACGGATAATCTCCGGATACTGGGGGAGGGTGGCGGCTATATACTCGCGCCGTGCCACAATATCCAGGCGGTGAGTCCGCCGGAAAACGTCGTCGCCATGTACGAAACGTGCTATCGGCACGGCTGGACATGAACCGAAGCCGGGCCGTCACCTCGCGGCTTACGGGAAGCTGAACCAGTCAGCGACGGTGCTGAATTCCGCCTTTTTCACCGGTTTCGAGTTTCTTTAGCGACTTACGCAATCCTTTCGGCGCCTGAATAGATCTCTTCCACGTTGAGAACAACGGCGGCGACACCCGGATGTTTGGCGTTGTGCCATTTCTTCATGTCCTCGAATATCTTCCCTTCCGTATGATATTCTATAGAGCCCTTTACCTGATACGCCTTGCCTTTGTTCGTGAGAAACACCATAGCGCCGCTGCTTTGGTTCTTTATGTTCTCCCGTGTCTTGTGGAAATAGTTGTCCGCTACGATAATTCCCGTTTCCGGCTGATACCGGATATCTCCCACATAAATCACGTTTGGCTTGTTTTCCCTGTCAACGGTGGCAAATACCGCCGGTCCTTTCCTGTCTTCCCATGCCTCTGTCAATACTTCCCGGCCCTTTTCCATATGTATTCCTCCTGTGCATTTCTCCTGGTGCGTATCTTCTCCCTCCTCCATTACCCCGGCATTATCTTAGCTCCTGGCACGGAAAAAGACAACAATACCCCCGAGGGTGTAGGCCGCCGGCATTACCCCCGAAACTTCTTCCTCTCGACGCGCAGCTTTCGCATCTTCGCCCTGAGGGTGTTGGGGTTGATGTGGAGCAGGCGGGCGGCGCCGTTGGGGCCCTCTACGCGACCGGCGGCCTTGCGGAGAGCCGCTTCGATGTGGCTGCGTATGGCCGCCTCGAGGGACATGATACCGGCCGGGCCTGTTGTATCGGCCGTCCCGGGTGTGCCTGAGGAGGGAAGCTCCTTGATGAAGCCGAGGGCGCCGGCGACCTCCAGGCGTGCACCGTTCCCCAGTATCGCAGCTCGGTCCATCACGGCCGCCACTTCTCGTACGTTGCCGGGCCAGTCGTAGGACAGCATCAGGTCGATATCCTCGTCGGTGGGCATGGCCTCGGCCAGGCCGAAGCGGGTCGCGGCGCGCCTGGCGAAGTGCCGGGCGATGTCCGGGATGTCTTCGCGGCGGTGCCGCAGGGGCGGAAGGACGATGGGGAAGACGGCGATCCGGTACCAGAGATCCTCGCGAAACCTGCCTTCGGCGACCATGGCCGCGAGATCGCGGTGGGTGGCGGCTACGATGCGTACATCCACATGGATGGAATCGTGCCCGCCGACGCGCTCCAGCCAGCCGTCCTGGAGGATCCGGAGCAGGCGAACCTGCGCGGCCGGCGGGAGCTCGGCGACCTCGTCGAGGAGCAGCGTGCCCCCGTCGGCGCGCTCGAACCATCCCTTGCGCGTGCCGGACGCCCCGGTAAACGCGCCCTCCTCGTGACCGAAGAGCTGGGAATCTATCAGCTCGGGGGGGATGGCGCCGCAGTTGACGCGGATGAAGGGCTTGTCGGCGCGGGGCGAGCGGCCGTGAATGACGCGCGCGATGAGTTCCTTGCCTGAGCCGGTCTCCCCGAAGATCAATACCGGCGCGTCGGACGGCGCGACGAGCTGGACGCGCTGCATGACCTCGCGCAGTCCCGATTGCGAGCCCACTATGGTATCAGCCAGCCCCTTGCGGCCCAGCCGCGACAGCAGCGAGCGCCGGTCGGCCTCGGCCGCCTCCCGAAGGATGGCCAGTTCCCTTATGTGAAGATCGTTTCTGAGAGCGACCGAGAGCGGATCCCGCAGGGTTTCCGCGACGGCGACGTGGCGCGCGGTGAACGCCTTGCCGGGCGCGGCGATGAGAACCAGCGCCCCGTGCGTGCCGTCGGAATCGCCGAGCGGGCCGGCGATGACATCGCCCTCGACGTCATCCGGGACGATGATTTGAAGATGGCCGGCGCGACGCTTCTGCGGCGGGGAGTGGGTGGGGCGTCCGCCGCGGCACCATTCGAGAAGTTTCTTCATCTCCGCTTTCGAGCATTCCCGGGGCGCGGAGGGCTCGCATCGTTCGCCGTCGACTCGTGTCTCGACGATTGCTTCAACGCAGCTCCTGCCTTCATCAATCCTGTATACGATAAGCCGGTCGAGCGGGAGGTCCCGCTTCAGCATCGGCGCTATCGCCGCCGCCGATTCCACGATCTCGATGTGTCTGCACGCCTCGCGCCAGACATTCAGCAGTACGGGGTGGAACTCCTTCATGGGGCCTCCTGTTATATGACACTGAAAGGGTACCATATATGACGGTGCCGCGCCACCATATATGACTGATTTCTGCGCCGGCATGCCGTGAAGGTGGTCTATAGGACGATTTGAGGCAACGTGGGCTGCTGGCACGGGGGTTGCGATATGGCCACGGACGGGTTGGGAGATCCACATGGCCGACGGACGGAAGGAGTGTACATGAACGATTCGGTACCGGTGAAGAGAATGGGGAGTGTGTTCAGCATTCGACAGCGGCGTATTCGGATATGGGCGCTGCTTGTGCTTGGCGTCGTCTGTCTGCTGGGTCTCCAGGCCGCGATACCAGGATTCAGCGTGACGCCTCGCTTCGTGGCGGGGATGGGGCCGTGCGTTGTGCTTGCCGTGTTCCTGGCGGCGCTTATCTGCGAATACGTCGATTCGAGCCTGGGCATGGGATACGGCACGACGCTCACGCCGCTTCTTCTTCTCGCCGGATTCGAGCCGCTCGCTATCGTTCCCTGTGTTCTGCTGAGCGAGTTCGTGACGGGGTTGGCCGCCGCGATCATGCACCAGCGTGACGGGAACGTCGACCTGCTTCGCGACCCGCAGGCGCGGTCCGCGGCGCTGATGCTCTCGCTCCTGAGCGTGATCGGGACGGTCGCGGCCGTAACGATTGCCGTGAGCGTGCCGAAGGCATATCTCACCGGAACGATCGGAATCATCATCGTTCTGGCGGGACTGACGACGCTCCTGACGATTCGTCGACAGCTTCGGTACCGGCGGGGGCACCTGATAGTGCTCGGAGCGGTGGCGGCGTTCAACAAGGGGCTGAGCGGGGGCGGCTACGGCCCTCTCGTCACGTCGGGGCAGGTGGTGTCCGGACTGTCGGCGAAGAAGGCGGTTGCCATCACGTCGCTGGCGGAGTCCCTGACGTGTCTGGTGGGGCTTATCACGTATCTTCTGTTGAAGAAGAACCTGGACTGGTCCCTGGCGCTTCCGCTGACGCTGGGGGCGGTGCTGTCGGTGCCGGTCGCGACGCTGACCGTGCGCAAGCTGTCCGATAGTACCCTTCGCGTCAGCGTGGGCGTGGCTACGTGTGTTCTGGGCGCCTTTACCTTATTCAAGCTGTTCTGGTAGGAGGAGTAGTCGTGCGAAGTCTGTGGTATCTATTGACGGGTCGGCCGGTGAATACAGACGACTGTCTGCACTACGCGGCGGGGAAGGCAGGGACGTCGGTTGCGATCACGCTGAGGGTCTGCAAGACACTGCGCGTGGCGGTTCTGGTTACGCAATACGTCGCGCGGATGACGTGGAACATCGACGGCAGAACGATTGTATGCGAAGAGTTGCTTGCCGGTGAGCTGGACTGTACGGGTGATGACAAGCCGGAGATCCTCGAGGATGCAAATGCCCATCTGGGACAACTCGTGAAGAGGTGCGAGCGAGAAGGTGTGGCAATAGCAGGAGGACGAGAGAGATTCACCCTGCCGATCTCCTGCGAGGTGGTTCGGACGCCGCGCTGGATATAGGTACTTCCGATAAGGTGGAAGTGAAAGAGAACGAGCATGCGGCGGAGATCTATACGGGCCCGCTGCAGCTGAAGCTGAGCAAGACCCGAGGGACGTTGATAGATTCCGTGAAGGCTGGCGGGAAGGAGCTGGTTTGAAACAGTGCTCCGGTCGATGCGCTGCTCACGGCGGAAAATGGCGGGGTGTACCAGACGAGTTTCGGAGCGCCCGATACGATCGAGATTGAAGACAGCGGTCCGTTGCGTGCGCGAGTTCGGGTTCACGGGAAGTTTCTTGATAAGGCCGGTAATAGAGCAGGTTCAGGATGAACGGGGACAGACTTAAGTCTGTCCCCGTTCATCGTACGCTTCGCTTTATCATGTCCCCGAAATCTATTATAGTCCGTTATGGATGAGATCAACGGCAGAACCCCCTGGAGGCGCCTTGCGTGGCTGGCGGTGCACGTCTGCGTGCTGGCGGCGCTGTTTGCGGCCGATGGGCCGATAGAGGTCTGGTATCGCAATGTCTATCACAGCGTGTACCGTGCCCGTACCAGGAAGGTTCTGGAGAAAACGAATCCCGACAGGGAAGATGCGTCGGTTACGATTACGATCCGCAGGCCGCATCAGCCGCCCGAAGAGTATGAAACGACGCTGTCTCCGGGAGCGGACATCAAGGCGTACCTGTGTGAGGACATCCCGCAGTCAACGGGCCATCGGCTCGCCAAGCGCATTCTCGCGGGCCGTTTCTGGGATTTCGTGAAGCAGTTCGGCGCGTTCTATGCCGCGATAGTTGCGTTTGTGATCGTCGCCGTGCACGACCCGAAGCGCCGCAGGTACTTCGTTGCGTTCGTCATGGCGGCAATCGTCTCCGCACTGGCCGTATGGTTCATTCAGCGTATGGCGGGGCGGCTCCGCCCGGCGGTCGACGACACCGTGCCCCGGTATCTCGCCTTCCTTCGGGCGTGGGTGGACGGAGGAAGCGTCTGTTTCCCGTCCGGTCACACCGCGTTCGCGTTCACGCTGTGCACGTTCCTGGCCTTTGTCTACCCGCGGCTGGCGTGGCTGTTCTTCTTCCTGGCCGCGGCGACCGGGGTCTCCCGCTTCCTCGCGCAGGCGCACTGGCCGTCGGACGTGTATGCCGGGGCGCTTGTCGGCTACGGCATATCGAGATGGTTCTGTTTGTGGTTCTGCCGGGCCGAAGAGGCCATTCTGGCGAGGGTGCCCGGGCGGCTTCGGAAGTGGGTGTCGGGCGGGTGAGCGGGGGAGCCCTGTTGTCGTAAGTGGGCGTGTCTGGTAGTATTATCATTGTCTGGAAGGGTTTGGCTCCGCAACTTGGGGAGGATATGCCGGTATGGATTGCAGTGAGGTGCTCCGGAAACTGAAGGAACACCAGGCGGACCTGCACAGTATGGGGATTGCGTCCCTGTCTGTTTTCGGTTCCGTTGCACGGGGGGAGGCCTCGGACGAGAGTGATGTGGACCTGCTTGTGGAATTCATGAAGTCGCCCGGGCTTCTGGAATTCGCGCGTATTCGCCGATATCTTTCGGATATTCTCGGTTCGCAGGCCGATCTGGTAACACGGGATGCGCTGAGGGAGGAAATGCGGGACGAGGTTTTGCGGGAGGCCGTTCATGCCGCGTAGAGACTGGCGAATACGCGTCGGCGATGCATTGGAGGCGGCGCAGAAGATCATAGCCCACACGTCCGAGCTGAACCATGATCAGTTCGCTGCGGATGAGTGGTGTGTGGACGCAGTCCTCAGAAACCCGACTGTTATCGGCGAAGCCGCGAGGCACATGCCTGACGAGATTCTGAGCAAATACCCCGATATTCCCTGGCAGGATATTCGTGATATACGCAACATAGTCGTGCACGAGTATTTCGGCGTCGATCTATCCATCATCTGGCGTACGATTCAAGAGGACCTTCCTCCGCTGGTCCCGCAGTTGAAGGACTTGCTTGCACAGGATTCGTAACGCGTAGTGTTCGCACCGCACCAACAAGGAGGAATGATGTTCACGAAATCGCAGAGACTGCAGGAGCTTCCGCCGTATCTCTTCGCGGAGATCGACAAGAAGAAGCGTGCGGCCCGCGCGGCCGGCCGGGACATCATCGACCTGGGTGTGGGCGACCCGGACCGTCCCACCCCGGACTTCATCATCGAAGCGCTGGAGATCGGCGCGCGCGAGGCGGCGAATCACCGCTACGCGCTCGACCAGGGCAAGCCGGAGCTGCGCGAGGCGTACGCGCGCTGGTGCAGCCGGCGCTACGGAGTGGAGCTGGACCCGGTGACGGAGATACTGCCGCTGATAGGCACGAAGGAGGGCATCGCGCACCTGCCGCTGGCGGTGATGAACCCGGGCGACGTGTCGCTGGTGCCGGACCCGTGCTACCCGCCGTATAAATCAGGCAGTTCGTTCGCGGGCGGGGAGCCGGTTATCATGCCGCTCCTGGAGGAGAACGGATTCCTGCCGGACCTGGACGCGATACCGGACGACGCGAGAGAGCGCGCGGCGCTGATGTTCCTGAACTATCCGAACAACCCGACGGGCGCGACGGCCGGCGGCGATTTCTTCGAGAAAGCGATCGCCTTCTGCGGGGAGAACGACATCGTCCTGGCGCACGACGCGGCGTACAACGAGATGGTGTACGAGGGCAGGCCGCGGAGCATCCTGTCGGTGCCGGGCGCGAAGGACTGCTGTGTGGAGTTCCACTCGCTGTCGAAGACGTTCAACATGACGGGCTGGCGCCTGGGCTTCGCGGTGGGCAACCCGGAGGTGGTGGCGGCGCTCGCTCAGTTGAAGTCGAACCTGGACTCGGGCATCTTCGGCGCGGTGCAGGAGGCGGGCATCGCGGCGCTGAGCAGCGAGGGCGAGGCGGCCCTTGCGGCGATGCTTGCCGTCTACCGGGGCCGCCGGGACATCCTGTGCGACGGCCTGGAGGAGCTGGGCTGGAAGGTGAACCGCCCGCGCGCGACGTTCTACGTGTGGATCGGCGTGCCGAAGGGGCACGACTCCACGTCGTTCGCGGCGCACCTGCTGGACAGCGCGGACATGGTGCTGACGCCGGGCCTGGGCTTCGGGCCGAGCGGGGAGGGCTACGTCCGCGCGGCGCTGACGGTGAACGAGGAGCGGCTGACGGAGGCGGTTGAAAGGCTGGGGAAACTTTGAGATTCAGGCGCGAAAATTGGGGACAGACGAAACGGGGACAGACGAAAATCGGGGACAGACACGATTCTACGACCTCGCTTCGCTCGGTCCGTAAATCGAGTCAGTCCCCATTTTCGAAATCGAGTCAGTCCCCATTTTCGGAATCGAGTCAGTCGGCATTTTCGGAATCGAGTCAGTCCGCATTTTCGAAATCGAGTCAGTCCCCATTTTCGAAATCGTGTCTGTCCCCGATTTTCGATAAGTAATGAAAGAACACGACGAAAGAGAGGTGGCCGGGCGCAAGCTGGGCGACGAATGGCACGACTGGGACGGCAACGTGGACGCCCACGAGGGCGACATCCACGAAACCGCCCGGCCGTTCACCGCGTTTTTGTGCCTGCTTCTCATCATATACTGGGGCATCGTCGTGCTCGGCTCGTACCTGATCCTGCCCCGCATGAGGGAGATCCATCCGTATCTCGGCATCGCGACCGTCGCATTCGCCGGCGTGTTCATCATGCTCTCCAGCCTGTGGCTTCTCACGCTGGGGCTTTCGATGGCGACGGGCAGGGCGATACTGGTCGGCCGGGTTTCCCGCCGCCTGGTGCTTCACTTCATGAATCCGTTTCTTCTGCGGCTTGCGCACCTGTGTGGATACTCGAAGGATAGAGTCGGACACTCGTTCATCAAGCTCAACAACGCGCTGGCCGGCGCGGTCGCGAAGAAGACCGACCGCACGATCGTCCTCCTTCCCCGATGCCTTCGCAAGGACGTGCGGCAGAACGTTCTGGAGGTCGCGGAGAAGTACGGGGTGTCCGCCTACACGGTAGGCGGGGGAGAGCAGGCACGCAAGGTAGTCGCCGAGGAGAAGCCGGAAGCCGTCGTCGCCGTCGCCTGCGAGCGCGATCTGGCGGCCGGCATCCGCGATACCAGTCCGGTGATTGTCATCGTCGGCATCCCCAACGTCCGCCGCGAAGGCCCCTGCCGGAACACGGAAGTGGACGTGGAGGCGTTCGAGGAGGCGCTGGGGCTGTTCAAAGCACCGGGCGGAGGAGACGCGCAGGGCTAGCTCTTCACGCACGGAAGAACGCACATTTTCCCGCTATCGCGATAATTAAGCACGTTTAGAGCCACGTTTCGAGCTGGAACAGCTATTGGACGGAGAATATTAACGCGATAGAGGTAATATTCTCGTTTCAATTCGGGATCGGGATTGACAACGTCGGTTTGGAGGTCGTATATTATCACGAACGCGGTAAATATCACGTTCCGAAACGGAGACTGCTGAAAGTGGATATGAAGATACCAGATGACCTTGGTAGGATTGTGAGGTTTCACAGGAAGAGAAGCGGGCTGACGCAGGCCGAGGTGGCTCGCCTTGCGGGTGTCGGAAAGACGGCCGTGTTCGAGGTGGAAAAGGGGAAGACGACCGTTCGTATAGACACGGCGTCGCGGATACTGTCGGTGCTGAACATACGGCTGGAGGCGGAGTCGCCGCTGATGAGCGAGCTCGAAGATGAAACGAGCGGAGGCGTGAAAGGGGTCGGGGAATGATGAGGCGCGCGACTGTTTCCATGCATGGGGTGAGGGCGGGTGAGCTGGAGGAGATCGAAAGGGGCTCGAAGTACACGTTCATCTACTTCGATGAATACGGCGGGCCGCCGATTTCGCAAACGATGTCCGTCGAACAGGGCAGGTATGAGTTCAGCCGATTCCCGCCGTTCTTCGAGGGCCTGCTTCCGGAAGGCGAGATGCTCGAGGGGCTCCTGCGTCAGGCGAAGATCGACAGGATCGACTGTTTCGGACAGCTGATGGCGGTGGGGGGTGATCTGGTAGGGGCCGTGACGGTCGAGGAGACGCAGTGAGCCGGTGCCCGATCACGTACGAGGAATGCGGGGCGGAGAGATACTCGCGCAAAGGGCTTCGCCGACTGTCGTCACGGCTGGAAGAACTCAGGGACTTCCCGTATTCGTCCGAGGAGCAGCGCAGGGAAGCGGTGGCGCGGGCCGCGAAGATGTGCATCCAGGGCGTTCAGCCGAAGCTGAGCGTGCGATTGAGTGCACGGGATGCCTCCTTCGAGATCGTAGACCGGGGGGGAAGATTCGTCGTGAAACCGCAGCATGCGACGTTCCCGGAACTGGCGGAAAACGAGGACGTGACCATGCGCATGGCGACCGCCGCGGGGATCGAGGTCCCCCTGCACGGCCTGGTGTACTGCAGTGACGGATCGATGAGTTACTTCGTGAAGCGATTCGACCGGGTCGGACGGAACCGGAAGCTGGCGATGGAGGATTTCGCGCAGCTTTCCGGAAGGGGCCGGGAGACGAAGTATGACTCGAGCATCGAGAAAGTGGTGGACGTCGTTTCGATGTGCACGTTCCCGGCGATCGAGGCGGCGAGGCTGTTCAGACGGCTCCTGTTCTGTTTCCTGGTAGGAAACGAGGACATGCATCTGAAGAACTTCTCTCTTATCACGAGGGCCGGGAAGCTCGAGTTGTCGCCGGCCTATGATCTGCTGAATACGACCGCGGCGTTTCTGGCGATCGG
>CAYMFW010000119.1:0-14438 GCA_964389785.1 uncultured Planctomycetota bacterium
TGTCCGCTATGTTGCGCGCCCACGAAGCACCAATGCTCAGGTGCTCGGTCGGATCGAACCGTACAGCCGCCACGATGTTGTTGATGCTATCATCCTCTCCGCCGTCGATCGCGACATCACCGTTGAAGACTGCAATGTGAGACCCAAAGAACCCTCGCGTAAATGAGATATCGAGTGCCGTTTCCCTTGTTTCTCCGAGTTCGAGGGTCATGGGGTCGGATATGAAATGGCTGCGGAAGCTTCCAAAAGGAACGTATATCTTGCCGGCCCTGATAGACCATTCTCCAAACGATCCCGTCACGAATGCCTCGTCGATATCAACCGGTTCGGTGTCGTCTTCCTCCCAGAGGAGGACAATATCCGCTGATAGCCTCTCATTAATCTCGGCCGAAAGCCCGATCTGGGCGGTGGCCAAGGTGACATCGGACTTCGTGTCTCCGTTCTCTTCGATGTAGGCCTCCACTTCAATGAGACCTGTGAGAGAGATATTCTCATGCAACGAGATTCCCTTTTTCTCCGCGTCTTCGGCTTCAGCGACCGACGCGCAGGTCACAAGGAGGAAGACCATTATTGCTGAGCACCCAAAGGATACAAAGATTCCATTTTTCATTTCGGATACACCTTTCTTCATTGAACAGTGAAACTCAAACCATGCCGTCTCAACCCGTCCCGAGGCCCAGAAGACTTCCCGCCTGGTACACAATGGCGGTAAGTGCGTAGGCAAGGGCCGTAAGCCCGCCGAATTGTAGGAGAGCCCATTTCCACGAGTTGGTCTCACGCCTTGCGATGGCAAGCGTTGCGATGCACGGGGCGCTTACGAGTGTGAAGAGCATGATACAGAAGGCCTGAAGAGGATTGTAATCGGCTCTCAGCCGGTCACGGAGCGTCTCCGACTCCTCATCGGTCTCGCCCATCGAATACACTATGCCGAGCTGAGCCACAAAGATCTCCTTCGCAGCGAGTGCTCCGATGAGGGGCGTCGCCAGATTCTCATTGAATCCGAGCGGCTTAAGTACGGGGC
The DNA here is from genome assembly GCA_964389785.1 of uncultured Planctomycetota bacterium. GTDB lineage: Bacteria > Planctomycetota > CAYMFW01 > CAYMFW01 > CAYMFW01 > CAYMFW01. The sequence goes on from CAYMFW010000119.1 coordinate 1,022, forward strand.
CCAGCGCGTGTCCTACGCGGCCCGCCATCGAATAGGAACGGTCGGCCTCGGCGCGTGCCTCCTCACCCGGTAATCCGGCAAGCTCGGCCTCGGGAGCTTTCGGATAATTCGTGAGAATCCAGAGTAAGACCGAAATGCCGAGGATCACCGTCCCCGCCTTCTTGAGGAAGAGCCACGCCCTTTCCCACACGTGTATCACGACTCCCTTTACCGTAGGCACGCGGTAAGGAGGCAGTTCCATCACGAAAGGAGGGGCATCGCCCTTAAGAACGGTCGAACGCAGTAGTCTTGTGAAGAGTACGGCGAGGATGACTCCGATGAGATAGACGATCCACAGCATGGGCGCGTTCCATTTCGGCGGAAAGAATGCGGGGATGATAAGCGCGTAGATCGGCAGCCTGGCACCGCAGCTCATGAGAGGCAGGACCATTATCGTCGCCAGCCGGTCCCTTCTGTTCTCCAGCGTTCGTGTCGCCATGATCGCGGGAACGGTACAACCGAAACCGATGAGCATGGGGATGAAGCTTTTTCCATGCAGTCCTATCTTGTGCATGAGTCGGTCCATTATGAATGCGGCCCTTGCCATGTAGCCCGAATCCTCGAGCACGGCTATCGCCAGAAACAGAAGCAGTAGATTCGGAAGGAATACGACAACGCCTCCCACGCCGCCGATGATCCCATCGACGAGAAGCCCTTTCAGCGGGGAAATCGATTCTTCCTGCCAGAGGCCGGAAACGGTCTCGGCCAGCCAGCCGAAGAGATGTTCCAACCATCCCATCACGGGCTCCCCGAAGGAAAATGTGAGGTGAAACACCAGGTACATGAGACCGAGAAAGATGGGGATGCCGAGCAGGCGGCTCGTGACCACGGAGTCGATCATGTCCGAAGCGGTATGCCTCGTTTCAACAGTGCTTCTGACCGCTTCCTGGCAGGCGCCGGAGATGAACGCGTACCTTCGTTCGGGAATAACGACTTCCAAGCCGTCTCCGAAGATCCCCTCGAGATGCCGGATACTCGCGTCAACCTGGGAAAGCACCTTGGTCGAGTGAATCTTGCTCCGGACTTCGTCATCGCTCTCCAGAAGTTTCAGGGCAATCCAGCGGGAATCATATCTCTCCGGAATCGTCTCTTCGGCATGGATCAGAGTCCGGATTTTCTCCAACTCCTCGTCGATTTCGCGCCCGTAATGCATAATCTTCGGCCGATGCTCCGGCTCGTGGGTGTCGACGGCGACGATACGATCCAGCAGATCCTCCGACCCCACACCCTTATGGCCCACCGTATGAACGATGGGAGCGCCGAGCAATTCTGAGAGCTTCTGCGTGTCGAATTCCAGGCCGCGCCGCTTGGCCACATCGCTCATGTTGAAGGCGAGAATCAGCGGCGCTCCCAGCTCGAGGATCTGGACCGCCAGGTAGAGATTCCGTTCGAGGTTCGAGGAATCGACGATATCCACCACGACATCCGGATTCTCATCCACCACGAAATTCCTCGCGATGAGTTCCTCAGCAGAGTAGGCCGTGAGGCTGTATGTACCCGGAAGATCGACTATGTGAAGCTCGGCATTCCCGTGGGTACGATATCCTTCCTTCTTCTCAACGGTGACGCCGGGGTAGTTGCCCACGTGCTGCCGGGTTCCCGTCAAGCTATTGAATATCGTCGTCTTCCCGGAATTGGGATTGCCTGCCAATGCAACAGTCATTCGTTCACGCATCTTCCTCCCTTTCGTTCTCCGCGCGCCATGTTAGGGTTGCCTAACAGCAAACCCAAAAAAATTTACTCTACGAGTATCTTCTGCGCCATGCCCCTTCCCAGACTCATGCGACCCTCCATAATCGCCAGGAGAATCGGACCCTGTCCTCGGTTCGAAACGACCTCTATCACCGCCCCGGGCAGGACTCCCATGGCCGCAAGCCGGGCTCGGAATCCTCGGCCTCCGTGAATCGCTATGACTCGAACCCTCTCACCCTGTCGCACCAATCCGAGCGGCCTCACCTACGATTTCCTTTCCACAGCTGTGCGCTCTTTTTTTTCTCCGGCGACCGCTACTCGAGTTCCACGAAGATCCGAGCCGCCTCTTCCTTCCTCAACGAGAGATGATAACCCTTCACTCGTATCTCTATAGGATCGCCCAGAGGCGCCACGCGTTCCACCTCCACAAATGTTCCTGGTGTAACACCCATATCGATGATGCGCCTTTTCACCTCTCCCTTGCCCTGAACCTTGGTTATTCTTGCCTTACGGCCGGGGCCCACTTCATTGAGTTTCATCGTCTCGGCCATCCCCTCCTCCTTCTGCGCGGCTTTTTGTTTCACCTCCTCCAGACACAGCGAAAGGCATCTTTCACAATACTTGTAGTCTCTCCCATGCTCGCAGTAGTGCGAGAATCCTTTGATCCATTTCTCGCCTCCCCGAGGACACGCCTCAACGAACTCCAGGAACTGAACAAACCTGTCGATGATCTCTCCGCGCACGGCGTGTTCCATCTTGCAGGCGGCATCTTCAGCCTTATCGAGAGGTACGTTCAGAACTTTCTCGAGGAAGCTTCGCAATACCTCATGCCTTCGGACCACCCGCTCGGCGATCGCCGTCCCTTCCGGCGTGAGCGTGACAACATCGTAGGGCCGGTAGTTGATCAAGCCCCTTTCTCTCAGCGACTGCAACGCTCCGGTCACTGAAGGCTTCGCTACCTTGAGCTTCTTGGATATGTCCCCGACCTTCGCAGCTTGCTTGTCTGCCACAATGAGAAAGATAGCTTCAAGGTAATCTTCCAGGCTCGCACTCAATACAAATTCGGTTGTCAAGGGAATCCTGTCCTCCAAAGACCTAGTACCTCCCAATGTTAGGCGTGCCTAATATTCTACCGCACACCAATCCGCTGTCAAGAATTTTCTGTTATCGTTTCTCTCTCCCGTCTCCGAGGGCTGCTTGATCTACTCCTTGCTGCAGGTATTGAAGGATGCTGTTGGGAATACAGATGAGTCGCGACTACGGGGGGCTCGCCGTGTATCCCTTATCTCGCAGAATATCCTTCCCTTTCTCTGAGGTAACAAAATCGATGAACGCGCGCGCCTCATTCGGATGCTTCGAGGACTTGAGCAGCACTATGGGAATGGTCGAGAGGATGTTCTGTTCAGCTGGTATCGGTATGATATCGCCGTGTTCGATGAAGTGGCGGGCATTAGCATCCCAGAAGCACAACCGCATCCACATTGCGCAATTGAATTGCGACACCCAATTCGTTGACGGTCCCACTCTTGCAGACCACGTTCTTTTCGAGTTCAGAATATGGCATCTTGTTCTTCTCGAGGATCTTGAGGATCTTCTCCCCGACGGCACACGAACGCTCATCGCCGAATCCGATTCGAAGCCCCTCCTTCTTGAAATCTTGCAGGGAAGTGATGCTCTTGGGATTTCCTTTCTGAACGAATATGACGGGCACGAAATATGCCACGGCACGTTTGGTATCCTCGAATGCAAGTCCCTTCTCCAGGACCGTATCGATATAAAACTCAGCTCCGGGCATAAAGAGATCCCCCTTCTGGATCGTCGCTATCTGTCCCACCTGCTTGCCGCTTCCCCCATAGCTGGCGTCGATCTTGATATCGCGCTCAACCTCTTCAAATGCCTTTATCAGGGCGTCTGCAGCGGGGCGGATGCCCGCGCCGCAGTAGAGCAGGATTTCCTTCCTTCCCTCTGCTCTTGGAAAAAGAGCATAGATCGCCAGGAGAGTTAGAACGACGACCACGACTGTCGTGATGACCTTCTTGAACATATCTTTTCCTTCGCACTCCCCTAGAATTTCACGAGGACCTGAACGTACTGCCACCAGGCATCCTTGTCCCTTCCTGTTGTATCCTCAACATACTCCCCCGAAAGGAAGCAGGCGAGTCCGGTGTGGAATTCGAAATTCTTGACCTTGTACGTGGCGAAGAGATCGATTTCCGAGCCAAGCTCCGTGTCTGCCTGTCCTGTAACGTCCCTCTGTACAACCGAGAGATTCGGTGCTCTCCATGCGTCCTTGTCCTCGTCCAGTCGGAAGAAGTGGATCTGCAGACCTGCCGTCAATGTATTCCTCGGCTGCACGGCCGTCTCCACGATGAAATCGTGCAGGTTGCTCCTGCCCGTATAGTCCGCTATGCCCAGCACGAAGTGGCGCAAACCGAACAGGTGATTGCAGGAACATCGTCTACGGGCGGCGCAGCGTCCTGAGCTCGTAACGGCAATGCAGCGAGAATTACTGCGGCAATTGCAGAAACTGATACTGAGGCCAACATACACACTCTTCCACTCGGTCCATGGAGTTCCATATCGGTACCTTTCTGTCCGGGGTGGTCAATCTAGAACGTTCCGACGAACATTCCGGTAGCCCCCACCTCTCGTTTCCCAGAGCCTGTCTGGATGTCGTTCCCACCAATCGACAAGGGGCCAGCGGCCTGCTCACATATGCGCCAGTGCCTATGAGAAGGGGACAGGGGGAACATAGATAATCATGAATGGAGAAACCATATCTGCCCCACTGTTCGTTTGCCGGTGCCGGGTAGACCTGAGGTCCGAATATCCCTTTTTCAGATCCCCCTACGTACCGGGTGGCTATCTCCCAAACCAACGACAGGTCCTATCTCCTCTGAGTGAGTCCGCTACCTGGTTCCTTTCCATCCGGCGGGGACGCCGTATGCGTGTACGATTTCTAAGACCGGCGATCGGGAAATGCCGCCGGGATTGAGCCCGGGTTTCGCCTCTGGAATTTCGACCTTGAGTTCCGCGAAATACTCCTTCCACGCCGGAAATGTCTCTTTCGTATCGGGATCAATAAATGTCATGGGATGAAGCTCGAAAAGCGGCTGTCCCTTGTTGGCATTCCGGAAGCACACGTAGACAAGCTCGGAGCAGTAGTAGGCGTCGTTCTGTATGTCAAACACCTTGTCATAAGGCTTGCCCTTGAGAGCGAAGGCTTCGGTGATCGCCGGTTCAATCAGTTGGCGGTACTGTTTCTCGAGCCTACCGACGAGTACTTTCGGTCTTTCATTCGCGTCACGGCTTCGGGCCAAGAAAGCGTCCAGCGGAGTGGCTACCACCCCCTCCTGCACGGCTTCCAGCACAACGATCGCACCACCTGTATCGCGCGCGGCAATCCCCACGTGAGTGAGGGAAGCCCCGCGATGGCCCCGTGTGACTTTCTCTACCGCATCGCAGAATGGACTCCCGTCAAGATCCTGGAAGAGAAGATCGCCTGGATGCAGGGTGAAAGAATCTTGCCCGGTCCTTGCAAGAGGGCCGCAGCCCGATAGTAGCAGACACATTACCATGAATACACAGCGCATAGATCGACTTCCTCCAATCATCTTGCCATACACGCATTTCCCAGTTGTTCTGCTAATGATGCGGTAAGTTCGAGCACCTTTTCGGCGTCCTCTTCTGTCATGGGTCCCATGCCACACGCAGGTGTGAAGAGGGAATTCTTCAGAACCAAATCTTTCTCCAGCCCGTTAGCTTCACCAATTCCCAGGACCGTTTCGAGCCGCTCAAGAATTGTTCCCTGGGTGATGCCGTCATTGTACTCAGACGTCGGCACGATCCCAAGAGCGAGGAATCCTCCCTTCCTGACGAACCCCGCGATTTGCTCAGAATAGAGCATGAACCTGTCACCAAAGCCGTGTGCGTCGCAGCTCACGATATCGAGATCCGATTCGAGCAATACGCCCCAGTCCGTGTTCCCGCAGCAGTGCAGACCTAACAGAACGTTCTCATCGCGTTCCCTTATGTAACCGACCATGCAATCGATGAGGGAACGAACCTTCACGGCGTCGACCGGCATGTACGCCGACCCCAAACCCCATAGGGACGGCTCATCAAGAAACAGGAGGGGAGTCTTCCCGATCTTCTTGATCTCCAGCGCCTGCCAGAGGCCCTTCATGGCAAGACCGATGGTTATGGCCTCGGCAAATCGGGAATCATGAATGAGGGATTTCTTGTCACCCGTTGTCAACGACAGGAGATAAGTCACGGGGCCGGTCACCTGAGTCTTGAGGAATGTGTTGTCTTCTCCCCTGCACTTATCGAGCATGACGGGAAGCCCTCTCGAATGTTCCTTCGTTATCTTGAAATACTCGTAGCACTCGTAAGCAACATAGTCGCAGAATTCGGCCAATGCCTTATCCCTGTCCATCGATTCGTCGAAGAAGTAGTGTTGTTTCTCGTGATCGACCCTGACGCAAGGCAGGTTTTCGCAGAACTGCAGAAACATGTTCTCCCTGAAATCCATCCTGGTAAGCTGAGGCACATAGGGGATTGCAGGACAGTACTTCAGAATCAACTCGCTTGCGTGCGCCGGATCCGTGAACGGCACACTCCCGATTCCGGTCACTCGCGAATGTGCGTCCAGATTCCTCAGTAGATCAGTGCTTTCATTCTGTCGCGGCATGTTCTCCTCCCAATGCATCTTGCTTCAGCGGGTATTTCCCGCACGTGAATCTCTCACCTTCGGGGCAGTAACCGAGAGCGACACATTTCGCCCCCGCATCTTCAAACAACGCAGGAAGCCTCTGCCGGCATAGCTCAAGCATTTTCCGGGCAAGCGCCCGGATCTCCCACTGTGCCCGGGAGCAACACCGTTGCTTGAAGAAGTGCAGCAACTCCCGGCAGTTCATTGTCACTACTATCTTCGTCTCCGCCGCCTGAGGAAGGAGGAACCGCGCATCCTGATTGGCGATCTCGCCCTTCAGCCCTTTCCCTCGAAAACCTTCCAAGAGTTGGTCGTACGCCGCCTGGATCTTCTTCATCGTTTCGATATACACACGCTTCATCTCTGTATCCTCCGCAATCGAAGGAGGCACGATGTATTCAAAATCTTCTCCCTTGACGTACCTCTGGCTCTGTTGCGAATACGAGGCGATCCTGTGCCTTGCGAGCTGATGCGTGAGAGCCCTCGACACGCCTTCGACCGCGAACGTAAACTTGACGTGTTCGAGAGGACTTTCATGCCCCGAGGAGACAACCTGCCTGACGAATTCCTCCCGACTTTTCCCGTCGTCCCTCCCTCCTGCAAATATCTCGGCTGCGGACTTTGGAGAGTAGCATTGTCGGCATGCCGCATATATGAGAGAAAGGGCATTCTCGGAAGAATCCAGCGGCTCGACATTCATCATTGTTTTACCCATCTGTTCAGATCTCCTTCTCGTGCTTTAGGCAGGATCGTTGCTACCTGTACTGAATTCTTGCTCACACCTCGATACCTCGTCTGGCCAACACTCCCCGGTTGAAGTAGTGGTCCACTTCCTGCATCGCCGTCACGAGGTCGGCAGACTCGAGAAGGGATACCGGAGCGTACCGGCCGGTTATCACCAATTCAACATGCGCAGGTCTGGCACGGACAATCTCCAGCAATTCCTCCTCACTCATGAGGTGAAAACGCACGGCGATGCTGGCCTCATCGAGGACGACGAGCTTGTGCCGGCCCTGAGAGAGAATGCCCCGCACCTCTGCAAGCCCCGCCCGAGCGGCGTCAACATCATCCTGTGAAGGCCGGGCGTTCAGGAAACACTCTCCTCCGTACTGTTTCACCGTGATGAGGTCTTCAAACCTCCTGAGGGCCGCTATCTCGCTGTAGAGCCCGCCCTTTGCAAATTGCGCGAAGAAGACCGGCAGCCCCGCGCCCGCAGCCCTGAGAGCGAGACCGAGCGCTGCTGTTGTCTTTCCCTTCCCGTCTCCCGTATACACATGTACGTAACCGAGATCCCAATATGAGCTTTCGGACCCGCTTTCCACGCAACAACTCCTTTCCAAGCTTCGTCTGCCTCCCATGCAAAACGACAGGCCGTACGCCGCTTGATTCTCCTCCCTAATCCCGTCTCTACCACCTTCCTGTGTGCCACGGTACACAAGACACGCCGAACGCATGAAATCCGAAGAGTGCGACGAGGAAGACCGTCTCAGAGATCTCGTCTGCAGCTCCGAGGACATCGCCGGTCACGCCGCCGATGCTTTTCGCCACGAGTCCGGCGACGAGCAGTGCGCATGCCAGGCCCGCAGCCAACGAAAGGATGCCCCCGGTTCCGAGCAGAAGAACTGCAGCGGCCGCCCCTGTCAGCAGGGCTGGAACGACGGAATTCAGCGTAAGATTGTTCACAAAGGCTTCTCCTGTTCCTCCTTCCTTCCGGGCATACGAGAAAACGTAAGCGGGTATGACCATGCAGCACCTGCCGACGCATGGGAACAGTATCACGCAGCGCATCAGGACTTCCCGAGGCAGACGACCAAGGAAAGAGACCTTCAGCAGCAGCACAAGGATGAGGGCCACCACGCCCATAGTGCCGATATGGCTGTCTTTCATTATCGCGAGCTTGCGCTCGGGACTCTTTCCCGAGAACATCCCGTCGGCCGTGTCGGCAAACCCGTCGAGATGCAGCGCTCCCGTCAGGAAGGCAAGGAATGCGATGAGAATCGGCGAAACCAGCGGCTGGGGAAACAGGACCAGAGCCGGATACGCCACGCCGGCGAGAAGCACTCCCAGGAGGAGCCCCACGAGTGGGAAGAAGGCCGTCGATCCCGCCAGATCTTCCGGAGTCAGATCCCGACGGATCCTCACCGGCAGGAGCGTCAGGAACTGAATCGCAGCCAGGAACCTCATGCGTGCTTCCTTCCGGAAACGCCCGCCTCGCCGAACGTGGCCATCTCTGCGAGTATCCTGACGCTCGCTTCAACTATGTTCATTACAAGCGCGGCCCCCGTACCCTCTCCCAGACGCATATCGAGATCCAGGAGAGGCCTGAGTCCCAGGTGATTGAGCACCACGGAATGCCCCGCCTCCACGGACCGGTGAGCTGCGATGAGATAGTTTTTTAGCCCGGGCTCCAGTGTGGTCGCGATGAGAGCCGCCGCACCGGATATGAATCCGTCAATTACCACGGGTATCCGGCGCCCCGCGGCTCCCAACATGGCACCGGCAAGGCCTCCTATCTCGAACCCCCCAACCTTGCTCAATACATCCAGCCCATCTTCGGGGTCGGGTTTGTTTACCTGGAGGCTCTGCTTGATAACCCTGACCTTCACGGCGAGTGTATCGTCATCGATCCCGGTCCCTCGCCCCGTGACAACTTCCACCGGCTCCCCTGTGATCGCGGCCGCAATGGCGCTGCTCGATGTCGTATTGCCGATTCCCATGTCTCCCGTCCCCAAGACGTGGAGTCCCTTCCGGATCTCAGAATCGACAATCTCCACACCGGTTTCAATGGACGCGATCGCTTCTTCCCGCGACATTGCAGGCCCGTCTGCCATGTTCCCGGTCCCTTCCCGGATTTTCCTGTCGAGGAGATTCGGGTGTGCCCGCAATCGTCCGGCGACTCCCATATCGACAACGATTACCTTCGTCCCCACGAGCCGTGAAAGCACGTTTATGGCTGCTCCGCCCCTCAGGAAGTTATCGACCATCTGCGCCGTCACTTCCCGGGGATACGCGCTTACGCCTCTTTCGGTGACGCCGTGATCCGCCGCCATGACAACGATCGCCTTCATTGAGACATCCGGCACTTCTCTTCCCGTGATCCCGACCAGAAGCCTCGCCAGCTCCTCGAGGCGGCCCAGGCTTCCCGCCGGTTTTGTCAGATTATCCAGACGTTCCTGAGCATTGCTCATCAGGGCCTCGTCAATAGGTGGAATCGATTGCAGGACTTCCTCAAGCCTCTTCACGGTCTTCCTCCTCCCTTGATTCTCGTTGGTATTCCGCACACGAGGTGATATACCTCGTCGGCGTTCTTTGCCATGATCTGATTCGAAATGCCCGCGATGTCTCTGAAGTGCCTCGCAAGTCTGTTCGCGGGCACGACCCCGCATCCGACCTCATTCGACACGACTATCAGGACGAACGGAGATGACTTTCCCTCCGCTGCTATGGAGGATATCCGCGCTGTGATCTGCGAATCCTTCAGATCTTTCGCGAGCAGGTTTGAAATCAACAATGTCAGGCAGTCGAGGATCACCACATCCGCGTTCCCCGACAGGTCATTGAGTATGCGCAGAGGATCATAAGGCTCCTCGATCGTCAGCCACTCTACCGGACGTCTCTTCTTGTGTTCCTCGACCCGGGTCCTCATTTCATCGTCTTCCGGAACACAGGTAGCGAGGAAGACGATCGTGCCTCCGATCCCCGAAGCAAGGTCGCACGCGAACCGGCTCTTCCCGCTCCTCGATCCTCCCGTAGCAAGTATCAACCGTCCCATTCCAATTCCTCCAATAAACCAAGATGGCCCGTGTTGTTCAGCGTTCTCACCGCAAAGACATCCCGAAAACGGTCCACGATCGTAATGCTTCCCAGACTGATCGAAAAACTCAGGATGGCTTTCCCCCTGATCCCCAGTGCCCGGCCGACAATCGCCCTGATCGGTCCTCCGTGAGAGACGAGAACCACCACCTTTTCTTCGTAATCGCGGAGTTCACCATCGATAAAGCATCGGGCCCTCTTGTCCAGACTGGCGAGCGTCTCTCCTTCCGGAGGAGTCGAAGATGTCGGGTCCTCAATCCAGCGCATATAGGATTCCCCGTGCAGGCTGAGCAGTTCTTCGTGTGTGAGACCTTCATACACTCCGAAGCTGAGCTCCCGCAGGGCTCGCGAAACAGTGACTCCAGCGTCATGGCCGGAGAAGGCGATGTCCGCCGTCCGTCGCGCGCGCAGGAGGTCGCTGGAGAACACGGCGTTTATGCCGACGCCGTTGAACCTTTCTCGGATCTTGTGCGCCTGCTCTATCCCGCGAGGGCTGAGCGGCGGGTCGCTCGATCCGCAGAACCTCCGCCTTTCGCTATATCCGGTCTCGCCGTGCCGAATGAGTATCAGTCTTGTCACGCCACCCCTTTCATTCGGCCACATCGACGAAGGCGATCGATGTCGGGCAAAGGCCTCCGAGGTCTATCAACCCGCCGACCTGCGTGTCTGTGGCGGTGTCGAAGACGCGAACACCCGGAGCCGTGTACGTCGCGTCCAGCACCCACAGATACCCCTGCCGGTCCACCGCAAGGCCGGCGACGTTGATACCTGCAAGCCCTGCTATCACCTCGCCAACCGCACCGGTGGTGGGATCGAAGGATCTCACGGAGTTGTCGCCCCATCCTGCGTAAGAGACAAGATACCCCCTCGTCGCCGATGCCAGGACCATCTCGCTCACGTTGCCTCCGTACGCGGCCGATCCGGTACCGTCGTCATCATCCACGATCAACTGGGCATGATAGGTTGCGGGATCGATTGTCTCGATGCCTCCCGTGTACTCGGCATCCGTTCCGAAGCCCGGATATCGCCCCACGGACTGGATGTAGACCAAACCTGTCTCGGGAAGGTACCTGATATCCAGGGGATTCCTCGTGAGGAGTTCCACAGCCTGGTCCCCTTCCGTGTCCGGATCGACATCCACGACGAGATCCGTTTCCGTGTCGATCACGACGACGTACGCGGTGTTCGACGGAATCCAGTCCCACGCGTCGGTCCTGTCCAGTCTCTGGAGGCAGACGAAGAGCTTGGAGCCGACGATCACCATCTTTGACATCTCGACGATCCCATCGCCATCGGCGAACTGCGAGAGATCGATTTCCCCGATCTTGAAGTCGGATTCGTCTTCCGCTGAAGGGTTCACTATCCACATCGTGTTGTACTCGTATCTCGAGACATATGCCTTCGTGTCGCCGGCGAACGCGATCCACTGCGGATTACCCGTCCCTTGTTCCGTCGCGCCCAATGTCGAATACTGGTATACGATTCCTTCTGCATCGATAGAGGCTCCGTTCACTTTCAGGATGTTGTCCGCCATGTACCTTCGTATGATGTAGAGATGACTTCCGTAAGAGGCGATATCCTGGTCCGAAGTGTCGCAAGCCAGGAGGCGGTTTGTTGCCGTCCTCGTTCCGGTCGTCGTTACCGTCGAGAGCGCTCCGCTCGACCAGTCGGCGGATACGACGGTAATCGTCGCAAGCTGAACAATCTCTCCTTCTTCTCCTTCGCCGTCTCCAACCGCCTCTTGGCGCAGATCTTCAAAAATCTCTCCAGCATCGACTATGGAGGAAAGATCCTCCGGCACATCTTCTACTGCATCGAAGGTTCTCTCACCCAGAGTCACACTCTCTCCCGGATTATCCTCGAGAACGTCTGCAAGGGCTTCATCAAAGGCATCTTCGACTTCAACCAGATCGATGAATTCGTCAGCCGTCTCGTCGGACAGATCGGTGTTGTTTGCCATCGCCTGTACCACGGCTTCGAGCGTTCCCAGTGCAAAAAGGGAAGCCTCTTCATTACCCGCGGACCGCCCGAGAAGCACATCCTCTGCCGTATCAAGTATGCTCTCAATCGAACTCACTACGTTTGCCAACTCTTCGACATCCGCCAACGCGTTTACAGCACTGTCCGATTCTACGAAGCAGAGGAACACCGTAACGGCAACAGCCGTCGACGAGGCATCAACCGTCCTGGCGTCTCTGTTACCTGAAGAGAAGCCCGGGAAGATTTTCCGTACCGTCCGGCCATCGGCATTCTGAGCGACAATCTCATAATCGCCGTGTAGGAGAACGATAGAGAACGAACCGTCCCGGTTCGTCGTCGTCGACTCTGCGCCAGTGCCGATGTTGCGAAATGTTACCGTCACATCACCCGCTTCCGGAGCCTGGAACACCGCCTTCTGCGCCCCAGGTACGGTCAAGTCGATCGTGCCCGTCATCATCGATTTGTTACTGCTCCCGCCGCCACCGCATGCCAGGGCAAGCCCAATAACTGCACACAGGGCTGCCATCGCCAAATTTCCCGTGAGTCTGTTCATCTCAATAGTCCTTCCTTTCGCCTTTGATTTAGCCCGTCAATATCCATACTCCGCCGCCGACCCTCTGGCTCACCCTCCGTGTTACATCCCGCACCTCCTTTGCCCTCTGCCGCACCAAAACGAATACTCGACCATTCCCAGAACAGACCTTCCCGGAAGTCGGATATCTGCACGCCGACCTGTCTTCAAGAACATCTGGAACAGATAAGTTAGCGCCTGCCAGATTTTCGGTGTCTATGATCGTCACAAACGAAGGGTGGGGCTCGGAATCGACGGACTCGCCGGGCATTGTTCTGCCGGCTGTTACGACGATTTCCTCGAGTTCGAATGGATTCTGTTCTGCGTGAAGAGCGAATAGACAGAAGGTGATGCCCGGCACGACAGCCAAGCACCAAGCTGTTCTTCCTGTTCGCGCGCCCAGAGGAGGCAGGCAAAAAAATACCCGCCTCCAAAGGCGGGTCATACCCGTGGCCAACACTGTGACCCTCCCTCGAAGGAATTAGGTCTCCTGGCTCACGGATCGTCCTACTCGCCGCGCCTTCCCATCCTTTCGGGACAGTGGCTTCGTGCGGCTTTCGTTCCCGTTCACAGTGGCGGGGCCGCGCCGGATTCTCACCGGCTTCCCT
>CAYMFW010000120.1:0-14416 GCA_964389785.1 uncultured Planctomycetota bacterium
GTCGCGGCTGGTCGCCGAGACGTAGCGGACGTTCACGGTTATGGATGCCGACGACCCGACCGCCCGCACCTCCCTCGTCTCGATCACCCGCAGGAGAGACGCCTGCAGATCGAAGGGAAGGTTACCTATCTCGTCGAGGAACAGGGTGCCGCCGTCCGCCGCCTGGATCAGGCCGCTGCGGTCCGCCGTCGCTCCGGTGAAGGCGCCGCGCACGTGGCCGAACAGCTCGCTGGCCATCAGGCTGGGCGCGATCGCGCCGCAGTCGAGCGCCACGAAGGGACCGGTCTTCCGGGCGCTGCGGGTGTGCAGGGCGTTGGCGACCAGGTCCTTGCCGGTGCCGCTCTCGCCGATGAGCAGGATGGTGCTGTCCGTCGGCGCGGCCTGCGCGACGAGCTCGAAGACGCGTCGCATGGCGGGGCTGTCGCCGATGATGAGATCAGAATCCATTCCGCGCGTTCCTTTCGGTTGCGTCAATACTACTACCGGGAAGAGGGGTCGCGCAAGGAGCAGACGATGCAGTGGCGGCAGTCCAGATGTTCCGGCGGCACGAACGTGCCGCCCCTCCTCTTCGCGATCGCCGACTGGATATGGTTCATCAGCGCGAGGAGACACGCCAGGCCGATGAATCCTCCCGCGGGGAGTATCGCCAGGATGAGGGTGCGGTCTTCGCCGCCGGGGAGCCTCAAGGCGACCTCGCCCCAGAGGGTCACCGAGCCGCTTCCGATGAGCTCTCTCGTGGCGCCGAGGAGGGCGATCGCGCCCGTGAAGCCGATTCCCATCCCCAGGCCGTCGGCGGCCGAATGCAGAGCCGGGTGCTTCGAGGCGAACGCCTCGGCGCGGCCGAGGATGATGCAGTTCACGACGATCAGGGGTATGAATATGCCGAGCTTTCCGTGAAGCTCGTGGGCGAACGCGTTCATCAGCAGGTCCACCGTGGTAACGAACGTCGCGATAACGATGATGAAGCAGGGGATGCGTATCCTGGGCGGGATCGCCCTGCGCGCCGCCGATATCACCGTGTTGGAGCAGACGAGCACGAACGTCGCGGCCACCCCCATGCCGAGGCCGTTTTCGAGCGAGGTCGACACCGCCAGGGTGGGGCAGAGGCCCAGCACCAGGCGGAAGATGGGATTCTCCCGCCAGAGTCCCCTGACGAGGTTTCTGAGGAGGGAGTTATTGTTCGCGTGCGCGTTCATCGTCCGCTTCCCTCGGGCGGGACAGTGTCCCGATATGGTTCCCCAGCACGGAGAGACCCTCGGCGATGGCCCCGGCGACGGCGCGGGAGGAAATCGTCGCTCCGGTGACGGCGTCGATACGCCCTCGCGCCCTGTCGTCCCCGGTGACGCGGCACCACGAGGGGTCGAGCGCGTTTTTTCCCTCGAACCTGCTCCGGAACGCGCGTGATTCTATCTTCGCGCCGAGTCCGGGCGTCTCCTTGTGGGCGACGATCTCGATTCCCTTCACCGTGTTTCCGGCCGTGACGCCCGCGACGACGTCGATCGCGCCCCCGTAGCCCCTGTCCGACCGGGCGGCGAACGCCACGCCGGCGTAGCGTCCGGCGTTCGTCGCGACGAAGAACACCCACGTCTTTTCCCCCGCCCGTATTTCGACGCGGTCCCTGCCGGGATCGTTGTCGTGGGGGGGCAGGACCGCCTCGACGGCCCTCATCCCGGCGGCCCTTTTCGCCTCCGCGATCGGGTCCTCGGTGATCTTCTTGACCTCCGCCAGAATGAACCCGGCGGCGAGGCAGAGGGCGGTGAGCACGCAGGTCATTCTAAGCGTCTCTCTCATGGTCGTTTTCCCTTCCCGCCTCCGTGTCCGAAGACGCGGGGCCGGGTGAGCCTGTTTATCAGGGGTGTCAGCGCGTTCATGATGAGTATGGCGAAGCTGACGCCCTCCGGGAGGGAACCCCACTTCCTGATGACCATCGTGATGATGCCGCACCCGGCGCCGAACACGATCCTGCCCCTGCCGGTGACCGGCGTGGTGACCATGTCGGTGGCCATGAACACCGCCCCCAGGACCAGCCCGCCCGTCAGCACGTGGAAGGCAGGGTGCATGTTCCCGGCGGGGTCGAGCGCCCGGAGGATCCCCGAGAAGGCGGCGAGCGTTCCGATGAAGCACACCGGCGCGTGCCACGATATGCAGCGGCGGACGAGCAGGTACAGCCCGCCCGCGGCGAGCGCGAGCGCCGACACCTCCCCTATGCAGCCGTTCATCCTTCCCAGGAGGAAATCCCCGGCCAGCGCCGCGTCGAAGGGGAAAGGGGCCGCCTTCGCCATGCCGAGGGGCGTGGCGCTGGTGAGCGTGTCCGTACCGGGGATGATCCGCGCCGACCACGCGCTCATCTCCTGCGGGCGGGAGACGAGCAGAAACGCGCGGGCGACGAGAGCCGGATTGAACGGGTTGTAGCCGAGCCCTCCGAAGGCCTGCTTGGCAATCGCTACGGCCACCACGGACCCCGCGGCCGCCATCCACGGGGGGAGGGACGGCGGCAGGTTGAACGCGAGCAGGATACCCGTCACCACCGCGCTGAGGTCCCCGACGCTCGAATCGCGGCCCATCATCCGGCGGCACAGCGCCTCGGTGAGGACGCAGGTGACGACGCAGGTGACGATGAGCCGGACCGCGTCGAGGCCGAAGAAGAAGACGGCGGCGGCCATGGCGGGCACGAGGGCGATAACGACGTCGAGCATGATCCTTCTCACGGTCCACCCGCAGTGCGCGTGGGGGGAGGAGCTTACCAGGTATACGTGTTCGTTTTCGTCCATGGCATCACCCCGCCGCGCGCGCGAGCGCCGCGGCCTCGGTCTTTCCGCGGCGGAGCAGCTGCACGAGCGGCCGGTGTGAAGGGCACTGATACGCGCAGCATCCGCACTCGATGCAGTCGGAGACGTCCCATTCCGCGGCCGACCGGTAATCCTCCGCTTCGAGGAACCGGCTCAGCGCGTTCGGCATCAGGCCCATCGGGCAGGCGTCGATGCATCTTCCGCAGCTGATACACGGCGTGGAGGAATAGAGCGAGGTCTCACCGCCCGACAGTGTGACGAGGCCCGAGGTGGTTTTCGTGACGGTCACGTCGAGCGAGGACTGTGCCAGGCCCATCATCGGCCCGCCGCAGATCACCTTGGCGGAGGCGTCGTCCAGCCCGCCGCAGAAGTCGATGAGGCGGGAGAACGGGGTGCCGATTCGGGCGTTGAGATTGGAGGGCAGTCCGACAGGGAACCCGGTGATCGTTACCACCCGCTCCGTCAACGGGATGCCTCTTCCGACGGCATTCCATATCGCGCAGACGGTGCCGACGTTCAGCACGAGCACGCCGACGTCGGCGGGAAGGCCGCCTGAAGGGACCTCCCTGCCGGTGACGGCGAAGATCTGCTGTTTCTCCGCTCCCTGGGGGTACCTTCTCTTCAGAACGACCGCCTGGACCAGCTCCCCGCATCTGGCGAATTCCTCACTCAGGGCGTGTGCGAGGCCGCGGTCCTCGGTCGCAATCCTTACGGAATCGGGGCGGAGGATCCTGCGGACGACCTCCATTCCCCTGCGCAGGTTCCCCGTTCTCTCCACCATCAGCCGGTAGTCGGCGGTCAGGTACGGCTCGCATTCGGCACCGTTGAGTATGAGCGTATCGATTTTCCTGCCCGGGGGAGGGGAGAGCTTCACGTGGGTGGGGAAGCCGGCGCCTCCCATTCCCACGATGCCCGCGTCCGCGACGAGGGAAACGAGCCGTTCAGCGTCGAGACGCTCCCATTCACCCTCGGGTATCAGGGGCGGCGCGGAACGGTCCTCCCCGTCCGGTTCGATCGACACGCTCGCGGCGACCTGCCCCGCCGGGGTCGCGCACGTTCCCACGTCGGCGACGATACCGGACGTGGGCGCGTGGACCGCCGCCGAGATGAAGCCGCGCGGCTTCCCGATCAGCCGGCCGCGAAGGACCCTGTCACCCTTCTCGACCGCCGGTTCCGCAGGGGCTCCGGCGTGCTGCGCCATCGAGACGACAAGCCGCTCGGGAAGAGGTATGTCGAGAATCCGTCTGAATGACGCCAGGTGTTTCCTGTGAAGAGGATGGACACCGCCGCGCGGCCTGCAGGGAGCTTTCCGGATTCTCATGTCTCGGTCCCCATCTTCCCTCGTTCATCGGAGCGTCAATTCTCGCGGATGATGATGCATCCGGACGGACACCTGTTCGCGATGGTGTCCGCCGTCAGGTCCTGCGAATAGTCGATTACGGCGAGGCGATCCTGTATCCGGATCGCGCCGTTGCCGGCAAGCTTCACGCACAGGCCGCAGCCGATGCATCCCGCCGTGCAGGCCTGTTTGACGGTGGCTCGCTTGTCCTTCGAGCTGCAGAGCACGTGGATTCTGCGCTTCGCAGGCACGAGCTTTATAATGGAGCGGGGACACGCATCGACGCACAGGCCGCACCCGATGCAGAGGTCCGAATGAACGATTGCGAGGTGCTCATCCATGATCTCTATCGCGCCGACGGGACATACCTGAGCGCAGCTACCGTATCCCAGGCACCCGTATCGGCACTTCTTGTCCCCGCCCCCGACCGCATTGGCGGCGTGGCAGTCCGCCACGCCGTTGTAGGCGAATCTCCTGCCCGCCTTCGTGTCGTCGCCCCCGCAGAGGACGATCGCCACCTTTCTCTCGACCGGCTGCGCGTCCACGCCGAGAAGCGCCGCGACGGCGCCGGCGACCTCCTCGCCGCCCGGGGTGCACAGATTGACCGGCGCGCCGCCGCTGACGATCGCCTTGGCGTAGCTCTCGCAGCCGGCATAGCCGCAGCCCCCGCAGTTGGCGCCGGGCAGGATATCGAGGACCTCCTCGATGCGAGGGTCTTCCCTCACGGCGAGCATGCGCGCGGCCGCCGCGAGCGCGGCGGCGCACGCCAGGCCCGCGCCGCCCACCACCACGGTAGGAACTATAATAGCTAGCATGTGACCATCCCCGCAAAGCCCATAAAGGCAAGACTGAGTAAACCCGCCGTCAGGAGGGCCACCGCCGCTCCCCTGAAGGCCTTCGGGGGATCCGCCCGGTCTATCGTCTCGCGCAGGCTGGTGAATATGATCAGCGCGAGCGCGAATCCCGCGGCGGCGGCGAAACCGAATACCACCGCCTCGAGAAAGCCGCGGCCCTCGTTGACGTTCAGCACCGCCACGCCCAGCACCGCGCAGTTGGTGGTAATCAGCGGCAGGTAGATGCCGAGCGCCGCGTGAAGGGCGGGGGTGATCTTCTTGAGAGTCAGTTCGACCAACTGGACGAACGTGGCTATCACGAGGATGAACGAAACCGTTTGCAGGTACTCCACCCCGAACGGAACGAGGATGTATGTCTGGAAGAGCCAGGTGACCGCCGACGCCGACGTCATCACGAACACCACGGCGGCCGACATGCCCGCCGCGGTGGAGAGCCGCCTCGAGACGCCCAGGAAAGGGCATATTCCCAGGAACCGCGACAGAACGAAGTTGTTCACGAGCGCGGCTCCCACCAGGAGCAGGACGTATTTCGTCATTTCAGGGTCCTCCGTTCCCGATCGGGTCCCTTACCACGGACGCTGCTCGAGCCACTTCCGCTCCTCCAGGGCGAGCTCACCGCAGCGGCTGGTGAGCCACGCGGTATCCCGGGACAGGATCGCCCGGCTCGACTCGCTGCTGATTCCCCAGCCCGAGAGTTCCCTCTGTCCCTCGTACTCCAGCTTCCTGGCGAAATCCTTGTACCTGGATGCCTTTCTCAGGATGAACCTGATAAGGGCCCCCTCGGCGTGGTCCCTCTCCGGGAGCCTGGTGCCCTTGCCGAGCCTCGCTTCCGCGATCGGCATGGCTTCGTCCACCGCTTCGATCAGCCGGTCGGGCGTCAGCGGTTTCTCGAGATAGTCGTGGGCGCCGTTCCGCATGGCCTCGACTGCCGAAGGGATGGAGCCGTATCCGGTCATGACTATGGACACGCCGTCGGGGTCGAGCTCGCATATCCTCTGAAGGACCTCCATCCCGCTCATCCCGGGCATCCTGAGATCCACCAGAATCACGTGCGGCTTGGCCTTTCCGACGAGCCGGAGTCCCCTCGAACCGTCCGGCGCCGCCGCCGTCCGGTATCCCCTTCCCTCGAGTGTCTGGAGGCACCCCTCCCGTATGGATTCCTCGTCATCGATCACGACAACCACTGGTCGTTCCTTCATTCCGGTAACCATGGCTGGTCACCTCCTTTCAACAGTACGGGGAGCAAAATGCGTGCCCGCCGCGGGAGGGGCGGATAACGTGTCCTACAGCGCCATATGGCCGGGACGGGCGTTTCGGGCGGGTCCTTTGGTATCAGGGGAGAGCGTCAGATGGGGGATTTTGTACCATGCGGCGGGAGGGCTATCGCGAACTCCGATCCTTCGCCCACGGTGCTGGATACGGTGAGGGTCCCGCCGTGGCTCTCGACGATGCCGTGGCTTATCGAGAGTCCGAGCCCGGTTCCCTTACCGACCTCCTTGGTAGTGAAGAACGGTTCGAAGAGCTTCTGGAGAGCCTCTTGCGGAATGCCCTCGCCGGTGTCCCGGAAGGATACCCGCACCGAGCCGTCCGGCGTCTTGGCGATGGAGACGGTGAGCGTTCCCTTTCCCTGCATGGACTCGCCCGCGTTGATGACGATGTTGAGGAACACCTGACGCATCTGAGACGGATCCATGAACACGGTCGGGACGTCGGGGTCGAATCTCCTGACGATCTCGATGTTCTGGAACAGGGACTGGTTTTCGACGATCGAGAGCGCGCTCTCCACCACGTCGCTCATCCGCACCTCCTCCGCCCTGGGCTCTCTCTGTCTGGCGAAGTCCAGCAGTCCCTGCACGATGTCGCGGGCGCGTTCCGCCTCGTTGGCGATTCTCTGCAGGCTTTTCCTCTCTTCCCCTTCGGCGGTGGTCTTCTTGAGGAGCAGGTTACTGAACAGCAGTATGCCTCCCAGCGGGTTGTTGATCTCGTGGGCGACCCCGGCGGCGAGGCGCCCGACCAGCGCGAGACGCTCCGATTTGCCTATCTCTTCCTCGGCTCGGCGGCGGAGCTCCTCGTCCCTCTCCTGGATGGAATTCGCCATGGCGTTGAATGTCCTGCCCAGTGTGTGCATCTCGGCGGTGGAGTCGTCGACCTTCACGCGGAATCCCAGGTCCCCCGACGCGAATCGCTGTTCGGCCGACATGAGCTCGTTCATGGGTCGCGTCAGGTTCTTTGTGAGCAGGAGACAGATCACGATCGACACGACGACGCCGCCCGCCGTGATCCCGAGGAACGTGAGAAGCGCCGCCCTCTCCATGTCCGCGTATCTCTTCTCCCGCATGCCCACGTAGAGGATGCCGATGATCCCGCCGGAGATGCCGCGTATCGGCTCGTAGGCGGTGATGTACCAGTCGTTCACCACGAACGCCCTCTCGATCCAGGGCTTCCCCTGCTCCAGCACCCTGCCGTACACCTCCGAGGAGACCCTGGTGCCTATCGCCCGCGTTCCGTCTCCGGTGAGCACGTTGGTGGATACCCGGAGGTCGTTCTGGAAGATCGTCGCGGTGCCCTCTTCCCTTCCCTCGTAGATCGCGCCCCGATATACGGTGTCCTTTATCGTATCCACGAGGAGATAGTTTCTGTTGAGCAGGATGCCTCCGCAGAGCATTCCCGTGAGATTTCCGTCGGCGTCCCTGATCGCCGCGGCGGCCTTGACCATCATTCCCGAGGTCTCCTTCGTTCGATCCGTCGGCTTCGCCCTCGCGGTGGGAACGTAGTCGATGTGCGCGCGAGCCGCCAGATCGTCGCCCTCCGCGAGCAGCTCCTCGCGGGACACGATGACCGTCGCCGCGACGAAATCCTCGCCCGCGCGGATCCTTCTCAGAAACTCGTCGTCCGGCGGCAGAGCGCCCCCGGACGAAGGCTTCCTCGCTCTCATCCGGATAGTACCGTTCTTGTCGGCGAGCGTCAGGACGTCGAGGGACTCGATCTTTCTGATGCGCTCGAGCTCGCTGGCCAGCCTCGTATCGTTCGTGTTCGTCATGTACCGTCCGATGAAGAACCTTCCCGCGGTGAGACGAACCGCGTCTCCGACCCTGGTGACGGCGTGTTCGTAGATGAGGCGGGCCGAGTTGATGTCCATTCTCACCTTGTTCTGGGCCTGCCGGACGATGCCGTCGCGGACCAGGCGGATGCCTACCACGGTGGCCACCGCGCCGCAGGTGATTATCACCAGCAGGAAGCTCGCCGCGAGTTTGGTTCTGAATCTCAGTTTCATCGTGCCCGCCGCATCAGCGCCAAGATCACCGGCATGATTGTATCAGTTTCGGGGCGAGTCTTTCCAAGATGATGTTCCGTCGCTCAGGGATCGGACACGGCGCGGGAGGACGGCGGATTCACCGTGTATCCCTTTTCCCGGAGGATTTCTCCGCCCTTTTCGGAGGCCGCGAAGTCGATGAACGCTTGCGCTTCATCCGGATGTTCCGAGGACTTGAGCATAACTACGGGTATGGTCGAGAGGATATTCTTCTCGAAGGGTATGGGTATGATGTCGCCGTGCTCGGCGAAGTGGCGCGCGTTCACGTCCCATAGAACCGCGGCGTCCACGTTGCGGAGCCGGACTGCAACGCCCAGCTCGTTCACGGTTCCGCTCTTGTAGATAACGTTCCTCTCGACCTTCGAATACGGGATTGAGTTCTTTTCCAGAATCTTCAGTATCAGCTTCCCGACGGCGCATGAACGCTCGTCTCCCAATCCGACGCGGAGCTCTTCTTTCCCGAGGTCCTCCAATGATTCGATGTTCCGGGGGTTCCCCTTCTGTACGAATATCACCGGTACGAAATAGGCTACCGTGCGTTTCGTGTCCTCGAATGCGAGATCTCTCTCCAGCACCATGTCCACGTAGAAGTCGGCCCCGGGCATGAAGATGTCCCCTTTCCGCACCGACTCTATCTGTCCCACCTGTCTGCCGCTGCCTCCGTAGCTGGCATTGACTCTGATATCGGGTCTGGTGTCTTCAAAGGCTCGTATCAGAGCGTCTGCGGCGGGACGGATACCGGCGCCGCAGTAGAGGAGGATTTCCGTTCTCTTCCCCGATCGTGGAATAAACGCGTAGACCAGAGCGCAAATCGCGACGGCGGCTGCGACGACGGAACCGGTTCTCTTCGACATGCTCTTGCCTTTGCACCTGCGATTCTAAAACTTCACGGGCACCTGGACGTACTGCCACCAGGCGTCCTTGTCCCGTCCGGTCGTATCCTCGCGGAAGACGTATACGGCGTCACGTTCCGCAGGGGACAGGAAATCGCCGATAACCGGAGCGGCGCTTCCGGTGCTTGCCCTCACGCGGAGGGGACCGGACCTTGTCGCCGGCTACGCCGGAAACGGGGAGCTCATCCGCGGATTGTCCGAGGAGAGACAGTATCTCATATCGGGCAGGTCCGAAGGCGAGGCGGTCACGCTGGGCAGCTATCACGGCTATCTGGAGGAGGCACGCCTGCCGGTGAGAATGGAGAGGGAGCCCCGGCCCCTGGCGTAGACGGGGCGATACGGTACAGAATCACCCGCTGCACCCGCGCCGCGTGGTACATAATCTCCCATGCGCCGCGCGGCATGCCATGTCGCTAGTTCATATCCTGTAGTCGGTTACATGCTTCCACGGCATCCCGGCACGGCAGTTGCATCTCATATGATGCAGGGATGTCACGGACGGGCTCGGGACGGAGCGCCGCGGTGCGGAGACGCCGGGAAAGGAGCAGGTGATGGACGAAAACGGGGACGGGGCGAGGATTCTCGTGGTGGACGACGATCCTGACTTTCTGGAATTCGCCACCACCGTTCTGGAGGGCGCGGGGTACGAGGTGGGTCTGGCGCCGAACGAAAACGAGGCGGACTGGGAAGCGAGGGAAGGCGCGTTCGATCTGATCCTGCTCGACGTGATGATGGACAAGCTCGATTCGGGATTCCAGTTCCTGTGGAAGATGAAGAGAGACGATCGCATGAAATCCGTGCCGGTGATCATGGTCACCGCCGTGGATCGGGAGATGAAAATGAATTTCGGCTGTCACGCCCGGAAGGGGGCGCAGACCGACGAGGAGCGCGCGTATCTTCCCGTGGCGGATTACATCGTCAAGCCGGTGGCGGCGGAAGAGTTGCTCGCGAGAGTGAAGACCGCGCTGATCGAATGCGCCCGGGAGGCCTCACGCCATGACTGACCGCGCGCGGCAGGTGCTGGTGCTGGACCCCGATCCGGTATTCGCCGAACGGCTGAAGGCGGCGCTCTTCTCGAGCGGGGTGGACATCGACGTGGTGGACGGTATTGACGAAGCGGTGGACCGGATACGGAACGAAGACATCGACTGCGTGGTGATGGATGAATGGCTGCCCGAGATCCGGGGAAGCGACGCGATTCCGGTGATCAGGGCGATTGACCCGAACGTTCCGGTGATCGTGACCGCGATCAGGAATTCGGCGGAACTCGAGGCGCGGATACGGGAGGCGGGCGTGTTCTTCTATCACTGCAAGGCCTTCGGCATGCGCGATCTGGTGCTCGCGGTTCGGGATGCGGTGAAAGGCGGGATGGACGGGACGGGAGGGTCTGAGCATGGGTGAGGGCGCGGCATGCCGCGATGAATCGCTGGTGCTGGTGGTCGACGACCATGAGTCGATCCGGGAGGGGTGTCGGCAGGTTCTCGCGGGGCACGACATCCGTGTCCGAACCGCCGCCGACGGTGTCGAGGGCCTGGCGCTGGCGACGGAGCTCGGGCCGCAGGTGGTGCTGGTCGATCTCAAGATGCCCGGCCTGAACGGGCACGAGGTGCTCAGGGGGCTTCGCGAGATCGACGAGCGGATCGTCGCCGTCGTGATTACCGCGTTCGGAACGACCGATTCGGCGGTCGAGGCGATGAAGGCGGGGGCGTTCGATTTCATCTGCAAGCCGTTCGACGACGACACGCTGGTTCACACCGTCGAGGTCGCGATGAGCGAATCGCTGCGGAAGAACAGGGCCGCGTATGTCGAGAAGGAGGAACAGGCGGTCAGAGACAACTTCGCCGCGATGGTCTGCCACGAGCTGAAGACGCCGGCGGCCGCCGCCTTTCAGTGGGTCGACCTGGTCAAGTCCGGCCTGGCGGGGCCGCTCACGCCCGGTCAGCAGCATGCCCTGGCGAATGCCCACCGGCGCCTGACGCATCTCGCGGAGATGATCGGGGACTGGCTGACGCTGGCGAGAATCGAACGGGGCTGCGAGCGCCGGGAATTCAGCGATGTCGATATCGAGGCGGTCGTGCGAGGGGCCTGGGACGCCCTTCAGGAGGAGGAGGGGTGGGGGCGCACGGAATTTCATGTGGAGACCGACGGTCCGGCCTGTCCGGTGTGGGGGAGCGAACAGCTCCTGGGGGAGCTGTTCTGCAATCTGTTCGCCAACTCGATGAAGTTCACGTCGGGTCCCGGGCGAATTACGGTCAGCATCCGGCGCGACGTCCGGAACCTGGCGGTGCGCGTTCGTGATACCGGAATGGGCATTCCGGAGGACGAAATTCCCCGTCTGTTCGAACGGTTCTACCGGGGGTCGAGATCCGACGTGAGAAGGAAAAAGGGATCCGGTCTGGGGCTCGCCATCGTAAAGACGATTGCCGATCTGCATCACGCGGCCATCGCCGTGTCCTCTCAGATCACACGCGGAACGGAGTTCGTCGTCAGTTTTCCGATCGAACGCGGCTCGTTTCAGCGGGAACCGCTCGCGCCGGTCGGGTATTCGAGGGGAAAGGAGTAGCGCATGTGGGATCTGTCACTGCATATTCTCGACGTTGTCGAGAAATCAATTCGCGCGGGAGCGACGAGGGTCTCCGTGACGCTGTCGAGCGATCGTCAGAACAATATTCTCTGCCTGATCGTGGAGGATGACGGCTTCGGGAAGAGGGCTATTCCCCCGGAGGCGCTGCGGGGCGGCCGGCGGCAGGCACGGGGCGGCGGGACGGACGGACTGTCGCTCCTGCGGGCGACGGCATCGAAAGCGGGGGGCGGTCTGACGGCCGCGGCCTCGGATCTGGGAGGTGTTGCGCTGGTCGCCATGCTGAGGCGGGATCTCGTGGACGACGCCGCGTACGGGAATATTCCCGCCACATTCGAGTCCGTCGCGAGCACGCATCCGGGGCTCGATCTCGCATGCCGGCTTTCCTGCGACGGGAAGGAGAAGGTCTGCCGGCTGGAGAAGGGGGGCGGCGCGGACGCGACGGACACGCAGGGGGTGATCGCCGCCGCCCGGGGGCTGTCGTCGCATATACGAGCGGCCCTGGAGGATCTGGATATGGCGGCAGTCGGAGAACGAAAGGCGGGATGAATGAAACAGGATGTGAACGCATGTTCGTGTGAGGAAGCGAGCGAGGAAGAGCTCTCGCAAAGGCTCGGGGACGTCCTGGCGGAGTACGGGAATACGCCGGGCGCGCTCATCCCGGTGCTCCAGACGGCGCAGGGGATCTACGGCTATCTGCCCGATCACGTCATCCGCCGCATCGCCTCCGAGCTCGGCATTACCTACAGCCGCGCCGCGGGAGTGGTCGGGTTCTACTCGTTCTTCTCGACGGTGCCGCGCGGGAGGCACCTGATCAGGGTCTGCCTGGGCACCGCGTGCTACGTCCGCGGGGGCAAACAGGTGCTCGACCAGGTGCGGAAGCTCACGGGGGTGGATGTCGGCGGGACCACCGCGGACGGGATGTTCTCTCTCGAGGTAGCCAGGTGTTTCGGCGCCTGCGGTCTCGCGCCGGTGATGACGATCGGCGACGACGTCCATCAACGGGTCAAGCCCGCCGTTGTCGGGCGCATTCTCGACCGGTACCGCCGCGAGGTCCCGCGTTCGCGGAACGCCGGAGCGGATCGTTTACGGGAGGCGCCTTCCCCGGCGCCCGGCGCGGCCGCCGGCAGGATCGGGTCCGTGCACGAGTACGAAGAGGCGGCGGCGGAGATGCGGGCCGCCGACGAAACGGGGTCCGGGTGGGACGGGATCGATATCACCGTGCACATGGGTACGTGCGGCATCGCGGCCGGCGCGCGGGATGTTCTCGGCGAGATGCTTAACGAGATAGAGAAGAACGGGATCGAGAACGTGGTGCTCCATCATTCCGGCTGCCGGGGCCTGTGCGCTCACGAGCCGATGGCCACGGTGACGGACGGGCAGGGCCGCGTGTTTTGCTACGGGAATCTCAACAAGGGGAAGGTGCGGCGGATCATGAAGGATCACATCCTTCACGGAATGCCGGTGGTCGAATGCATGGTGAAAAGCTGAACGCGAGGAGGAGCCGTGAACGATAACAGTTCCGTCACTATCCTGATCTGCACGGGCGCGGGGTGCATAGCGTCCGGCGCTCTCGAATTCCGGAAGGCGCTCACCGAGTCACTGCGCATTCACGGCCTTCTTCATCGCTGCCAGGTGCGGGAAACGGGGTGTCTCGGGCCGTGCGCGGCCGGTCCGGTCGCTCTCGTCTATCCGGACGGGACGTTCTATCAGAAGCTGAGTCCCGGCGACGCCCCGGAGATCGTGGAGAGCCACGTGCTGAACGGGGTGCCCGTCGAACGGCTGATCGCGAGGGATCGCGGCGCGGTGTGGGAGGACAGCGGCTTCTTCAGGGCCCAGACGAAGCGCGTCCTGAGAAATTGCGGGGTGATCGATCCCAAGCGGATCGAGGAATACATCGTGCGGGACGGCTACCGGTGCCTGGCGGTCGCTCTCGGCGAGCGGACGCCCGTCGAGGTCATCGAGGAGATCAAGGCGTCCGGGCTGAGGGGACGGGGCGGGGCGGGCTTTTCCACCGGCATGAAATGGGCGTTCACGAGGGCCGCGTCCGGCACGGAGAAGTTCGTGCTGTGCAACGCCGACGAGGGCGACCCGGGCGCCTTCATGGACCGGAGCATTCTCGAGGGGGACCCGCACAGCGTCATCGAGGGAATGATCGTCGCGGCGTACGCCATCGGGGCCTCGCGCGGTTTCGTGTACGTGCGGGCCGAGTATCCACTGGCCGTGGAGCGGCTGCAGCTCGCCGTGGACCAGGCCCGTCGTCTCGGCTTTCTCGGGAAGCGGATTCTCGGGGCCGACTTCGATTTCGACCTGGAGCTGCGTAAGGGGTCGGGCGCGTTCGTGTGCGGGGAGGAAACGGCGCTGATGACGTCGATCGAGGGGAACCGCGGGGAGCCGCGGCCCCGGCCTCCGTTCCCGGCGCAGAAGGGTCTCTGGGGCAAGCCGAGCCTGCTCAACAACGTGGAGACCTACGCGAACGTGCCGATGATCATACTGAAGGGGGCCGACTGGTTCGCCTCCCTGGGGACCGAGAAGAGCAAGGGGACGAAGGTCTTCGCGCTGGCGGGAGCGGTGGTCAACGCCGGTCTCGTCGAGGTGCCGATCGGCACCCCCCACGGCGAGATCGTGTACGACATCGGGGGAGGCA
>CAYMFW010000121.1:0-14321 GCA_964389785.1 uncultured Planctomycetota bacterium
AACGGGCACAACGGCTGAAGTCTACAGGGCGCTCCAGGTCCCTACACGGTTTTACGCTGGTGGAACTGCTCGTCGTCATCGCCATCGTCGCACTTCTCGCCGCCCTCATCCTCCCGGGACTGGGCCGCGCGCGGGAGTACGCCTACTTTGCCCGGTGCAAGAGCAACCTCAGGCAGATCGGCATCGGCTGTCTCACGTTCTCGGCGGACCACAGGGGAAAGCTTCCGGAGGGACAGAACTTCTGCTCGTCCGCGTCGAGCCCGGCTCACATCGCCAACAAGGGGCGCAAGATAGGAATAAAGGAGGAGCGATGGGATACCTTCGTGAGAACGGACGGCGCGTCCGGGGACGCGGGTTCCTACCCGCTGAAGAGTCTCCTCTTCAAGATCTACTACGAGGGGGTCAAGAAGATCGGCTGGCACGACGAGAGCTGGGCGGGGGTCGGAGGAAATCCGGTTCCCAACTGGGTCGGCTATCCCCGTCTGCCGGGTAAGTACCTTCCGATCGAGATACTGTGGGACCCGATCGTGGGGGTGAGAGACTGGGGGCCGTTCGGATCCACCGAGGGGCCGACCAAAAAAACACTGGGCGGAACGGAGTATGTGTATCCGCACTACGCAGGCACGGAAAAGGGGAGGGACTTCCTGTCGAGGGCAGGGAACATACTGGGGTATGAGTTCTTCCTGTGCACGGTGGGATGCGTTCCGGACCACGTACCGTCTCACGTTCTGAAGATCCTGGGCGGGACGGCGTTGTGGCAGATAGACAAGTTCGGCGAGGAAGGTCACCGGCCGGCCACCAGGAACAAGCCGGTGCAGAGCTATGCCAAGCCGAGCGTGT
Source organism: uncultured Planctomycetota bacterium (assembly GCA_964389785.1). Classification (GTDB taxonomy): domain Bacteria; phylum Planctomycetota; class CAYMFW01; order CAYMFW01; family CAYMFW01; genus CAYMFW01. Next base: position 841 of record CAYMFW010000121.1, read on the forward strand.
GGCTCGCAGCCTGCCACACGCCGCTGAAGTATCGGACCTTCCCGCGCAACTACACGTCGCACTTTGGCCTGGTGCAGTCGATACCCGGCGACTGGAAGTTCAACGTCGCACATCTGGGCGGTCACGTCACGGACACGATCTGGGGAGAGGTGTTGCCGTCGACGTCCTGGCTTAGCTGCGGCACCAACCCCACGCAGGGAGGACCGTACGGCTGGGAGTGGGTGGACCCCTCCAGCAACGATTCCAAGTCGGAGAACGGTATCCAGATCCAGCATCGCTTTGCAGGCGCCTTCGACGAAAACCCATAAACGGGAAAAAGGTCAGGCCGTCAATCAGCCGATCAGGGGCGCCGTGTCAGCAGGTGCAGTCCGTGAATTCCTGAAATCGCGAAGAACGCGCAGGCGACGTACATCACCAGCGTCAAGTTTCCGTGGGCCTGTTCTGCGTACTCGGCAAAGGGAGCGAGAAGGAGAACGGTGGCGCTGGCGATACCCCAGACGCCGCCCAGCATCCAGCCCATTCGACCGCCCAGATTCATGCCGGCGGCGTGACGGGCCAGGGAGACGATCATCGGATACCCGCCGCCGAAGCAGAAGCCGCACAATAGCAGGACCCAGATTGCCGCACGGAACTCGGCGTAGGCGAGATACAGGATGAGGAATGGAATTCCAAGGAAAATGGAAATCACCGATATCGACAGCTCTCCCTTCCGCCGTGCGACCATGCCCCACAGTACTCCGCCCGTTCCGATCCCCGCGCCGAACAGAAATGACGACCGCCCGCCGAACTCCAGACCGAGTCCGAGAAGATTGGTGTGCGTCGGCAGAAGCATCACGACGATGGTCGTGCCGGTGCACACCGGTACCGCTATGAGGAAGAGGGACCAGAACGGCAGAGAGGTCTTCTCCGCGTCGCGGTCAGACACGTCGCTCTCCACCGCGAGCCGGAACCTGACAAGGAACACCACCGCGCAGGCGGCCGCGGCCACCGGAAGAAGTACCAGGAGCCCCTTGAATCCCCAGCGCTGAACCAGGTACGCTCCCAGCCACCCGCCGCCGCAGAACCCGAAGTAACCGCCCATCATGATGATCGGCGTCTTCATCCGTGAAGGGATCAGCAGGAGACCGTGTATCGCTCTCATGGATTCCGGATGGAACAGCGCGACGCCGGTCCCTCCGACAATCATCAGCATCAGAAGAAGCGGCCAGGCGAGCGACCCGGTCGGAACGGCATACAGCAGGCAGAGGGCCGCGGTGAGCAGGAACGCGATCGGCATGAAGAACGGCTTCCGGCGGTCGCCGCGGAGATGCCCGGTAGCCACCTGCATGCCGTTGGTGACCAGATTGAGAACGGTCAGCAGCGCGATACCCGCGGTGAGGGATAGTCCGAAATGCTCCCGTATCGGGGTGAGGATCGCCGGCATGTAGCCGGGGAACATGTCCGATATCAGGTGCAGGCCGGTCAGCGTTCCGAGCTTGCCCCACTGGGTCCGCTCGTCCGACTCCATCAGGGGGTGGAGAGGGCGCGCTTCTCGAAGGACCAGAGGGCCTGGTACGGGCCCTGCCAGGCGGCCGAGGCGTCGCCGTACTCGCCGAGCCGGCCGTAGCCCTCGATCCTGGTCTTCTGCACCAGCTTCTTCGCCTTCACGTCCACCTGCCAGACCTCGAACTTGTTGCCGTCCTGGATCCGGACGGTCACGCAGTTCCTGCTCCAGCTCGGCTCCACGTACGCCTCCGGGTCGTCGTAGCCCTTCTCGCTCACCTTCATGATCTCGTTGCCCGACTGTGGGTCCATCCCGACGAGGTTGACGGAGGTCGCTCCCATCTCGTACTTGATGCCGTAGACGTTGCCGTCCACGAAGGTCATCGAGCTCAGGACCAGTCCGGTGGCAGCCTTGCCGCCGGCATCCTGGTCGGCGTACTGTTTGAGCTTCTGGTCCATCTTCTTGCCGCCCTCGCGCCTTCGCCAGATCATGTCGCCGGAGGCCAGGTCGAACACCGCGTTCTCTAACACCGCATAATAGGGCTTGAGGACGAACATCCTCCCGCCGTCGATCCACATCCGATACGACGCGTCCTGCGACAGGTCGAGCTTCGTCGCGCCGCGCGACCAGCGGAGCTCCCGCTTGTCCACGTCCACCACGTGGTACGTCAGCCCGTCGGACACCGCAAGTATCCCCTGGTCGAACGCCACCGGGTACGCCTCCGCGGCCTCGGCGGCGGCGGGGTTGTTTCCCGCCCCCTCGAGAGCGAACATCGGGTGCTTCCGGTTCGTCGTCAGCCCCGGCAGCCGCAGCCGGCAGAGCATCCTGCCGGTGCCCACCTTCCGGAACGACACCTCCGCCGGGCTCTTTCTCACCGTCATCGTCGTATCCTTGTGGAAGAACGGGCCGGCGTAGAATTCTCCCATCTCGGACGCGTCCCAGATGATCTCGCCGGTCCTGGGGGAAATCGCCACCGTGCTGCCCCTTCCGCACAGCACCAGCACGTCGCCGCACATGTCCACCGTCTGGATGTCGAATCCGAGCGGCACCCGGAAGTGCCACTTCTTCTCCTTCTTCTTGTTCGCGTCCAGGTCGGTGCCCGGCGTGCAGTCCATCGCGATCACGTCGTACTGGCCGTGGACGATCGCCAGGTCCCCGTGGATGAAGATCTCCTCGAAGCCGACCTCGTAACCCTCGTCGCCGACCACCTTGCCGTGCAGCAGGATCTCACGCGACTCCCATACCTTCTTGTCCGTTTTCATGTCCCGGCAGGTGACGGTGAACCGGTTGCCGTATGCGCGCTTCTTTCTGCCTCCGACGAAGAGCAGGTGCGCCGTCCTGGCGACGTCCCCCTTCTGCGGAAGGACGAGCCGCACCATGTCCGGGTCCTCGTTCTTTGCCTCCCTGGCCTCCATGCTCGCTCCGGCCGGCATGTTCGCGGGCGGGGGAGTTTCGAACAGCCCGACCTTTCCGCCGGGCACCAGCTTCTCGCCCAGGCCGCAGGCGGCGGCCAGGTCCGCGAAGCGCCACAGCTTCGACTGCTTCTCGACCGGCTTCAGCGAGCCGGCCTGCGCGACCAGCTCCTTTATCTTCGCCTTCGCGGCCTCGCTCTCCGGCCAGCACCACAGCAGCCGCTCGCCCACGTCCAGACTCTTGTACTTCTTCAGCTCTTCCCCCGCCTGCTTCTCGTACTGGTCCCGGTAGTCCTTGGGCGCGCGGGCGAGCAGGTCCTTCAGCCGCCTGGCTATGATGTTCCTGGTCTCGACCACGTAATCCGCGTCGGTGTTGGCCACGGCGAGGAAGTAGTCATCAAGGGCGGATTTCTCCGCCTCGTACAGCTGTGTGGCGGTGCTCGAATACACCGCTGGAATATTGCCCAGCAGGTTCTCGAGAGCCTTCATTGCCGTCTCCGTCAGCTCCTTCCGGTCGCCCAGCTCCAGCCCGGACGCCATCAGCGGCTCCCGCCAGTAGTGCCGCGACGCGTTCTGCAGCACCTTCACCGCCCTGTCCCAGTTGCGGTTCTTCGCGTGGAGCTCCGCGTACGCGAGCAGCGCGGTGATCTCCTGGTTCGGGTTGGACGCGGTGGCGCCCATTTTCCTGCAGGCGTCCTCCAGGAACACCAGGTCCGCCGACTGGTGGCCCCAGCGGGCCAGCTCGGTGTACAGCGGGTAGAGCCGCAGGTTGATATTGCGCCTCCGGTCCTCCTCCTCGGAGGGGAGCAGCGGCTTGCATTCCTCGTATTGTTTTATCGCGCCCTGCACGTCGCCCTGCTTTCGCGCCATCTCCGCCTTGGCGAACAGCGTATTGAGGTCCTTCTGCTCCGCGAGAATCTTCGCCATATTCTTCCTGTTGTAGCGGACCACGATGTGGTGGCAGGCCACGTCCACCTCGAACGGCACGCCCCAGCGCGTGAACGTCATGCGCATGGCCGGCTCGAAGGATTCCGGCTCCTCGTTCACCACCCGCTTCACCACCGGGATGGCCCCCGGCGTGTGCTGGCGTCCTTCCTGGAACGTCACCGGGTGATACCAGCGCCGCTGCTCGATTATCTCGCGCGACTTCATATCCACGCACATGTCGGTATGGAAGCTGAACGTATGCCGGGTGCACAGGTACAGCTTGCCGTCCGTCGTGAGCTTCGGCATGCCGAACACCTGGCCGAGCGGGTACCAGTAGTCCTCGCCCTCACCGTTTATCCCGCACTCCAGCCCCTTGGGGGCGCGCTTTCGGATGCCCTCGCTCCTCTTCTCGTCCGCGGGCCCGTCCTGCTTGGCGCCGATGTAGCCGTTGAGGCCCATCTTCCAGACCAGCTTGCCGGTCTGCGGGTTCAGGAACGCGGCGTCGTCGCCGACGACGGCCAGCAGGCCGTCGCGCGAGAAACCGACCATCCTCCAGCAGCCGCCGAACCGGCCGCCGCGCCTGTCGTGCCAGTTCACGTCCGAGCTCTGGGTGGAGACCCAGGCGATGCGGCCGGTATCCTTATCGATGCAGAGCAGGAACGGGCAGTCCATCGGCGTCACGTACAGCTTGTCGGCGCGGATCATCGGCTGGTCGTTCCGCCACACCTGCGGGACGCTCGAGAAATTGTCCATCACCGTCTTGTCCTGCGGATAGCGGGTGAGCCAGCGTATGTTCCCGGTCTGCGCGTCCACCGCCGCGACGGCGCCCGCGTTGGTGCAGTAGTACACCACGCCCTCCTTCACCAGCGGCGGCGAGGACATCAGGCGTATCTTCCTGGGGTACCGGCTCTGCGTGATCTTCAGCGGCGAGATGCGCGACACGGTGGTGCGCCACAGCGTCTTGCCGGAGCGGGTCTCGAACGCGGCGAGCTCCGCGGTGGACGATATGTGGCTCCGGCCCCGGATGTCGTCGTGGACGACGGACGCCACGATCATTCCCCGGCCGGCGGCCGGCGCGGTCTGATACCGGTCCAGCCACTCGTCCTCGGTCGTCGCCGCCATCGGGCCCTTGGCCCAGAGCATCCGGCCGGTGTACTGGTCCACCGCCACCAGCGACGGTCCGTACACGAACATGTGCGTCAGCACCACGCCGTCGTGCACCAGCAGAGGCATGTTCGGATAGAACACCAGCCGGTTCCGGTAGCCGAAGCTGTGGTCCCACGCCGCGCTCGAGCCGCCGGGTCCGAACACCCAGTTCAGCTCGCCCGTCAGGAGCGACCGGCTGTAGACGATGTTGAAATCCTTGTAGATCAGGTCCGTCTCGGTCGCCCAGGGCGCGGCCGTCGGCGGGAAGTGCCTGCCCCGCTTGGTGAGCGGCACCCGCCACTCGCCGCGGTTCGCGGCGAAGGTGTACGGCATGGGGGCCGACAGGCTCTTGTCGTCCATCGAGTCGTGCCGGGCGCTCTTGCGGCCCTCGCGCTGGCGCACCCAGAACTCGTTGTACTTGAACTCGTCGAGCTGTTTCAGCAGGCGCGCCACCGTCTCCTCGTTCTTGTTCTTTATCTTGCCCACGACGGTCCGGTAGTGATCGGTCATCCCGAGGTGTTTGTAGCAGATGGCCAGCCGCACCCACGCCTGGTCCCGGTCAAGCTTCACGTGGTCCCGGTCGTCGTCGACCAGGCCGTGGTACGTGACGATCCTCTCGTAGTACCGCCGGGCCTCGTTGTACTGTCCCTTGTCCACCGCGTCGTTGCCCAGCGCGAAGAGCGCGTCGTCGCCGTAGGAGGTGGCCAGATGGTATCTCACCAGGTCCTTGTAGTCGAATATTGAGTAACGCTTCACCGCCCGGTCGTAGATCTCCTTGGCGGCCGGGTCGTACAGTATCCGGTAGTACGTCAGCTCCTTCTTCGGATAGGTCAGCACCCGTCTCTGCACGTACAGGGCCGCCGGGACGAATATGCCCTCGTCGGCGATCTGCACCAGGTCGTCCGGATACTCCTTGAGTATCCTCCGATACAGCTCGGTTGCCTGTCGGTACTCCTTCTTCTCGTCCATCGTCTCGTTGGCTTTCTTGATGATCGGCCACACCTGCGAGTCCATCTTTACGTCGGCCAGGCTCATGAAGCTCTTCTGCCGGGAGAACTTCATCTCGGCGGTGAGATTCCCGCCCTTGTAGCCGGCCATCCTGGCGTCGTTCACCTTGCTGAACATCGGGACGTACTTATCGTAGATCTGTTCGAGCGACGGCTTGACGTCCCACGGGTAGCTGCCGCGCTTCGCGGCGGCCTTCTTCGGGGGTTTCTTCTTCCCCTCACCCGCAAAGAGGGGAGCAGATCGCAGGACGGCGAGACCGGAGACGAGCATGACGAGAGCGACGAGGAATGCGAAGAATCTCCTGTGCATAGGACCTTCCTTTCTCGCGGCGTGTGTGCCGGTTTGAATGCGGCGGCATTATAGCACGCGCGAATCGGCGGACGCAATTGGCGGCGTGCAGGATCGAGGTGTTCTTGAGCGAATCCTGCCTCCCGTCTCAGTCAGTCTCAATTGCCGGGAATCGGGACGGTCTCCTCCGCGTGATAGCCCAGCTTCACCACCGTCACCCGTTCGCCGGCCATGTCCGACAGGCAGAGATAATTATCCGTCGCGGCCACGTACATGGTGTGGGCCATCGCGATGCCGCCGTCCACCTTGACGGGACTGTCCGGCCCGCGGCCGCTGTCCGCGTTGCCGTACGTGCCGACGTGCATCACCAGGTTGCCCGCGGTGTCCACCACGCCGACCGAGTGCCGGTACGCCTCGGTGACGAACGAGCGCTTGAACCAGTCGGTGTAGAACCGGGAGTTGGGGCAGGAACAGCTCAGCGGCACGATGGGACAGGCCCCTGCGTACAGCCACTCCGCGCCCTCCGCCCAGTCGCCGGTCTTTCCCTGCGACCACGCGTTCTCCTTCGTGGACTGCCAGCCCCAGCCGGAGCCGGCCGTGTCGGCCGGGCGGTCCGGGTACTTGTCCATCTTGATCGGCGCCTGCCTGCTCTTTAGCTCGCCCCCGTCGCGCGGGAACTTCACGAGAGTGCCGGTGAAGGGGTGATTCGACGGCTTGTCGTTTCCGATCACCCGGCCCCTGCCCGAGAGGAACGCCTTGCCCGCGACCATCCGGGTGGAGGCGTACGCGAAGTACACCGCGCCGTCCTCGTCTATCCCGACACCGTTTATCAGACACGCGCCGGGCACGATGTTGCCCCTGCGCAGCTCGCCGGTGGCGTCGTAGACCCACACCGTGCCGCCGTGGAGGCGCCTGCCGGGGCGGCGCTGGATGAAGTACACCCGCTCGCCCCGCTTCTCTTTCTCCTGCACCTTCCGTATGAAGCCCTGGTAGCTGTGGTCGCCGCCCGCCGTTCCCCGCCTCTGGTTCACGAATACCTCGGCGACGGAGTCCTCCATCTTGGGGACGTAGTATATGTTCGATTGAACGGCCACGTCGCCCTGCATGTTCACCGCGATGCCGTCCTGGAAGAACTTCGCGCCGGGCTGGTCCTTCACCGGAAGGATCCCGATCCATTCCTGGTTCCACCTGCCGGTGTTCTGGACGCCGTAGTCGTACGGCATCTCCCGGTAGGACGCGCCGCTGCCCTTCGCCGCCTGCTGGTCCGGGTCCAGGCGGGCGACCCCCGGCATGTAGAAGCCCGGGTTGAAGTGGACGTGTGCCCTGCCGCGCTTGTCGAAGACGATGTCGTCGGTGGCGTGGGGGAACCCGATCCGGCCCTCGTACTTTCCCGTCGCCAGGTCGAACAGGTGGTAGTTGCTGAAGTAAAGCTTCTCCCGCACCGGGTCGCAGGACACCTTGGCGAACCGCGCGTCGGTCATCGGCTGGTGGGGGACGTTCGTGTCCTTCGCGTCCTTCGCAAAATCGCGCACCACCTTGAAGCCGTTCCCCTGCTCCTCGAGGATCACCAGGTGGTTCGGGCTTCGGGTCACCCACAGCCTCAGCGGCGACGACCACGGGTCGAGCGTTAGCAGGTTGTCCAGCGTGCGGGGCGCCGAATCCGCGATCCGGAACGAGGCGACCTTGGTGGGGGAGTCGAAGCTCTTGAACTTCGTCAGAGCCAGAAAGCTCTGTCCGTGCTCCCGGGCGACATGGGTGACGTAGAGCGCGCCGGTCTTCCGGTCTATCCGTATCACGTCGGGCCGGTCCACGTTGATGGTCTTCAGGTGCTTCGCGTCGGTGGAGTACACCTGTATCCGGTTGTTGATCGTGTCGCACACGTACACCCGCCCCTGCGCGTCGCAGGCGATTCCCGCCGGAGAGCTGAAGTGCTGGTTGTCCTGGCCCGCCTTCCCGTCCTCCCCCATCCACGGCGTCCTGTCGAGGGGATCTCTCGTCTTCGTGTCCATTCGGTATACCCCTGCCCACCCGCCGCCGCACGTCAGCCCGCTCAGGTACAGCCACTTCCCGTCCGGCGAGAGCGCCATCTTCACGCGGGAGCCGGCGAATTCCCCGCTCTGGAAGTAGCCGCGGGTGATGAGCTTCCCGTCCTTGGTGTAGAGGCCGTCGCCCGCCCTGCGGGCGAGCGCCCGCCACGCGATGCTGGTGTCGTCGGAGGTGCCGTCCGATGCCTTGATGCGGTACAGCCACACGTTTTCCACCTTCTCCATGACCGTGGCGTACGTAAAGAGCCCGTCCACCAGCTCCACCTGCTGGGGCAGCACCGGGCCGCCGGGCAGGTATATGCCGGTGGCCGACACGGTGCTCGCGAAGCCGGCGTGGTACGGAAGCCCCGCCGGCGCGCCGCCGTGACCTATATATGAATGAAGCGCCCATTTGCCCGGCTCGTACTCCAGCTTCTCCAGCCCCTTAATCCTGTCCACCGGGACGTTCGCGGCGGGCGGGAAGACCGTTTTCTCGTAGTTGCCGTCCCGGTCGTACTTCCTGAGCTGCGGATTGCCCCCGGAGAGCACGTAGATGCCGTCCTTGTCCGCCGCGACGGCCCGGTACGTGCCGACCAGGTTCTTCGGGTGCCAGCCGAGGAGCTTGTCGAAGGCCGGTTTCAGTCCGAGTTGGACGCGCACCTTCAGTTTCTCCGGTTCCTTCACGTAGAGGCCCAGGTCGTTCTTGCCGTTCCAGTGGATCTTCTGTTTCAGGGAATTCTTCTGGAACGGGGCGGGCGCGTTGGCGCCCAGCACACCGGAGGCGAGATGCCGGTCGACGACACCCTTGCCGTCGATCAGCGACACGGTCACGTCGCAGTTTCCCTTCGCTCCGAACGCGATCTCGTACCGGTCCTTGCCCACGAACCTTACGGTCGGCTTCTCAGTGAAGGCGAATACGTCTTCCCGTTCGGTCTGTTTCGGGCCGTACGGCTGGTACCACTCCTGAGCGGCGAGCGGCGCCGCGATCAGCGTGCAGACGAGCACAATGAATATGCACCGGGTCTTCATAGCTCCCTCCTTTGGCGTGAATCTCCTTGAGAATATCCTGTCGCGTCGCTCGATTCAAGGGGTAGAATGCACACATATGAATATAGGCGTTACCGAAGCGCACATGAGGATCGCGGCCGAGCTGGTCGCGGAAACGAAGAAGAACAACGGGCTGGCCCCGGTGGACCTGGAAAGGTTCTACGCCGATCAGGAGATCGCCGCCAGGGACCCCTTCGGCCCGGAGATTCCCCAGTGCCCACTGGGCATATGGATGAACAGCCTCTGTGTCTTCGATGAGCTGGGCGTCGAAGAGGACGTGAAGCGCTACAACGATGACGAGGAATGGCGGCTCTCCCTCAACCGGGCCTACAACGACAAGGCCGAGAAGATAGTCGGAAAGCGGCTTCTCGGCGAGAAGAAGGGCGATCCGTCCAGACGGTACCCGCCGGTGAAGGGACTGCACGACATATTCGAAGCGAAGAATATCTGGCACGCGGGCTCCTGGTGGCTGGAACAGTCCGCGCATGATGAGGACGAACTCAAGGCGCTGCTCAACCGGGTGGAAAGACGACTGGAGGATCTCCGGGGATTTCTTCTGCCGGAAAACTGGGAATCAGAGAAGGCCGGGCTCCGGGAACGGGGGGTCAAACCCCCGCTGTACAAGCATCAGCGCGGCCCGGTTACGTTCGCGACGTCCATCTACGGAACGGAGAATCTGATATTTCTCCTGAACGACACCCCGGACCTCGGCGGCCGCTTCAGCGACCTGATCCTGCGGTCGATGCTGGGCATTGCCCGGGTGCTGGACGAGGAGGCGGGATACAGCCCGGAGGACGCTCCCCGCGGGTTCGGGTTCGCGGATGACAACTGCTCTCTGCTGACGACGGATATGTACGAGCTGTTCGGCTATCCGATACTCAAGGGCATCTTCGACCGGTACAGCCCGGACCCGGGCGACAGGAGGTACCAGCATTCCGATTCCGACATGGGCCACATCGTTCCCATTCTCGGAAGGTTGAATCTGACCGGCGTGAACTTCGGCCCGAACGTGCTGGTTGACCACATCCGGAAGCACCTTCCCCACGCCGCGATCCACGGCGTGCTCGCCCCGTTCACGTTCAGCCGGAACGAGGAGGTGAACATCGTCGCCGAGTTCCTGCGTGACTTCGAAATGGCGCGGGAGTCATGCGGGCTGGTGTTCGGCACGGCCGGCTCGATCAACAACGGATCGCGGCTGACCGGCCTGCGGCTGATAATGGCGGCGATTCAGAAGTACGGCCGCTACTAGAACGGGGACAGGCCCTAGTTCTTTTCGGCGGGCTTCGCCTCGGCCGCGGGTTCCTTCTTCTCTCCCGCGGCTTGGGGTTTCTTCTCGCCTTCGGCCGGCTTCACGTCGGCGGCGGGTTTCTCTCCTTCGGCGGCCGGCTTCTTCTCTCCCTCGGGGGGCGTCTCTCCTTCGGCGGGAGGCAGCTCCTCCGGGACGCCGAGCCCGTCGTCGATCGGCACCAGATCGGGCAGCTTCTTTACCTCGCGGAACGCCTTGTCGCCCGGCGCCTTCCGGTACTCCTCGTACTCCGAGACGTCCCACTCCGTCCACACGGTGTAGTACCGGGTGCTCAGCCCGTCCAGCATGAAGTCGTTGGCCTCCTCGGAGAACAGGATCCGTATCGTGGTCTCGGGGTAGATCTCCAGCACGTCCATCGACAGCGCTATCTCTGTTCCCTCAAGACCGAACGCGATGGTGACGTCCTTTTCCGCGTGCGAGACCCCGCTGCCTTCTTCAATCCGCTCCCAGAGGAGGTGCCGTCGGATGATCTGCCGCATGATCGGGTTGGACGCGACGATGCTCTTGGACAGCTCCTCCAGCGCCTGCTCCACGCCCTCGCGGTCCAGCCGCTTGAGGGTGTGGCTGACGAACGGGAACCGCCTCATCTCGCCGTCGTGTATCCCGATCTCGAGCGCGAGCCCCTTCTCGTATCCGTTGGGGTAGCCGTACGTCTCGAGCTCCGCGTCGGTGGTGCCGGTGTGCCGGTCGTTGTCCACGTCGAAGTACATGTCACCGAACCTTCCGACGAAGGGCTGGTTCTTGAAACGCTTCTTCACGTCCGGCACGTGCTTCATGAATATGTAGAGGTTGAAGATGTCGTTCGTGAAGTAGATCTGTTTCACGTCCACGCTGAAGCCGGGGTCGCCCACCACGTCGCCCGCTTCTTCCCACAGCGGCTGGATGCCGACCCAGTCGTCGGGACTGCCGTCCACTTTTATCAGCGGCTTGAAGATGAATTCCTCCGGAGATTCCTGGACGGCCTCCTGCGATTCCTCTTCGGCCTTGCCGCCGAAGATGCTCGTCATCAGTTTATTCCACGACTCGCATCCGGACGCCGCGCACACCAGCGCGACGAGTATTCCGGACAGCAGAAGCGATCGTTTCATGCGTGACCCTGGGTTTTTGTGACTCACATATACCCCCGTGGCACCGTCTTTTATCACAATATTCTCCCTGTTATCAAGAGAATATATTTTAAAATTCATCTTGACTTCAGCGGAGGGTTCTGGTACAAATTGTCACAGTCACACAGGTATCGGAGGTAGGCATTGGACCTCCAGACATTTCGCGACAACTTCCGGCGCATCACCGAGGAAGTTGAAAGCGTAGTAATCGGGCAGGATAGGATTGTCAGGCTCCTCCTGACGGCCATCCTGGCGGAAGGCCACGTGATACTCACGGGGGTGCCGGGCCTGGGGCGCACCCTTATCGCCGAGACGATAGGGAAGGTCCTGGGGCTCAAGGTGAGTCGTATCCAGTTCACACCCGACCTGCTCCCGACGGACGTGACCGGCACCGAGGTGGTCGAGATGATCGAGGGCGCCCACCAGTACCGGTACATTCCGGGCCCGGTGTTCGCCAACATGATTCTCGCCGACGAGATCAACCGGGCGCCCGCCCGTACCCAGTCGGCCCTGCTCGAGGCGATGCAGGAGAAGCAGGTGACCGCGGCCGGAAAGCGGTACCCGTTGGACAAGCCGTTCCTGGTGGTCGCCACACAGAACACGCTCGAGACCGAAGGCGTGTACCCGCTTCCGGAGGCGCAGCTCGATCGCTTCATGATGCAGATCGAGATGGACTACCCGGACGCGGACGCGGAAGTCGGTATCGTGGACGCGACCACCTCGGTTATCCACCACACCGCGAGCGCGGTATGCGATCCGGCGACCGTCGTCGAGATGCAGCAGTTTGCCAAGATGATTCCGGTGACGCAGACGATAAAGGAGTTCACCTCGAAACTGGTGAGGGCCAGCCGCTGGGAGGGCGAGCCGGTCCGGCTCCGCAGGGACACGATTGAGGCGAAGAAGCGTTTCTGGTGGGGTGGGCTGAAGAAGGAATCGAAGATCGACCGGGTCGCGCAGTACGTCCGGTGGGGGGCGTCCCCCCGCGCCGGGCAGTGCCTGCTGCGCGCCGGAAAGATATCGGCGATAGTAAAGGGACGTTCATATGTCGCGCGGGAAGATATTGTGGAGGTGGCCCACCCGATCCTGGCGCACCGGGTGATCCCCGACCACCGGGCCGGCGCCAAGGGGCTCACGTCTCTGAAGGTCGTCGAGCGGCTGGTGGAGGAGGTGAATCAGGCGACGGCCCCTCAGCCCGTTTCCTCGCGCATGAAGAGTCTACTGGTATCAACGAACAGGTAAAAGGAGGGAGGCGGTCATGATAAAGGTGACCTGTAAATGCGGAAAGGTCTATAAGCTCTCCGACGAGCAGGCCGGGAAGAAAGTGCGCTGCAAGCAGTGCAAGGAAGTGCTGGAAGTCCCCGCGCCGGACGCGGCCGAAGAAGCGGCGGCGCCCGCCAAGGAAGCGGCCCCCGCGCCGGCCCCCGCGGCTCCGGCGGCTGCACCCGCGGCTGCCGCGCCGTCCGTCACCAAGGCCAAGGACTACGGCGAGCAGATCCAGTGGACGGACGCTGAGAAGCAGGAGATCCAGAAGCTGGCCGCCGCTCACGAGAAGATGCTCAAGCAGATCCGAATGGCCGTCGTCGGCCAGGACGTGGTCGTCAAGGAGGTTATCATCAGCCTGTTCGGCAGGGGCCACGCGCTTCTGCTGGGAGTTCCCGGGCTGGCCAAGACGCTGCTGGTCAGCACGCTCGGAAAGTGTCTCGGCCTGGATTTCAAGCGCGTGCAGTTCACGCC
>CAYMFW010000122.1:0-14282 GCA_964389785.1 uncultured Planctomycetota bacterium
GTCCTTTTCCTCCGGCGCCTCCTCGGTCCACTCCGGATGTCCTATGATCTCCCCGGCCAGCTCCGGATCGAGAAGCACCGTTTTGCTTCGCTTCGCCCGTTCGAAATGCTGCATCGCCTTGTGGTACGCGATGCCGAGCGCCCAGAGCCGGAACGGACGTGACTGGTCGTACGTCCGCCACTGCCGGCAGATGATCAGGCACACCTCCTGAAAGATGTCCTCGGCGACGTGGGGGTCGTGCACGATGGCCAGGATAAAGCCGTGGATGGCAATCCTGTTCTCGACGATCCGCTCGGTCACCTCGACTGCGGTGTCTCGTTCCTCAGCCAAACTTAAGCTCCTGTCTGTAAGTATGTTCCATCAAAACGACGAGATACTAGCAGGATTCGGCGGAAAAGGTTACCCGCAGCTGTAAGTTGTGTGGTGCCTAGTCCTTATCGGAAGCCGTCACGGACCGGAAATCCACCCTCAGGAAGTTTCTCACCAGGTCGGGGTCGAACTGCATACCGGAGCACTTCTCCAGCTCGGCGAGCGCCTTCTCGATGCTGAGGGCGTTCCGATATGCCCGGTTCGACGTCATCGCGTCGAACGAGTCCGCCACGGCGAGAATCCTGCTTCCGAGCTCTATGGCGTTCCCCGCGATGCCGTCCGGATAGCCGCCGCCGCCGAAGCGTTCGTGATGGTGTCTAATCAGGCCCCGCGCCGGCTTCAGGAACGGCACGTCGTTCACGATCTGCTCCCCGATTTCCGGGTGCCGCTTGATGACGGCGAATTCCTCGTCCGTCAGCCGCGACGGCTTGGTCAGTATGGCTTCCGGGATGCCGATCTTGCCGATGTCGTGCAGGATGCCCGCATTCCTGATGAGCTTCAGCTCGTCATCGGTGACACCGATGGCGATCGCCAGTTCGACCGCGTACCGGGTAACGCGGTCCGAGTGGCCGCGCGTGTAGAGGTCCTTCGACTCGATCGCCCGCGCGAGCGCGGAAATGGTGCCGCCGTACGCCAGGGAGAGATTGCGGTACGATGCCGCGTTTTCCAGCGTGACCGCGATATGGTACGCCAGAGTCCGTATGAACGAGAAGTCCTCCTCCAGGAAGTGTTTCCTTCCGCTCTCGTCGCTCACGTTGATCACTCCCTGCAGCTTGTCCTGGAAGAGAAGCGGCACGCTCATGAAAGACCCCTTGCGCTCCTCCTCTCCTTCGTTGACGACGATTCCCTCCCGCTTCTGAGCCACACGTCCGGCGATGCCTTCCCCGATGCGGACCCTCTTCTGAAGCGCCGTCGGAGGAAGGTTCTGTCCGGCCTGGACGACGAGCGTGTTGCTCGGTTCGTCGTAGAGCATGACGGACGCGCGGGTGCCGCCGACCGTCTCCGTGAGCAGCTTGAGCGTCCTGTTCAGCATCAGATCCACGTCGGCAATACTCACCAGGATGCTTCCGATCGCGTCTATGGTGCCGAGCGCCTCGTCCCGCTCCGCGATCTTCCGGTCCTTGTCCCGTATTACCGTGCCGTAATGGCGCTCCGCGCGCAGCTTGCCGACCTCTCTCTCCCGCCGCTTGACCAGATGGCTCATGTGCCCGGCGACGGCGGCTACGAGCGTGAAGAAGACCGATATCGCGAAGCAGAACCCGCCGGCGTTCATCGGCGGGAACCCGGTCTGATATATCCATCCCGCCTTCTCGAGCACGGTAAACCCCACCGCTCCGGCGATGCTCAGAGCAGCCACCGCGGCGCACGCCTCCCATCCGTATAGCAGGGCGCATACTGTTATCGTTGCGGCGTTGACGCATATCGCCATCGGGCCCGCCTCGCCGAGCAGGCGGGCCGTCACCGTGACGACGAAGGAGCCGGAGGCCAGGATCGTGAGGCCTATGGTGGATATCCATCTGTGCCGGAGCACCAGGACGAGCCCCGCGACATTGAGCGCCAGGTACGCTCCGAGCACCGCGGCGTAGCTGGGGTAGAGAAATCCCGGCTCTATGAACGACCGGCTCGCGACGAGAAAGAAGGACACGACGACGATATTGGTGAGGCACAGCACGACGATGAGCCCTCGGTGGGACCTGCCGCCTTCCGCCCACTTGCGAATCAGCTTCAGAAGGACCAGGGGCATTTGATCTCCGTTACTTCTCCAGCTCGCGTTCCCAGTGCCTCACGAAGGTCGGGCCGACCATCATGAGGACGGTGTATCCGAACAGCACCTCCCACGGCATGTCGAAGAACGGGATCCGTCCCCATTCCCACTGACCGACCTCGGGATTGTGCTCCCACAGGCCGAGTACCAGCCCGAGCTTCTCCAGCGGGAGTGCGATCGCCAGCGCACTGAAGGCATCGGTCAGGAATATCCGCTTGTCCGTGTCGTTCACCGAATCCCTGTGGAACACCCACTTGTACAGCCGCTCGGAGAAGTACGTGGCCAGCGTGAACATCAGCCCCCAGCCCAGAATGACGCACAGCGGGATGTCCTTGTAGACGGTGACCTTGAAGTGATAATCCCAGAGCGCCTCCGTCGAGAACTCGATGAACACGCCGATGATCGCGCCCGCTATCAGCTCGCCCAGGATGTTCCTCTTGGCGAACTTTCTGAATACCAGCCAGGCGACCGGGAGCTGGAGGAACGACCATACCTCCATCATCGTAACGATCACGGCGTGCCCCCTTCCTGCCTGACGGTGCCGCGGAGAACCTCTCTCAGCACCTCATACACGCTTGCGGGGAACACGCATCCTATCCCGTACATGAAAATGGACTCGACGGGCAGGATATACAGCTTGAAGCCGATGAGCTGCTGGTCGTTGTAGACCCACCAGCCCCGGCCGATTCCCAGAAGCTCCGTCACCATCGAGGCAGGGTAGATGATGCAGCCCGCGAAAAAGACGGCCTTCCAGTCAAGAAACCCGTTCACGGTCGCACCCATAACAAAGGCGATGGTAATGGCCATTCCCGCCATCATCGTCACTCCCCAGGCTTTGAGCTGTTTGCCTTCCATGTAGACCGGATTGCCGGCGTCGTCCCGGGTCATCTGGCGGTCCGTGACATCTCCGCTGCCGCAGCACCCGATGATGACGGCGGCACAGACGAACGCGGCGACGAGCGCCCATCCGATCCAACGCTTCCCGTTCGGCCGGTAGTCGGTGACCAGCTCCGGGCGGTACTTCTTCAAAATGCTCTTGGCCTGGAGGTAGCCGTAGAGACTGAGGTTGAGTATCAGCGGGTAGAACAGGAACTCCTCGAGCGGCACGTTGCCCAGGTCGAGTCCGAGGAGAACGTCCCAGTCCTGAAGAAAACCCCAGTAGTGGTATTGTATGGCCAGGATCTCCGCGACGTACATGAGAATCACAGAGATGCCGGCCTGGGCCAGGACGACGAGTCGCTTGTAGGGGTCGCGCCGGAGGGCATACGCGATGAAGAGAATATTTGGGAAGAAGAGCACGACGATGAGGAAGATGAAATACCAGGGCATCTTCCACCCCCAGATGCCGGCGACTCCGATCCCGACGAAGATGACGACGAAGAGCCCAATCCACGCGAGGACGTTTCTGATTATCTTCGGGTCTGCGGCCTTCTTGTCTTCAGCCATACCGCGTCAGAACTTCTTTGAAAAGCCTACGTTGAATTGCCACCCGCCGATCGCGTAATCGACGCCGTTCTCTTCCCGGTTCCCCCCGCCCTGGATGAAGCTGAAGTCCAACGCGGCCCGTTCGAAATCCTTCGACACGCCTGCCGTCCACATCAGCTGACTCGCGTCAACCACGAGCAGGAAGTCGGGCCGGTCCACCGCCCATTCGTAGGAGAACACCCCGAGCGCGAGCAGCCATCCGGGACGGGGTGCCCACGTGATGCCCGTCCTTAGTCGGTCCGCGTGCCGCCAGGAGGCAGCGTTGGGAATGTCGGTGAGGGCCGGGTTGTCGAAATCTATCCCGTTCTCGAAATCCTCCCAGAATGTCCTCTGCCAGTCCACCGACAGCACGATCCCTCTCTCGCTCCCGACCGCAAAGCCGGCCGCGACAGTGGGAGGAGTGACGAACTCGTAATCGAAATCGCTCGTTGTCACCACCTGAGTCATCAGCGGCGGCACCGGCATGTTGCTTCTGGCGTCCCCCTCAATATCCACAGTGGTTCCAGTCCGGTACACGACGCCGAGGGACACGGTGTCGTTCAGCCGGTGCTGGAGGCCTACAGACGCCTCTATGCCGGTCCCGTCCCCGTCCATCGAATTCTCCATCCTGATATCCATGGCGGCGGACGGGTTGACGTATCGCTCGTTCTGCTCGAATTCCAGATGCGCCGTCACGACACTCAGCCCCAGGCCGAAGAACGTCCGATCGTTGAGTCTCCTGGCATACGCCAGGGTGGGATACATGAGATACAGTGTTGTCTCGGCGTCGACCGACACGGTCGACGTCAGCCCGAGCTCGGTATCGTCCATGTCCATCCCGTTCAGGAGCGGGATGTACATGCCGACCGCCAGCGCGTTTCGCTCGCCTATCTTGAACACCGCCCCGACGCTTCCGAAGCCGGCCTCGAGGCCCGCCTCGTCCTTGGAGTACGCGGCGGGAGTAGTGGGGTCCAGCGCGACGAAACTATTCGGTACCGAGTTTCCGTCCTTCACCTCGTTTTCAGAGTAGAGGAAATGAAAACCGACTTGTCCCCTCCCCTCCACTCCTGCCAGCCCGGCCGGGTTCCAATAGATAGACGTCCAGTCAGACACGTCGCTCGTCACCGCGCCGCCGCGTCCGAGCTGCCGGGCGCCGATGCCGGGAAACTGGTAACCGTCGGCCGCCAGCGGGAAACACGCCGCTAGGAATGCCAGCGTGCACACAAGTCCAATCACTCTCTTCACGTCAATACCTCCTCGAGTTTCCTGCTCAGCGCGTTCACTGTGTAAGGCTTTCTCAGAAAGCCCCGGGCGCCGCTCTCGAGCATGCGCTCTATCTCTTCCTCCAGTCCGTAGCCGCTGGAAACCACGACCGCCACGGCGGGGTCGATTGCGCGGAGCTTCTCGAACACCACCTCGCCGGACATATCCGGCATGGAGATGTCGAGGAGCACCGCGTCCACATCCTTGCGCTCTCTCTCGAATATCTCGAGCGCCTCTCTTCCCGAGGTCGCCTTGAATGTGTCGTAGCCCACGATTTGGAGCATGTCCGCGGCGATACCGCAGATGTCCTCCTCGTCGTCCACCACCATCACGGTCGCTCTTCTCGACGGCGTGACCATCTCGGATTTCGGCCTGGGCGGCGCGGGCGCTTCCTTCGACTCCGGCAGCCGTACCGTGAAGGCGGCGCCCCTGCCCGGCGCAGACTCGGCTTCGATGCTTCCCCCCAGGTTGCGCACGATACCGTACGCGATCGAAAGGCCGAGACCAGTTCCCTTGCCCCTCTCCTTGGTCGTGAAGAACGGTTCGAATATCCTGCTCCGGGTGGCCTCGTTCATTCCCTTTCCGGTATCGCGCACGGTGATCCTGGCATACGTGCCGGCTTCCAGCTCCGGGACCTCGGACGGATCAACTTCCTGGGAATCCACGGTGATATCGATCGAGCCGCCGCCCTCGATCGCGTCCCTTGCGTTAAGGCATATGTTGAGAATCACCTGCTCCAACTGGGACCGGTCGCACCTGACGTAGACCGGGTCCGAGGGCGCGTGATTGATCGCCAGATCGCGGCGGACGGTCCTCGCCACGATGCCGACCGATTCGCGTACGATCTCGTTCACGTCGAGGACCTCCAGCAGGTATTGTTCCTGCCGGCTGAATCCGAGCAGCTTGTCCGTGAACTCCTTTCCCCTTCTCGCGGCGGCCTCTATGCTGGCGAAATGTCTGGCGGTCCCCGGGTCGTTCGCGCCCTGGAGGCCCCCGACGGATGCGTGGCCGAGAACCGACATCAGAATATTGTTGAAATCATGGGCCACTCCTGCCGAGAGCCGCCCGAGGGACTCCATCTTCTGCGACTGCATCAGCTGCTCCTGGTACGCGTGGATCTGACGGGTCCTCTCCGCGACCTTTTTCTCGAGGTCGTCGCTCGTGACCTTCACCTCCTGGTAGATGTGCTTGATGTAGCTGTAGCCGAGGGCGACCGCCACGCCGGCGACGAAGATAAATGCGAACGCGGTGGAAAGGTAGTCGGGCCGTTTCACGTCCCACTCTCTGGGGAGAAACGTGAAGTACTCGGACGCTGCGGCCAGGACGATCATCGAAAGGAGGTATCCACCGGTGAGCAGAAGGGTCAGGCGCAGGCTCAGGACGACGGAGAAGACGAAAATCCCGGCTATGAGATACATGGTAACGTGCGCCAGCCCGTTGCATATCGTATAGGTGATGGTGGAAAGCGTCAGCAGGGAGACGCAGAGCACCGCGGACGTCGCCACGTAGTCGCGGCGGTTCAGGAGAATACCGGCCATGGGCGAGAGGAACGCGACGACACTGAGTCCCAGGGAAAACCCTTGGTAGATCTTCGGCGCCACGGCGAGATTCGCGGCGCCGAAGGCAACCGACAGGTAGAGGATGTGGTTAAGGCTCCGCTTCTTCCAGGCCCTGATCTCGGGGATGTCGAGCTGGGTGCCCTGAAGGAACCACTCTCCCACCTTGCCCATCATCATGTACTCCGTTGTCCGAAAGCGTGTCCCTTTCCCGTTTTGAGGGACCGGCCCGGGCCGGCACTCCGGTGCGGGGAATAAACTTATACACTCACGCGTGATATATGTCAACGCACATGTGACACACGTGAGTCACGCTATGTTGTCAGAACCTCATCTATCTTGTGGTCCAGCATCCTGATGGTAAAGGGCTTGCGAATGAAGCCGGATGCGCCGCGGGCAAGCATGGCCTGGATCTCACTGTCGAGCCCGTACCCGCTGAATACGATCACTTTCACCGGCGGGTCCGCGGCGCGGGCGTCGCTCGTTTCCTCGCAGACCGTGGCCTGTTCCTCCGTGACCGGAAGGTGAATGACGAACGTCGCGCCCTCACCGGGGGCCGAGGTTACCTGTATCGCTGGAGTCGAACCGAGAGAAGGTCTCTTCCGTTTTCGCCGGGAGACTGCAAGAGGAATCGTCCCTTCGTCACCGCGTTCCGTTCCCCCTTATACAAGCGCGAGCGACGGTTGTCAACACGGATACCGGGCGCGCTATCCCTTCATGCCGCTCATGGTTACGCCGCGAACGAAAAAGCGCTGGGTAAAGAAGAACAGCGCGACCACCGGTGCGGTGACGAGTGTGGCCGCGGCCATCATGAGGGTCCACGGGGTGCCTCCGCCGTGGGTGCTCTGGAACTGGTGGAGCCCGAGGGCGAGCGTGAAGTCATCGGGGTCTGTTAGGAACACCAGGGGTGCGAAGAAGTCGTTCCACACGTACAGAAAATGAAACAGCGCCACCGCGACGAGCGCGGGCCTTGCCAGCGGCAGTACGACGCGCCAGTAGATGCCGAACTCACTGCAGCCGTCTATCCGGGCCGCGTCGGTGAGATCCTGCGGGATGCCCTTGAAGAACTGCCGGAGCAGGAAGATGCTGAACCCGGTGCCGAAGAACGCCGGAGCCCACAGTGGTTTCAGCGTCCCCATCCATCCGAGACCTCGGAAGAGCCCGTAGAGAGGCACGAGCTTCACCGCGAAGGGCACCATCATCGTAGTGACCGTGAGGAGGAAGAAGAAATCCCGTCCGGGCCATTTCAGCCGGGCGAAGGCGTAGGCGGCCAGCGAGCTGGAGAAAAGCACGCCCACCACGCTCAGGATCGCGACAAGGAGCGTGTTGGCCAGCTGTGTAAGGAACGGGGTGCGGAAGAACGTGCTGAATTTCCATTTCTCTTCGAATTCCGGGTCCTTCTCGCCATGGCAGAATGTCATGGCTTCCTTATAGTTCTCGAGATGGATCTCGCTCGGGATCACCGTTTTCCTTGTTTCCTTCTCCGGCTTCACCGACGTGGTGAGCATCCAGAGCACCGGAAAGACGAAGAGAAACGCGAGCACGCTCATGACGATATAGCGCAGTACTCTCATCCCTCCCCCCGGTAGTAGACAACCCTGGCGGAGAGACGGAGCACGAGCCCGGTGAGCACGACGACCGCGACGAGAAGGACCCAGGAGAGCGCGCTGGCGTATCCCATGCGAAGGTTCTGCATCGCCTGGCTGTTTATCTCGGTGGCGATGAAGTTCGCGGCGTCTCCCAGTTCACGCGTCGTTGCGCTCGAGGTGATGAAGTAGGGGATGGTGAACTGGCCCAGCGCGGCGATGATCCCCATCACCAGGTTGAATAATATCACCGGCGAGACCATCGGTATCGAGATGTGAAGAACGCGCCGCAGGTATCCGGCGCCGTCCAGCTGGGCCGATTCGTACAGCTCCTGCGGCACGTCGTGGAGGCCGGCGATGAATATCACCATCGCGTGTCCCACCGTCCAGACGGTCATGATGAGAAGCGTTACCAGTATCATAGAACGATTCATCCACGGTACCCCGAGAATCCCGACGGTCCCGAGGGCCGAATTCACGATACCGTCCGTGGCGAATATCCACATCAGGAGCGCGGCGACCGCGACCTGCGGCACCAGCGCCGGAAGAAAGAAGGCGGTGCGGTAGCCGTCCACTCCCCGGTCCTGCTTCTCGAGAAGAAGCGCCAGGGCGAGCGAGGCCAGGAGCGACAGCGGGAGTGCGACGAACGCAAACAAACAGGTGCGGACGATAGCTCGCCACGCGACCGGCGTGCGGAGGATTTCCATGTAGTTGTAGAGCCCGACCCATTTCGGCGGCGAAAGCACCGAATAATCGCAGAAGCTGAAGTAGAGGGACGCGAGTATGGGATAGGCGACGAAGGCCCCGAAGCCGATGATCCACGGAGAAACGAAGAGCAGCCCGTTCTTCGCCTCTATCTTCTCCCTGAGCGTCATTCCTATTCTCCCGATTCCAGCTCTATCCCGAGGGCCTTCGCTCGCGTCAGCTCGTGCGCGAAGCGTCTCTGCATCGTTTCCTGCAGTTCGTCGAGCGCCTGCTTCGGTTCCTTCGCACCGGCCCAGACATCGTCGAACGTCCTCTGCCACGCCACGTTGTACTCCCGCCAGATCCCTATCGGGGGCGTGCGCAGGCAGTTTTCGCTCTCGGCCAGGTCGGTGAACACCTTGACGAACGGGTTGGGGTGCGTCGTGTACCAGTCGGCCGAGGTGTTCCTGAGCGGCGAGTTCTTGGCGTGGCCGCGGCACAGGATCTCCATCCCCTCGGGCGTCGCCATGAACTTGATGAACTCGAAGGCCTCTTTCGGATGCTTCGCGCCCTGCGGAATCCCTATCACGTCGGCCTCCGCGACGGTCACGTTCCTCAGCCCGGGGACGGCCGCGGGAAACGGCGCCGCTCCCCATTCGAAATCCTTGGGCGCGTACATCTTGATGAAGTTGCCCATCCACACCCCCTGGATCTCCATCGCGACCTTGCCGGTGAAAAACGCGTTGTCCGCCGAGCTGAAGCCGCCGAATGTCTTCTTGAATCGGTCCAGCTCCTTGGAGCCGTATTTGTCCACGTAGCTCTTCACCCACTCCATCGCCTTCAGGTTCTCCGGGCTGTTGGCGGTGAGCGCATCCTTGCCGTTCCAGAGCCGGCCGCCGAACCAGTATCCCCACGAGAACTTCCACCAGCCCGGCTCGGTATGGAGGAACCCGATCTGAATCAGATGTCCATCCTTGTCGATCTTGGTGAGCTTCTTCGCGTACTCGTCCAGTTCCTGTATCGTCTTCGGGGGACGTTCCGGATCCAGCCCGGCCTCGCGGAAGAGCTTCTTATTCCAGTGAAGCGCCCAGGTGGAAGGGGTGGTGGGAAGCGTCCATACCGTGTCCTGGTACACGCCGAGTCGCCAGTACGCATGGACGTACGTGTCCGGTCCGATCCCTGCTTCTTCGAGCATATCGTCGAGCGGCATCAGCGCGTTCTGGCTGGCGAAGACGGGAACGTCGAACGAATACAATCCGGCCAGATCCGGCGGGTCACCTCCCGCCGTCGCGATCCTCACCTTCTCCACAATATCGCCCTGCAGGACCAGATCCACATGCACGCTGTCGTGTTTCCTGTTGAACGCGTCCACCGCGTGCCTGATCGCGTCCCCTTCGAACCCACTCCACTTCTCCCAGTAGGACACGACGGTCTTTCCGTCCTTCGTCGTCACCGGGGTCGAGGGCGTGTAGACGAGGACCGCCACGAGTCCGGCCAGGAGCGCGATCGGCAAGAGAACCCCCTTGCCCAGGTTCTCCGCCGGGGACTCGAAAAGCCACCCAATGAAGCTGTGACGGACCTTCTCTTCCATGTGCTACCCCTCGACCGCCATCCGAATGAAGAGATACCCCGCCATGCCGAGCGTAACGAGCGTTTTCACCAGTATCATGGCAAGGCGGGCGAGCACCGCGCCGAACGCGACGTTGGCCGCGTCCCCCATCTTCTTCATGTGCCATCTCTCCACGACGTAGGCGAGAGTAAAACTCCCAGCGAGCATGCCTATTAGGCTGCCGAGCGGCGGTATCGGGATGAGCGCGCCGACGAAGATGCCGAACACTCCGCCCATCACGGCCGCGACACCGGCGGACTTCGATCCGCCGCGGCTGGTGACGCCCCAGGCGCCCGCGAAGAATTCAAAGGCCTCGGTGAGGCCGGCTATAGCGAGGAATATCGCCACCGTCCAGAAGCCGGGGAACGGGTCCTCCCGGACCAGTGCGATGAGAATCGTCGCCCCCGCGACCAGCCAGGTGCCGGAAAGGGATACGCACGAGAGGATCACGCCCGCGAGGCACAGAAGTCCCGCCAGCACGTACACCGCTCCGATTCCCCAGGCCTGGTACCACGGCATAACTACTCCTGCAGCGCCGCCCGGGCCACGGCCGCGCCAAGCGCCCGCAGCGCCTTCGCCGCTTCCTCATCGGGTGCGTTCTTCACCCGCACCGGCTCGGCCACCTCTTCCATTCTGAGGGCCCGGCACATTATCCGCACGCTCTCCACCGCGCCGCCGCCCTTGCCGGCGTACGTCATGAACACGCCGTACGGCTTGCCGCTGTTCTTCTTATCGACGGGTCCCTGGGTCCGATCGAAGAAATCCTTGAGCAGCCCGGCCATGTAGGCCATGTAGTCGGGCGTGCCGAAGCACGCCGCGTCGCAGGACAGCAGGTCCTCCGTGCCGGCGTCGGCGGCCGGCTTCACGACCGGCTCCGCGCCATCGACGCAACGGACCCCGTCAGCCACCTCCATAGCCGCCTTTTCAGTGTTCCCTGACTGCGTGTGATAGACGATGAGTATCTGCTTGGACATAGCGCCTCCTCCCGGGGGCCATGCTACGTCATCGAGCCGGTTTCTGCAACCGAATCCCGCGCATTCACGAGGCCGGTTTTACAGAACCGTTACGGTCGGTGCCGGTTCCGAGCCGTATAGTCCTGTGGGCAGCGAATTCCTCGGTCTCGATGCGTCCAGGGGAGCGGCCCGGTCTGTTCTGAAACGGGCATCTTGAGTATAGTATACGCATGAAGCGCCGTTCGGAGGGCATGGGGAGATGAAGAAGCGGAAGGTTCTCGTTGTCGAGGACGACAAGGCGATTCGCCGGGGTATCGTGGACGCCCTTCGCTTTCAGGGCTACGAAACCTTCGAAGCGGACAACGGAAACGACGGTCTTGACAGGGCGATAAAGGTCGGCTGCGACCTGATTCTGCTCGATCTGGTACTGCCGGGCCGCGACGGCCTGGATATTCTGCGTGAGGTCAGAAGCGCCCGCCCGACGATGCCGGTCATCGTCCTGACCGCCCGCGGCGCGGAGTCCGATCGTATCGAAGGCCTCCTCCTCGGCGCGGATGATTACGTCGTCAAGCCATTCAGCGTGAACGAACTGCTTGCCCGGGTCGAAGCGGTGCTCAGGCGCTCCCCGGAGCGTCCGTCCGACGTTTCCGAAATAAAGGTTCCCTGCGGTGTCGCGGACTTCGGCCGGCGTGAGATACGGTACCACGACGGCGAGCGCGTCGAGCTGTCGGAACGAGAGATGGAACTTCTGCGGTATCTTGCCTGCAGTCCCGGCCGGGTCATCTCCCGGGAGGAAATACTCTCTCGTGTCTGGCGGGTCGATCCGAAACGCATCGAGACCCGTACCATCGACATGCATGTCGCACGCCTGCGGGAGAAGCTCAAGGACGATTCCGGGCATCCCGTCGTCATTCGGACCGTGAGAGGCAAGGGGTACGTTTTCGAGGTATCGGGGGAAGCCGGCTGATGCGTCTCGCCCGGACCTGGGTCGTTTTCGGGATATGCCTGGCGGTGGTGCTGGCCGCCATGGGGTGGATCAGCCTCACCGTGCTGCAGCTCGAGCGCGCGCAGGTCGAAGCCCAGCAGAGAGCCGTTCTCGAGGAGAACGTACGGCTCGCCCTCTGGCGCATGGATTCAGCCCTGGCTCCTGTCATAGCCCAGGAAACCGCCCGTCCGCACTTCGCCTACACCGCCTTCTATCCCGCCGAGAAAGCGTACACACCGGTGGCCAGAAAGGGCAAGCGCGTCGGAGTCACAGTCCCCTCACCGCTCCTGACACAGAAATCGGATTTCGTCCTTCTGTACTTCCAGTTCGAGGCCGACGGCACTCTCTCGTCACCCCAGGCGCCGACCGGCAGGATGCGGAAGCTCGCCCTGGAGGGATACATAACCGAGAAAGAGCTCAGCGTTCCCGTCGCACGTCTTGCGAAGCTCCGGGATCTGGTTACCAGAGAGGACCTCCTGGCGTCTCTCCCGAAGGAGGAGGCGCCGGTTCGCGTCGCACTGAATCTCTCCGACGAAATCAGGACCGCTCTGAATCTTGCCGATGCGACCGACCAGAACCGGAGCAGGGCCGACAACAGGGTCGATGGTCAGCCGGCGCCCCCCCCCGGCGAGCAGTCGGTCCTCTCCCAATTCAGTCAAGGCCTGTACGATCAGTATGAGGCTCAGACGCAACAGCAGATAGTAAAAGGGCAGATCGAAAGGATGGCCCGGAACGACTCGATATATAACGCTCCCAACACGTACCAGGGTAATAATCCGATTATTGCCCAGAAGCGGATGAAGGAGGCCATCGTTATCCCTTCCGGCTACGGGGAGGGGGTGATGGTGCCCCTCTGGGTCGGCGACATCCTGCTCCTGGCCCGACGGGTGTCGGTGACCGAGCGGAAGTTCATACAGGGGTGCTGGCTCGACTGGAAAGCGACGAAGGCGTGGATGTTCGATCTCGTCAGGGACCTGCTGCCGGACGCCGACCTGGAACCCGTCAGATCCTCGCCGGACGAAGGGGATGAGAGAATGCTTGCGGCGCTGCCGGTGAGGCTGGTTCCCGGCCCGGTTCCCATCCAGTCCATCCCGTGGATGTCTCCGGTGCGGCTCTCCCTTCTGGTATCGTGGGCCTGCGTGCTCCTCGGGGCCGGAGCGGTCGGCCTGCTCCTCTACGGGACGATATCCCTGAGCGAGCGGCGGGGGGCGTTCGTATCTGCGGTGACGCACGAGCTTCGCACGCCGCTCACCACGTTTCGAATGTACTCCGAGATGCTCGAGAGAGGGATGGTCAAGGAGGAGGAGAAACGCAGGGAATACCTCAAGACGCTCTGCACCGAATCGGAGAGGCTGAGTCACCTTGTAGAGAACGTGCTCTCCTATGCCCGGCTGGAAAAGCGCCGCACGATCGGCCGGATCGAGCACGTCACGATAGGAGAGCTGATCGAGCGGCTGAGGGATCATCTTGCCCAGCGTGCCGAGCAGGCCGGCATGGAAGTCGTCGTGGATGCCGATGAGAGCTCTCTGAGCAGGACGGTCAGGACCGACGTCTCGGTCGTGGATCAGATCCTTTTCAATCTGGTGGACAACGCCTGTAAGTACGCCGCCTCCGCCTCCGACAGGAGGATACATATCGACGCCCGTTTCTCGAACGGGACCGCGTCCGTGACGGTAAGGGATCACGGACCCGGCATCGCGGGGGGGAATGCGCGCAGGCTCTTCAGGCCGTTCAGCAAGTCGGCCAGCGATGCCGCTGATTCCGCACCGGGGGTGGGCCTGGGACTCGCGCTGAGCCGCCGGCTGGCCCGCAGCATGGGCGGGGATCTCCGTCTTCACGAGAGCGGCGGGGACGGCGCCTGTTTCGTCCTCACGCTGCTCCTGTCCTGACAATCGGATTCCTTCTTGCCCGTCTCCGGTCGTAGAGGTATAGTGGAACACTATGAAGCTCTGTACCGTATCGAAGATCCGCCAATCCCGTGGATTCTCCCTCATAGAGCGTGTGCCCAGACAAGGCAGGGGAAACTAATCGGATGCGAAGTTCCGATC
>CAYMFW010000123.1:0-6884 GCA_964389785.1 uncultured Planctomycetota bacterium
TGCGTTGAAAACTCATCCTGGCGCCGACCGATCTTATCCTTGATTCCATCCAGCGTTTCCATATATCCCATAATCTACTTCAGCAGACGGAATCCGTCAATCTCTCATGCCCAACAACACATTGAACAGACGTCTTGGTTATTCCCAATGAACGAGACGTCTGTCTATTGGGCCTCTGTACAGACTCCTCGCAATCGTACCATAGCTGTCCATCTCAGCATTCGGCCCCTTATGTTACTAAGTAACGGCCTGACCCCACGTCAGCGCTGGCGCTCCCGTTCCTCCCGGGTCTTCTTTTGAGATATCTTGTCGTCGACGATCTTCTTCACCGTCTTCTTCAGCTGCATTCTGGAGGTCATCTCCCTGGCGGTCTCCAGCTTCGCCGCGGCCGGCTTCGTGATCTCCTCCATGTCATTGGCGTCCTTCAGGACGTGCGGGGTGAGGAAGACGATCAGCTCCGTTTTCAGGGACACCTTCTTGGTCCTCTTGAAGATGTGCCCCAGTATCGGGATGCTGCTCAGGAACGGTATCCGGTTCTCGACGACGGTGTCGTTGTCCCGCATCAGCCCGCCCATGATGACGGTGTAGCCGTCCGGGATCAGCACGGTGGCGTCCGCCTCCCGCTTGTTGATGATGCTGGCGTTGAATATCGTCTGCGCGCTCAGGTCCTTCAGCTCCGCGTGCACCTTCATGTTCACGAAGCCGTCCCTGCTTATCCGCGGGGTGACGTTCAGCGTCATGCCGACGTCGTGGTACTTGTAGTTGACGGTGGTGACGTTGTTCACCAGGTCGGTCACGGACGACTCTATTATGGGGATCTCCTGGCCGACGGTTATCTTGGACTCCTGGTTGTTCGACGCCAGGATCTTCGGCGTGGAGAGCACCTTGCTGTTCTCGATCGACTGCAGGATGAAGCCCAGCACGTTTATCCGCTCCTTGGGGTCGAGCACCCGATAGGTGAATCCCCGGGTTGCCGCGTCCGTCACGAAGCCGAGCAGGGAGTGGAACACGCCCTGCCGGTTGTCCTTGTCCAGCTGGGTCTGATACCCCTGCGTGGTGGAGGTGGCGTTCGTCGCGTGGCTGAACTCGATGCCCATCGCCAGGTCGTCGTCCAGCGTGACGTCCATGATGACCACCTCGATCATCGCCTGGGGCGGGAACACGTCCAGCTTCTTCACCAGCTTCTCGATGGAGGGGAAGTTTACCGGCGCGGTGGTCACCACGATGGCGTTGGTTTCCTCCTCGACCATCGCCCTCACCTCGCCGTAGATCTGGAGCGGCTCGTCGCCCTGGACGCTCTTCACCTCCTGGGGATACTGCGCGTCCTTGTCCTCCTTGCGGGAGAGGCTGGTGAGGATCTCCGCGACCTTCCTCGCGTCGCCGTAATTCAGGATGAACGCTTTCACCTGCGTCTTCGGCGGCAGCTGCCTGTCCATCTCGCTGATGATCTTCGCCAGCCTTCTGATGTTGGAGGAGGTGTCCGTGACGACCAGCGTGTTCGTTCTCTCGTGGGCCAGGATGTTGCCGTGCCGTCCCACCAGGCTCTGCAGGTCGGTCTTGATCTTCAGCGCGGAGGAGAACTTGAGGGCCATCACCTGGGTGATGACGACGTCCTCGTCCCCGATCTTCTCCGGCTCGGTGCCGACCTTCACCTCCACGTTGGTCTGCCGGGTCTCCGCCAGCGGCACCACCTTCATCGCCTTGCCCGACTTCACCAGCGTGAAGCCTTTCACCATCAGCGCGCTCTTCAGGACGCCGACCGCCACCTCCGGCTCCACGTTCTCCAGGCCGACGATGCTGACCTTTCCCTTCAGGTCCGCGTGCGGGATGATGATGGTGCCGGTGACGTCACCGAGGATCTTCACCACCTGGCTGATGTCCGCGTCCTTCAGGTTGAGGGATATCAGCTCCTTCTCCGCCTCCGCGGCGAGCCCGGTCCCCGCGACGGCGAGGCAGACGGCCGCCGCCGCAATCAGTCTACTGGTTCTCATTGTTCGGTCTCCTTCCTGTTCGCAGCAGGCGCTGTCGTTCGCTGCCGGTGAGCATTTCCGGCTCGTCCGGCTCCGATCCATCGTTCGTGTCCGTCGTGCGCGGCGCGGTGCCGCCGGCCGCCGGCTTCTTCCCGGCCGCGGGGCGCTCCCTGAGGACGACGTTCACCTCTTTGCCGTGCTTCTGCAGGGTGATGCCGTCCTTTCGTATCTCCTTGACGATCCAGCCGTCCGCGTCGTCGCCCGCGCCGACGTAGAAGGACGTTCCGGAAGACTTCTCCAGGATCGCCTTCCAGACGCCCCGTATCCTGACCACGCCGGTGAGCGTCGGGGCGGAGGCGTCCGCCTGCTTCGCAGCGGCCGCGACGGGCGCGGGATTCTCGGTGCCGGCGGTCGTCTCCGTCTTCGGCCTGAAGAAGTTGCGTTTCTCGATGACCTCGTACCGGGAGAATGGGGGCAGGTCGGCGAACGCGGTCGCGGCGAGCAGCACGATCAGCCCGACCACCAAAAAGGAGACATTCATCTTTTTGCCCGCGCTCGACGGGGTGCTGCCTCGCTCATTCTCGGCGCCCTTTACGGAATTGGGCGCCTCCGAGGCAAGCTTCGACCGGCCAGGGAAAGGTCCGCCTGGCGGCGGACAGCCGGTCGAACCCAGAACCCGCTCGGCCCCACCCCGCCGAGCACCTTCTGTATTCGAAAAAGATGAATGTGCCCTTTTTCGGGGAAAGAAACTGGTAAACTTGTGAACGTCCCCGAACATTATTTCTCCCGGAAGATCGTGGATACCATCAGCTGGCCGCGGAGGAGGGCGGAGCGCTCCGACTTCGGCTCCAGGGTCAGTTTGTTCGCGACCAGGACGACCGACGACTTCCTCATCAGGTAGAGGAACCTCACCAGGTTGCCAAGGTTCGCCTCCATGTCTATCTCGACCGACAGCTCCCTGAAGTAGTCCAGGTCGCGGGGCGGCCTGGTGTTCATCGAGCTGATGTGCACGTTGGTTTCCCGGGCCACCCGTTCGACCTCGGTGAGGAACTCGCTCTCCTTCCGGTTCACCGGGAGCTTCGCCAGCACCCCCTTGCTGAGGGAGGAGAGGCGGGCGCTCAGCTCGTCCTTCCCGGCCACCTCCCTGGTGCGGGAGGTCACCAGTCTGCTCTTCCGTCCGATCTCGTCGGTCTGCGCGGACCACCTGCGGGCGCAGGGCGTGAGCGCCCGGGAGACGTACAGCGGCAGCAGCACGACGGCCGCTACGAGAACGGCGACGGCCTTCTGCTGTTTCGTCAGCTCGATCACGCTATCCCTCCGACTTGTTTACTATGCATCGTATTTCGAAATCCACCGCGCGCCGCAGGCGCTCCTTCCTCCTGGTATGCAGCAGCTTCGCCGATGTGAAGAGCGAGGACTGGCTGAGGGACTCGGAGAACCCCACCGCCGAGGAATTCGACGCGGCGATGCCGACGAGGATCACGGCGCTGTCCTTCTTGAAATCGAACCTGTCGATGGTCACGTCGGGCGGGGCGATCAGGCTTATCTCCCTCATGATCTCCAGGCTGGACTGCGCGGCGGACACGTAGCCCTGCACCGCGCGGATCTTTTCGTTCAGGGCCGTCACCTCGGCGATGCCGGGCTCCAGCCTGCTCAGCGCCGCGTCGAGGCGTCTCACCTTCCCCTGCCGCAGTCCGACGGCGAGGAACGGCAGACCGATGAGCACGATGAGGGCGGCGGCCGACGCGCCCAGGGCGGTGAGCAGCCGGTTCTTTCGCCTCCGGGCGGAAAGGGTCGATTTCATCCGCTGCGGGAGCAGGTTGATGTCGAGCGACGGGGCGCCCGGCGGTGCGGGGGCGAGGCCGAGCACGGCGTGCAGCCGTCGGTCCGGGTCGCCGCACATGCGCGTCTGCACGCCCAGCCGGTTCTCGAGGAATACGTCCAGTCCCGGAAGCATCGAGCCGCCGCCGCTGAGCATCACCCGGGTGATACGTGACGGGCCCTGCGCGAGCTGGAAGTGCTTCACGGTGCGGTCCAGCTCCGCCGCGAGCTTCTCCGCCCACGGCACCGCCTCCCGGTGCACCGCGGTCCGGGTGGGGTCGTCCCGGCTCTCGGTCAGGCCGTTTTCCCGGAGCACGCTCTCGGCGGTGTCGAAGCCGACACCGAGGGCGCCGGCCAGCTTTTCCGCGAGCACGGACGTTCCCCATGCGGCGCTCCGGCTGAGGGCGAGCGTGCCGTTCCGCACCAGGTTGATGTTCGTCGCGGCCGCGCCGATGTCTACCTGCAGCGTGTTTCCCTCGCGCGGCAGCGACGGTAACGCGGAGTTGAAAAGGGCGACGCCGGCGGCGCCCACTGTCTCCGGCGTGATCCCCGCCGCTTCGAGCAGGGCGAGGTGGCCGTCGATGTCGTCTCTTCGGGCGGCCGCGAGTATCACGGTGCTGCCGCGCTCGTCCGCGGCGGCGACGTCGAAATCGATCTCGATCTCGGACCGCGGGAAGGGCAGTACCCGCCCGGCCTCCAGCTCGACCATCCCGCGCAGCTCGTCCCTGTCCCAGGCGGGCAGGGAGAGCGTCTTTATCACGGTGACCCCTCCGGGCAGAAGGGTGCGGACCGGGACCCGTTCGGCGTGCGGTTCCCCGGCGAGGTCGGCCAGCGTATTCGTGATGAATTCCCGCCGCTTCATCTCGTCCGACGCGACGATGCGGGGGATCGCCACGCACCGGGACCATTCGACGGTCATCCCTTCCCTGCCGGTGCGGACGCACGCGATCTTCACGGAGGAGCTTCCGGCGTCGACCAGAAGCCGCGTGCCTGCGCGGGGATACATGACGGCGGGGGAGGGGGGCGCCGGGCCGGTCTCGTCCTTCCGGCTCTTGTCCACCTGGTGGAACAGCGCGTCCAGGCCCAGTCCCTTCATCCGGGTCCTCACCGCCTCGTCGAGGCGCTTCTTGTCCGAACGGTCCTCATTCATCTCCGTGCTTCACCACTTCCCTGGCCAGGCTGACGAACATCTTCGCCGCGGGGTCATTGGGGGCGTACTGGAGAACGCTCCGGCCGTGCATCTCCGCCTCGGGTATCTTCGTGCTGCGGTATATCCAGGAGTTGAACACCTTACGGGGGGTGAAATATTCCGAGACCGCCTCGACGATGGACGCGTGCAGCGTCACCGTGGGGTCGAACATGTTGACCACCACGCCGAGGAACGACGCGTAGTGCTCCAGGTCCTCCCGGACCTTGAGGATGGTGGTCATCAGCATGCTCATGCCCTTCAGCGCGTAGCTGTTCGGCTCGATCGGGATCAGCAGGTCGGTCGCCGCGACGATGGCGTTGATCGTGAGGATGCCGAGCGACGGCGGGGAGTCGATCACCACGAAGTCGTACTCGCCGGCGTGCGGCCTCAGTGCCTTCCGCAGCTTGAACGGCCGGGCGATGTCGGAAGCGAGCTCCGTCTCGGCGCCGGACAGGTTTATGTTGGTGGGGGCGACGAACAGGTTCGGGCTGCCGTTGCGTATCACGATGTCGGCGAGCGGCACGTCGTTGACGAGCGCGTCGTACACGGTGTAGTCCAGCTTGTCGGTGTCCACGCCGAGGCCGTCGGAGGAGTTGCCCTGCGGGTCCATGTCCACCAGCAGGACGCGGTAGTCCAGCGAGGCCAGCGATGCGGAGAGGTTGACGGCCACGGTGGTCTTGCCCACCCCTCCCTTCTGGTTGGTGACGGTGATTATCACTTCCGTCCCCCGCCCGCCAGGTCGTCCATGTACAGCGCCTTCACCTTCAGGACGTCCTCTCCGGTGTAGTATCTCCAGCCCTTCTCGTCCCTGCGGGCCCGGGGGAGGATGCCCTTCTCCTCGTAGTTCTTGATGGTCTGGACCGAGACGCCGAGCTCCCTGGCGAGACTGTGGATCCGGTACTTCCTCTCGGTCCTCGAGGCCATCGGTCCCCTTTTCGACTTTTTAGTGAAAACTCGACAATATAATCGGTATTACCGGCCGGAAAGTCAAGTTTTCCGCCGAATCTCCCGAGAACCCGCTGGAGGGGCCGGGGGGAGGGACATATAATAGCGCCAATGGGCGTGACAGGAGGCATTTGTGGACGTTGACGGCTTTGTCGAGGTGGTAGGCGGCCTGCTGGTGGACCGGGGGTGCGTAACCCGGGAGCAGCTCGGGGAGCTGTCCGACCAGGCCCGAGAGGTCCCGGGGGAGCGGAAGGGCGACCTGGAGCAGCTGCTGCTGGAGCGGGGGCTGGTGTCCGAGGACACGCTGCTCGCCGTCTACAGCGAGCACCTGGGGCTGGACAGGGTGGACCTCGGCGTGGAGGAGATAGACGCGGAAGCGGTGCACCTGGTGCCCGCGGAGTTCTCGCTGAAGCACAGGGTGATCGCGCTGAGAAAGAGCGGCGGGGAGCTCACGGTTGCGGTGCGGGACCCGTTCGACGTGGGGGTGCTGGACGAGCTGAGCGTGCTGACCCGGCTGAGCGTGACGCCGGTGATCGGCACGGCGGAGGGGATACGCAGGGCGATCGAGACGCACTACGGGATGGGCGCGGCGACCGTCGAGCGGCTGGTAAGGGACGGCAGGGGCGAGGCGGCGCCGGAGCCGCCCGCGGGGACGGACGAGGGGGAGGCGGAGGTGTCGCCCGGATCGATTCCCACCTACGTGGACCAGCTGCTGCAGGAGGCGCACCGGAAGCGCGCCACCGACATTCACCTGGAGCCGTTCGAGGGGACGCTTCGGGTCCGCTACCGGATCGACGGGGTGCTCTGCGAGGTGAAGACGCCGAAGGAGATCAAGCAGCTGCAGGGGGCGATCATCTCCCGCCTGAAGGTGATGGGGCACCTGGACATCACCGAGAAGCGCCGGCCGCAGGACGGCCGGGCGATGGTGACGCTCAGCGGCGATGAGATGGACCTGCGGC
>CAYMFW010000123.1:6894-14268 GCA_964389785.1 uncultured Planctomycetota bacterium
GCTGTCCACGTTTCCAACGCTCTTCGGGGAGGGAATCAGCATACGGCTTCTCACCCGGTCGTCCATACTCCTCGGGCTGGACCAGCTCGGGCTGGCGGAGGACGCGCTGCGGTCGGTCAGCGAACTGCTCGCGAAGCCGAACGGCATCGTCCTGGTGACCGGGCCGACCGGGTGCGGCAAGACGACCACGCTGTACGCGTGCCTGAGCCGGCTGAACGATTCGCGGGTGAAGATCGTGACGCTCGAGGACCCGGTGGAGTACCAGCTGGACGGGGTGGACCAGATACAGATGAACCCGGGCGCCGAACTGACGTTCGCCAACGGGCTGCGGTCGGTGCTGAGACAGGACCCGGACATCATCATGGTGGGGGAGATACGTGACCTGGAGACGGCCCGGATCGCCACCAGGGCGGCGCTGACCGGGCACCTGATGTTCAGCACGCTGCATACGAATGCCGCGCTCTCGACCGTCACCCGGCTGCTCGATATGGGCGTGGAGCCGTACCTGGTGGCCGACACGGTGAAGGGGGTGATCGCCCAGAGGCTGGTGCGGCTGGTCTGCGAATCGTGCCGCGGGTCGGGGTCCGGGTGCGAGGAGTGCAGCGGGACCGGCTACCGGGGCAGGACCGGCCTGTACGAGGTGCTGATGATGGGAGAGGAGCTGCGGTCGCTCATCGCGTCGCGGGCGCCGATGGGGGACCTCAAGAAGGCGGCCGCGGCGGGCGGGATGGTCTCGCTCAGGGACGACGGGATGCGGAAGGTCGCGGCGGGGGTTACCACCGAAGAAGAGGTCCTGCGGGTGAGCGAGGCGTAGGGACGGCGGCCGCCCCTACTCCAGCATCTCGTCCAGTTCTCTGGTCTTGTCCGAGATCCGCTTCAGCCGCTCCACGTCCTCTTCGTCGAAGATGATGAGGGCGGGCCGTTTCGGCTTCTCCTCGTTGGGGTCCTCCGGGAGGGCGTCCACCTTCGCCTTGGCGAGGGCCTTCTCCAGCTCCTCCCTCTGCGCCTTGATCTCGTCCGCGATGTTGAGCGCGGCGAAGACGGCCGCCTTCAGCGGCTCTATCTCGGGGACCTGATCGAGTATCTCCTTGATCTTGGTGTCCACGTGCTTCGCGAGCCCCTCCAGGTACTCGTCGTCCACGCCGGAGCGTATGCTGTATTCCTGGTCGAGCGATCGTATCTGTATTCTGGCCATGGCTCTTCCCCGTTACTGGCCGAGGACGTCCTTGAGGAGCGATTCGACCTGCCGGTCGACCGAGGTGAGGCGCGTCTTGAGGTCGTCGATCACCCTGTCCTTCTCCGCGGTGTCGATTTCGGCCTGCTGTGCGAGCTGTCCCTGCAGCTCCTGGATGGATTTGTCCTTCTCCGCGACGGCTCCCTGCAGCTCGGTCACCCTGTTCTCGGCGGTCTCCTTCTGCTGCTTCAGCTCCTTCACCTTCTCGATCGCGGACGTGATCTTCGCTTCCAGGTTCTGCAGTTCGGCTGCCATGTTCTTCTCCTCGGGTTCGTGTTCCTTGGAAGCGTCGGTCTCGACCGCCTTTATCTTGGCGGTCTCCTGCTGCTTGAGCTTCCGGCCCTTTTCGATCGCGGACGATATCTTCTCGTCCAGGTTCTTGAAATCAGCCATCTCCAGCCTCCTCATACGCCTGCGCCTCGCGGCGGCACAGGATGGATTCTACACGCCCCGGTTCGGAAGTGTCAAGCCGGGGCGGATATAGCTGAATGAGGGGCCCTAGGCGACCTTTGTGGACGTCGCCATCTTGGCTCTGACCAGCTGTTCGAGCTCGCGGATCCTCTTTTCGAGGTACGCCTTCTCTTCCTTCAGGCCGCGCGCTCTCTCGATCGCAGACGTGATCTTCGCTTCGAGTGCCTGCATTGTCGTCTCCTCCTCGCTCCGTGTGTTGTCCCTGCCGCCAAAGGGCGGCGTACCCTATATTTCGGCAGGATTTGCGTACGGCTTTAGCAGGGATGGGGCCTTGAAAGGGAAGAGAAAGGGGCGGCGTAAAGCCGCCCCTGGAAAACAAGATACGAGGCCCGGCCAGAAGGGGGGATACGTCAGGGTCAGGCCTCCTTGGCTTTCTTCTTTGCCTGGGCCTTCAGCTTCTTCGCCGTGTGGTCGCGACCCAGGAAGAAGTTGGCCCAGGAAGACGTCTTCTGGAGCG
The DNA here is from genome assembly GCA_964389785.1 of uncultured Planctomycetota bacterium. Classification (GTDB taxonomy): domain Bacteria; phylum Planctomycetota; class CAYMFW01; order CAYMFW01; family CAYMFW01; genus CAYMFW01. The sequence goes on from CAYMFW010000123.1 coordinate 9,057, forward strand.
CCCAGTTGACCGGAGGCACGTACTCGGTCCGGATCTCATCGAGCTTGCCGATCGAGTGGAGCCGCCGGTAGGCCATGACCCACACGCACGTTTTCTCCTCGTCGGCCTCGCACATGCCGTGGCGGCTTCCGCCGCACGGCCCGTTACGCTGGGACTTGGCGCAGTTGGACATCGGGCAGAGGTACGCGACGTCGAACAGGGCGCAGTCGCCGCATTCCTGGCAGTCGAAGAGGAGACGCTTGATCTGACGCTCGAAGAAGTAGGCAAGCTTTCCGAGCACCTTCACCTTGTCGCAGATCCGGTAGGCGATCTTGCAGAGCCCGTACCCGATCGACCCCGGCTCGAAGACCAGGGCGTGGAATATCCTGTTCATCAGGTACATCGGCGAGGCGCCTCCGACGTCCTTGAGCGCTGCCGGAACGAGCGTCTGTTTCTCGAACGTCAGGTCCGGATCGGGCGGGAACAGGCAGAACTCGTCCTTCTGCCCGTACTGGAAGTTCCTTACGTGGGTGCGCCAGTTGTCGCCGATCTCGGCCGCCCGCTCTATGATGTGCTGGAAGTCCGACGCCTTCAGGCCGAAGCCGCCTATGTGGACTCCGTTGAACTTGATGCCCTTGAATATGGCCATCATCTGCGCGGCCCTCTCGAGACGGGCCCCCTTGCCCTTGTCCTCCGCCTTCCCTTCCGCCGCCAGCGCGTCGCAAAGATCGTCCGTGACGACGCAGCCCGGGATGAGCCCCTTGTTCATCAGCCCGGCGACCATCGGGTTGACGACGTACACGTTCCCGAGGATGGGCACGTCGATATCCCTGAGCTTCATGTACTTGATGATCTCGGCGAACTTGCGCATGTCGTAGCCGAGCTGGGGAACGAAGAAGTGGGCCCCCGCTCTGACCTTCTTCTCGAACTTGTAGAACTGGGTCATCATCTCGGATTCGAGCTTCTTGAAGGGGGATACCACCGCACCGATGCAGAACTCGGTGTTGGGGAGCGTGTCGAAGGTGCCCTTCTTCCTGCCCGGGGTCTTGAGCCCGTCGTTCATCTCCTTGAGAAACTTCACCACCTGCACCGCGTCGAGGTCGAAGACCGGCTTTGACATCCCTTTGTAGCCGCTGACGGTGTAGTCGCCGGTGACGACCAGCAGGTTGTTGATGCCTGCCCTGGCCAGGCCGTAGGCCCTCGCCTCGATAAGGTTTCTGTTGGAGTCGGTGCAGGCGAAGTGTATGAGCGCGTCCACACCCATGGCCTGGAGTTCGGCGCCGAGCGCCTCGGGCGCGATTGCGGGATTTCCCCCGGGGTTGTCGGTGATGCTTACCGCGTGGACGGGGAGTTTTCCCTCGACGACCTTCTTTCCGAATGCGACGACCGCGTCGACGCTCTTTCCCGACGGCCCGCGTCCGGGCACGAATTCGCAGGTGACCACAAACTCCTTGCGCGCAGCCAGCGCGTCTCCCAGTCGGCTCATATCGTCCTCCTCTCGAAATCGTCCATGCGCTGCAAATACGTCCTGCACAAAAGGTTGGATTATAGCAGACGGACCGGACGCGTGAAAGGCATTTTATCCCCCGGCACGGCAGCGAGTTACTCCTCGCGCTCGGGCGGCTTGGGAAGCCCCTCCATTGACGCGAGCGACCTGATGAGCATTTCCTCGGGAAGGGGATAGTCGGCGAGCTTCCCGTCGAAGAACGCCTGGTACCCGCTGAGGTCCATCAGCCCGTGGCCGGACCAGTTGAACAGGATCGTTCTCTCTTTCCCCTCTTCCTTCGCCTTCTTGGCCTCGCGGATTGCCGTCGCGATAGCGTGCGACGTTTCGGGCGCGGGGATGAATCCCTCCGTTCTCGCGAACAGCACTGCGGCCTGGTAGCACTCCGTCTGCTCCAGGGACTCCGCCTCAACCAGGTTTTCGCGCAGCACGTGGCTGACGAGCGGCGCCATGCCGTGGTAGCGCAGGCCGCCGGCGTGGATGGGAGGCGGCACGAACGTGTGGCCGAGACTGTACATGGCCAGGAGCGGGGTCATCATGGCCACGTCGCCCGAGTCGTACGCGTAGGGGGCACGGGTCATCGTCGGGCAGGCGGTCGGCTCCGTCGCGATGACGCGGACATCCTTCCCGCCGATCTTGTCCCGCAGGTACGGGAAACTGAGGCCCGCGAAATTGGATCCGCCGCCGGCGCAGCCGATCACCACGTCCGGGTACTCCCCGATCTTTTTCATCTGGGCCTGCGCTTCCAGGCCGATCACCGTCTGGTGCATGAGGACGTGGTTGAGCACGCTTCCCAGGGAGTACCGGGTGTTCTCGGAGGTGACCGCGTCCTCTATCGCCTCGCTTATCGCGATGCCGAGGCTCCCGGGCGTGTCCGGCATCTCTTCCAGGATCGCCCGTCCCGCCTTCGTGTTCGGGCTCGGGCTGGCGATGCACTCGGCGCCCCAGGTCTTCATCATGATCTTGCGGAACGGCTTCTGGTCGAAGCTTATGCGGACCATGTAGACCCGGCATTCCAGTCCCATCAGCGCGCAGCTGAACGCGAGCGCGCTTCCCCACTGGCCGGCGCCGGTTTCCGTGGTGAGCCGTTTGATGCCGAACTCCTTGTTGTAGTAGGCCTGCGCTATCGCGGTGTTGGGCTTGTGACTGCCGGGGGGCGAGACCCCCTCGTTCTTGTAGTATATCTTCGCCGGGGTACCGAGCGCCTTCTCCAGGCGCAACGCCCGGTAGAGCGGCGACGGCCGCCACATCCGCAGCACGTCGAGCACCGGCTCCGGTATGTCGATCCAGCGTTCGGTGCTCACCTCCTGCTCGATCAGGTTCATCGGGAACACCGGGGCGAGCGTGTCCGGGCCTATCGGGTTGCCGTCCCTGTCCACCGGCGGCGGCACCGGATGCGGCAGGTCCGCCTGGATGTTGTACCACTGCTTCGGCATCTCTTCTTCGGTCAGCACTGTCTTGACGGGTGTTCCCATGTCGGTCTCCTTTGTTGGGCGTCATTGACACGAAGCGGAAGAGTATTATATGCCGCCGGACGGGGTTCATCCACTGGTTTCTGAAACCCGGGCGGCGGCGTATAGTGTTTCCCCCGCGGAAGCTACGTCGAGGAGGGGAGCTTGTCGATGTCCGCGGTGAAGACGGCCACCGTCTTGCGCCGCTGCGGATTGTAGCGGGGCGTCGCCAGCCCGCCGCCGCACCTGAGGCCGACGGAGGCGATCATCAGTATCCCGAGCCCGGAACCGGACAGCAGGTGCTGGGAAAGCGGCCTGTTCACCCTCTGGATACCGGAATGCACGTCGCCGATCTTCGCCGGCTCCGCCACGGAAAGACGGGCGAGGTCCGCCCGCTCGGCGGCGGTGTCGGCGAGGTATCGAGGGATTCTCGCGTTGTTTGCCGCCTCCAGGGTCAGCCGGTTCCCGTCGATCTCCCAGGCGATCTCCACCAGGTTGTGTCTTCTCGCTATGAAGAAGCCGACGAGGAAGACGGCGAAGTCGATCTGGAACTTCAGCATCGCCAGGTTTATCCTGTTCAGGAACCACCGGACCCAGAGGAGGGGAGCGCTCAGCACGTACGCGAGCCCCTTCCGGTCACGAAGCGCGTCGGTGGCCTGCTTGAGCACGTCTTCCGCGGCGCTCTCGAGCCTGACGATACGCCTGAACTCGATGAGCCGCTCGCACCAGATCCGGAGGGGCGACTCCAGGTGGTTCTCCAGCAGCTCGCCGCAGACATTCTCGGGCAGTCGTCTGCCTTCCATGAAAGCGTTGAGCATGGCGGTGAAGTACCCGGTGAGCCGGACCGGATTGAGCCCCTCGAGCTGCCTGCCGAGCATGATTCGGAGCAGATAAGGGTTCTTCAGCCGGTTGAACGGGAGGAACACGTAGCGGACCGCGTCGATGACGATGCGGCCCTTGCGGACGTTTTCCCGTTCGGCGATCCGGCAGGCCTCCGCGAACGAGTCGAGGGAGTCGACGTTGTCGAACTGGATCTCGCCCTTCTCGTTCGGTCCGTATTTCAGGTCCCTGTTCTCCATCAGCAGATTCGCGGGAGCTCTTCGCCGTACGGCATCTCGACGATGCGCTCGCCGCCGTGACGGGTTTTCATGTAGAGAGGCTTCTCTCTCTGCGCCACGGCGGTGCCGATAACGCAGGCGCCGGCGCTGCGGGGGAGGTGTCGCATGATATCGACCGCGCGCGCCGCCTGGTCCGCGGGGACGAAGACCAGGATCTTGCCCTCGTTGGCGACGGTGAGAGGGTCGAGGCCGAGCATCTCGCACGCGCCGGCGACGGCCGCTCTCACCGGGAGGGCGGTCTCGTCCAGGACGATGCTGACGCCGGATGACGAGGCCAGCTCGTTGCACGAGGCGGCGACGCCGCCGCGGGTGGGGTCGCGCATCGCGTGGATGTCGATACCTGCGCCGATGAGCGCCTCGACGACGGGCCAGACGGGCTGGGAATCCGACTGGACGGGCGTTTGGAAGCCGATGCCCTCCCGGGCGCTCATGACGGCGATACCGTGATCGGCGATGGGGCCGTTGATCACCAACGCGTCGCCTGTGGCGATGCCGGATGAGTCCACCGGCGTGACGACTCTGCCGACGCCGGTGGTGGTGATGAATATCCCGTCCGCCTCGCCGCGGGCGACCACCTTGGTGTCGCCGGTGCCGATGACGATGCCGCTGTCCCTGGCGGCCCTGCCGGAGGATTCCATGAGTGTTGTCAGCGTATCGATGTCCAGCCCCTCTTCAATGATGAGTGCGAGGGATATCGAAAGCGGCCGGGCGCCGGAGACCGCGAGATCGTTCGCGGTGCCGTGGATGGCGAGACTTCCTATGTCGCCGCCGGGGAAGGAGAGCGGCTTGACGACGAACGAATCCGTCGTGAGCCGAAGGTCGTCCGCGCCCTCGATGGGCGCGGCGTCCTCGAATGAAGGAGGGGATGTCCCGAGGGCGGGGACGATCACGTTGCGTATCAGCTCGTTCGAGAGCGTGCCTCCTCCTCCGTGTGCCAGCAGTATCCTGTTCTTATCCATGCGTGTTTCCTCGCGCGCAAAAACAGGGACAGACCCTTTTACTCGAATTCGTGCGAACATTGAAGGGGGTGCCGCCGTATTCTCGAGCGGATTCGTGATTCGACCGACGGGCCGCAGGCCCTTCCATGGTCGGTCGAATCGCGCCCTCGGAGGCGCCCCATTTCATTGATGGGCGCCGAGAATGAGCGAGAGGATACGGAG
>CAYMFW010000124.1:0-14126 GCA_964389785.1 uncultured Planctomycetota bacterium
TACGACATCGGGGGAGGCATTCCGGGGGACAAGGCGTTCAAGGCCGCTCAGATCGGCGGGCCCTCCGGTGGATGCATCCCGCGGGAGCACCTCAACGTACCCGTGGACTACGAGTCGCTGACCTCGCTCGGGGCCATCATGGGGTCCGGAGGAATGATCGTTCTGAACGAGGACAGCTGCATGGTCGACGTCGCGAGATACTTCCTGGAATTCGTGCAGGAGGAGTCGTGCGGCAAGTGCGTCCCCTGCCGCGTCGGGACCAAGCGGATGCTGGAGATACTCCAGCGCATCTGCGCGGGCAGGGGAGAGGAAGCGGATATCGAGCGGCTCGAGCGCCTCGGCGCCGTGATCAAGGACACGGCGCTGTGCGGCCTGGGACAGACGGCTCCGAACCCGGTCCTTTCCACGATCCGTCACTTCAGGGAGGAGTACCTCGCTCACATACGCGACGGATGCTGCCCCGCCGGCGTGTGTCCGGATCTCGTCAGGGCGCCCTGCCAGAATGCCTGTCCGGCGGGCGTGGACGTGCCGGGCTTCGTTTCGCTGATCGGAGAGAAGCGGTACGCCGAGGCGCTGGTCCTGCACCGGGAACGGAACCCGTTCGCGGCGGTGTGCGCGCGCGTGTGCTTTCACCCGTGCGAGAACAAGTGCCGGCGAAGCATGTTCGACGAGCCGGTATCCATCCGGCCGCTGAAGCGATTCATGGCCGACCAGGAAACCACGTATCAGGTGCCGGCCGTCAGGAGCAGCGAGGCGAACGCCGGCCGGCGTGTCGCGATCGTCGGCGGCGGGCCTTCGGGCCTTTCATGCGCCTACTTTCTCGCCCGGCTCGGCTACCGGCCGGTGGTATTCGAGGCGGAAGACCGGCCCGGCGGCATGCTGGTGCAGGGGATTCCCGCGTACCGGCTTCCCCGCGAGATCGTCGCGGGGGAGATCGCGATGATAGAGGGCCTGGGGGTCGAGATACGGACCGATCAGAAGCTCGGGCGTGATTTCACGCTCGGGGAGCTGCGGGACGAGGGATTCGAGGCGATCTTTCTGGGTGTGGGGGCTCCCGACGGACTGAAGGCAGACCTGCCGGGGGACGCGCGCCGGCCGGTCATCGACGCGATCCGGTTCCTGAAGGAACACAACCTCGGGTCGGCCCCGGCCGTCGACGGACACGTCGTGGTGGTGGGAGGGGGCAACTCCGCCGTCGACGCCGCCCGGACGGCCGTACGGCTCGGGGCGAAGAGCGTGACCGTGCTGTACCGCAGGACGAAGGACGAGATGCCGGCGTACGCGGAGGAGGTGGAGGAGGCCGAACGGGAAGGCGTCTGCTTCACATTCCTCGTCAGTCCGGAACGTCTTGCGGTCTACGACGGCGAGCTCGTCGGCGTGACGTGCTACCGCATGAAGCTGGGGGATTTCGATCGGAGCGGAAGGCGGCGGCCGGTGCCGGATGAAAAACGGGAAGTGGCGATCAAGGCCGACACGGTGATCATGGCGATCGGCCAGTCGCTCGACTGCCGGGCCCTGTTGGGCGATGCGGCCCCCGACGCGGACGACAGGGGGTTCGTGAAGGCCGACCCGCGCACCGGGCGCACGTCAATCGAGTGGCTGTTTGCGGGGGGGGACGCCGTCACCGGAGCCGCGTCGGTGGTCGAGGCGGTGGCGGCCGGCGAAAGAGCCGCCGTGGCGATGGACGAGTACCTGACCGGGTCCTCCGACCCGTTCTGGCGGGAGGAGCGTGAGGGGGACGTCGCGTTCGATCCCGATGCGGGCCCGGTGCCGTACGGACGGGCCCGGCCGTCACTCGTTTCGGTCGCGGAGCGCGCGGGAACGTTCGGCGAGGTCGAGCTGGCCCTGACGGAAGCGGCGGCGGTGCAGGAAGCGAAACGCTGTTTGAGATGCGACTACCGTGAACCCTGTGAGTCTGAAAGGAACAAGTGACATGCCGCACCTGACGATCAACGGAATACCGACGGACGTGGCGGACGGCGGCACCGTGCTCGAGGCGTGCCGGTCGGCGGGCGTCAACGTGCCGACCCTGTGCCACATGGAAGGGCTGTCCCCGGTGGGGGCCTGCCGCGTGTGTGTCGTGGAAGTCGAGGGCGCAAAGACGCTCGTCGCCTCATGCGTGACGCCCGCCGCGGAGGGGATGAACGTATGGACGAACACCCGCAGGGTGCGCGACGCCCGCCGCACGGTGGTCGAGCTGCTGCTCTCGAGCCACGACGGCGAGTGCCAGACCTGCGAACGGAGCGGGGACTGCGAGCTGCAGATCCTCGCGCGCGAGATGGGCATCAGAGAGATCGAGTTCCGCGGCGAGGCCGGTTCCGGCGGAACGGATGTCTCCACCCCGGCGCTGGTGCGGGAGACCTCGAAATGCATCCTGTGCCGCCGGTGCGTTTCCGTGTGCAACGAGGTTCAGAACGTCGGCGCGCTGTTTCCTCAGGGCAGGGGGTTCGAGGCGGCCGTCGGCCCCGCCTTCTGCGCCGACCTGGACCAGGTGAGCTGTGTGCAGTGCGGGCAGTGCGCGGCCGTGTGCCCGGTCGGGGCGATCACCGAGCAGGATCACACCCAGCGGGTCTGGGCCGCGCTCGATGATCCATCCCTCACCGTCATCGTGCAGACCGCCCCGGCGATTCGGGCCGCCCTGGGGGAGTGCTTCGGATACCCTCCCGGCACCCTGGTGACCGGAAAGATGGTCGCGGCCCTGCGGCGCATGGGATTCGACGCGGTATTCGACACCGAATTCAGCGCCGATCTGACGATTGTCGAAGAGGGCACCGAGCTGCTCACCCGTCTGAAGAAGGCGCTGGCGGATCGGGAAGAGATCGCCCTGCCTCAGTTCACGAGCTGCTGTCCGGCATGGATCAAATTCGTCGAGTACTACCACCCGGACCTGATACCGCACATCTCGACCTGCAAGTCTCCCCAGCAGATGTTCGGGTCCCTCGCCAAGACGTACTACGCGAACCGGATCGGCAGGACGCCGCAGCAGGTGTTCGTGGTCTCCGTGATGCCCTGCACGGCGAAGAAGTTCGAGGCCCAGCGGGAGGAGATGTTCGACAGCGGGGCCCGGGACGTCGACGCGGTGCTCACCACCCGGGAACTGGGCAGGATGATCGCGCAGGCGGGCATCGACTTCCGGGGACTTCCCGACGAGGAGATGGATGAGCCGTTCGGCAGGACGTCCTCGGGCGCGGCGGACATCTTCGCGAATACCGGCGGCGTCATGGAAGCGGCCCTCAGAACCGCGCATGAAATCGTCACCGGCCGTCCGCTGCCGTTCGAGGGGCTCCACGTCGCTCCCGTCGCGGGCCTGGAGAAGATCAAGGAAGCGGCGATCACCATAGAGAACGCCGTTCCCGAGTGGTCATTCCTCGACGGGGCGACACTGCGGGTCGCGGTGGCTCACGGGCTGGGCAGCGCGAGCCGCCTGATCGAACGTATCCGGAAGGAAGAGGCATCCTATCACTTCATAGAGGTGATGGCGTGTCCGGGGGGGTGCATCGGCGGCGGCGGCCAGCCGAGGTTCACCACGGACGACGTGCGCACGGCGCGCATCGAGGCGATCTATCGGGAGGACGAACAGAAGCGGATCCGCGTGTCTCACAAGAACCCGGAGATAGAGGAGATCTACGGTGCGTTCCTGGGGACGCCGCTCGGGGAGAAGTCGCACCACCTGCTTCATACCCGCTACCAAGCCCGGCAGCCAGTGTAGGTTCAGAGAAAGGAGAAGGAAGATGATGTCAGCCAAGAGAATCCTGGTGGTCGACGACGACAGGGATTTCGTGGAGGTCGCGAAGATCGTTCTGGAGGACGCGGGTTACGAGGTGACCGCCGCCTACGACTCGAGAGAGGCCCTGAGGCGGGCGAAGTCGATGAAGAGAGGACCCGACGTGATACTGCTGGACGTGATGATGGAAAGTCTCTGTTCCGGTTTCGAAGTGGCAAGAGAGCTTCGCGACGATGAAAAGACGAGGAGTATTCCGATCATCATGGTGACGTCGGTCAATCAGAAGGTTCCGTACCGGTTCTGTCCGGACGAGGACTGGCTGCCGATCGACCGGTTTCTCGACAAGCCGGTACCCGCCGCGGAGCTGGTCGAAGCGGTCAGGGGTGTGTGCGGCGCGGAGACCAGAAAGGGTGAATCCTCATGAGGACCTCGATCTCTGAGGTCTCGACGCGGCCGGTCGTTGCCGGGCGGACGGGACCTCCCGTGTCACGGGACGATGATTTCATCTCCGCGGTGTCCATCGAGCGTCTGCTGGAACGGTCGCGCCGGCCGGACCCCGTCCGGGTCCGGGATATCATCGCGAAGTCGCTGTCGCTGAAGCGGCTGGAGCCGGAAGAGACCGCCGTTCTGCTCAACGTGGATGATCCCGCGCTCTGGGACGAGATATTCGCCGCGGCGGGTGGGATCAAGAACCGTGTCTACGGACCGCGGGTCGTGACCTTCGCGCCGCTGTACTGCAGCAGTCTGTGCCGGAACTCGTGTCTCTACTGCTCCTTCAGGTCGGAGAATCGCGAGGTGGAGCGCCGGCGGCTGAGCGCGGAGGAAATCGCCCGGGAGACGCGTGCGCTGACCGCCGAAGGACACAAGCGGCTGATCGTCGTCTACGGGGATCATCCCTCCACCGGCGCGGAGTACATGGCGGAGACCATCCGGGCGATCTACGAAACGAAAACGGGAAACGACGAGATCCGGCGGGTCAACGTGAACGCGGCGCCGCTGACCGTGGAGGAATACCGGCTGATCAAGGCGACCGGGATCGGGACCTACCAGGTGTTCCAGGAGAGCTATCATCGCGACACGTACCGGAGGGTGCATCCCCGGGGACCGAAGGCCGACTACCGGTGGCGGCTCTACGCCCTGCACCGGGCGCAGGAGGCGGGCATCGACGACGTCGCGATCGGCGCGCTGTTCGGCCTGTACGACTGGCGGTACGAGGTGATGGGCCTGCTGCTGCACGCGATCGAGCTCGAGATGCGCTTCGACGGGGTGGGTCCCCATACGATATCCTTCCCGCGGCTTCGTCCGGCGCTCAATTCCCCGTTCGACGACCACAATCCGTACGCGGTGTCCGACGAGGATTTTCTCCGGCTGATCGCGGTCATCCGGCTGTCCGTACCCTATACCGGGATGATCATCACGGCGCGGGAGGCTCCTCATATCCGACGGCGGGGCATGCTCATCGGATGCACGCAGACCGACGCGTCCTCGCGCATACGGATAGGCGGTTACAGCGAGGGGGTGGACGTGCAGCGCACCGACAGCCAGCAGTTCATTCTCGGGGACGAACGCGACCTGGACGACGTCATTCGCGAGCTCGCCGGGATGGGCCTGGTGACGTCCTTCTGCACGGCGGGATATCGCTGCGGGCGGACCGGACAGACGTTCATGAAGCTTGCCAGGAGCGGAGCGGTGCGCCGTTTCTGCATGCCCAACGCGCTCCTCACGTTCAAGGAATATCTGATCGACCACGCGTCGGAGGAAACCCGGCGGGAGGGAGAGCGGGTAATCGCCGAGCGGCTCCGCGGTATCGATGAGGACGTGAGGCCGGAGGTGATCGGAAAGCTGAAGGAGACCGAAGATGGACGGCGGGATCTCCGGTTCTGAGGCGGCGGAGGCGAACCGGGTCCGCGAGACCTTGTTCGGGGACGGCGTTCATATCCGCGGCATCATAGAGATCTCCAACGCATGCAGTCGAAACTGCACGTACTGCGGCCTTCGCAGGGACAATCGCCGGCTGCCCCGCTACTCGATGACGGAGCGGGAGATACTCGACACGGTATCCCGCGCCGCGGGCGCCGGGACGGTCGTTCTTCAGAGCGGAGAGAACGATGGGGAACGCCCCGATCGGATTGCGGGGATCGTGTCCGCGATAAAGGCCCGGCACGACGTCGCCGTCACGCTCTCGCTGGGCGTGAAGCCGCGTTCGTTCTACCGCGCGTGCCGGGAGGCCGGCGCGGACCGGTATCTGCTGAAACACGAGGCGGCCGTGAGAACACTCTACGAGCGGTTTCATCCGGATTCCCGGCTCGAGGAACGGGTGGCCTCCCTTCGCGGGCTGAGATCGCTGGGCTATCAGATCGGCACCGGCAACATCGTCGGCCTGCCGTGCCAGACGGCGGGAGACCGCGCCGCGGACATCCGCCTCGCTCTCGCGCTGGACGTGGACATGGCATCGTTCGGCCCGTTCGTGCCGGACCCGGCCACGCCGCTGGCGAACGCCCGGGCCGGAAGCCTGAAGGCAGCCCTGCGGATGGTTTCCGCGGCGCGCACGGCGCTGGGGCCGGTCCACATCCCCGCGACGACGGCGTTCGACGCAATCGCGGAGGACGGTCGGCTTCGGGCGCTGAGGGCGGGCGCCAACGTCATCATGCCGAACCTGACCCCGGAGCGGTACCGGAACCTGTACCGGCTGTATCCGCGCCGCCACGCCGCGGACGGGATGGAGCGGGTGAGGGACATCATCACGCGCGCCGGCAGGCACGTAGCCGCGGGCCGCGGCGATTCGCTCAAGGCGAAACCGTGCGAGGCGGTGTCATGATCCGGAAGACCCCGAAAGGGTTCCGAATGCACATCGGCATCTTCGGCCGCCGGAACGTCGGGAAGTCCAGCCTGCTCAACGCGATCACCCGGCAGCAGGTCTCCATCGTCTCGGACGTCGCGGGCACGACCACGGATCCGGTGGAGAAGCCCATGGAGATGCTCCCGCTCGGGCCCGTTCTCTTTATCGATACGGCCGGCATCGACGACATCGGGACGCTCGGTTCCCTGCGCGTCGATCGGACGCGGCGGATATTCGATCGCACGGACGTCGGCGTCATCGTGACCGAGGCGGATACCTGGACGGACTTCGAGGAAAACATCCTCGCCGAGCTGAAGCGCCGGGAGATCCCCTGCGTCGTGGTGCTCAACAAGATCGACCTGGCGGCGCCGCGGGAGGACCTGGCGGGCCGAGCCGCTCGCGTCGTGAAGACCGCGGCCGACCGGGGGATCGGCGTGCTGGATTTCCGGGCCGCGCTCCTGGAGTGCGCGCCTGCCGAGTTTCTCGAGCAGCCGACCATCCTCAGCGACCTGGTGAGCCCGGGAGAATTCGCGGTCCTCGTGGTGCCGATCGACAAGGAGGCGCCGAAGGGGCGGCTCATACTGCCCCAGGTCCAGGCGATACGCGATCTCCTGGACGGGGATTCGTTCTGCGTCGTGGCCAAGGAGCACGAATTGCGTGCCTGTCTCGACATGGTGACGGACTCCCCGAAGCTCGTGGTCACGGATTCATCGTGTTTCCGGCGGGTCGCCGAGGACGTTCCCCCCGAGGTGCCGCTGACGAGCTTCTCCATTCTCTTCGCGCGGTGCAAGGGAGACCTGGCGACCTTCGCCGCGGATACGCTTGCCGTGGACCGCCTCGAGGAAGGCGACCGTGTCCTGGTTGCCGAAGCCTGCTCGCACCACCCGATCGCGGACGACATCGGGCGCGTCAAGATCCCGCGGTTTCTCCAGCAGCGGGTGGGGGGCGCGCTGCGGTTCGACACGGTGCAGGGACACGATTTTCCCGATGACGTCAGCCCCTACAGGCTGGTGATCCATTGCGGCGCGTGCATGTGGAACCGGCGGGAGATGCTGAGCCGCATGATGCGCTGCCGGTCGCAGGGGGTGCCGATCACGAATTACGGTCTCGTCATCGCGTACAGTCACGGGATCTTCGAGCGGGCGCTGGGACCGTTTCCCGACGCGCTGGAGGCGTGCCGGGCGATGACGTTCTCTAAAACCGTGTCCGGTCTATTCCCGGTTTCCTGACCTTCGCGCGGAGCGTACCCAGCCGGTCTCCTGCGACGTCATACGCACCCCTTGCTGGATATAGGCGCGGGCCGGTCACACCTCGGGGGGCGGTTCTAGGATGGTATCCTCGAAGTAGTCGTCGTCCAGCGGTCTCCGGGCGACCCCCGCGTTCATGGCCGCCCTCGCCACGGCGTGGGCAACCGCGAGGTGTACACGGGGATCGAGGGGGCTCGGGACCAGCTCGTGTTCGCCCGCGGCCCCGGCGACGGCGAGGGCGGCCGCCCGGTACATCTCGAAGTTGATGTTTCTCGCCTTCGAATCCAGCGCGCCGCGCCAGATGCCGGGATAGCCGAGCAGGTTGTTGACCGTCTTGCCGTCGAGGGCGAGGGCGGCGCCCGATGCGGTGGCGGCTTCCGGGGTGATCTCCGGATACGGATTCGACAGGGAGAGGATTATCTGCCCTTCACGGACCATCCCGGGATCGATCAGTCCGCCCACCCCGGTGGTGGCGACCACGATATCGGCGGTCGTCATGATCTCCTCGATATTCGACGGGATTCCTCCCCGGTCCGCGTGGCGCTGCATGCTGGCCTCGGTCCGCGCGGTGCCCAGGGCGGGAGTGCCGGTAAACCGCAGGAGAAATTCCCCGATGGTGAGGCCGGCGGCACCGAGGCCGATGAGTCCGATCCTCGCCTCTTCCAGCGGCCGGTCGATGCGGCGGGACGCGTTGATGAGGGCCGCCAGCGTGACCACGGCGGTTCCCTGCTGGTCGTCGTGCATGACGGGGATGTCCAGCTCCTTCTCCAGCCGCTCCCGGATCACGAAGCAGCGCGGGGAGGAGATGTCCTCCAGGTGAATGCCGCCGAAGGTGGGGGAGATGCGCGCTATCGTCTCCACGATCTCGTCCGGGTCCTTCGTCGCGAGCAGGATGGGCATCCCGTTCACCTTCGCGAGCTGCTGGAGGAGGGCCGCCTTTCCCTCCATGACCGGCATGCCCGCCACCGGTCCGATGTCGCCCAGCCCGAGCACGGCGGTGCCGTCCGTGACGATGGCCACCGAATAGGGGATGCCGGTATAGACGTCTTCGGAGCCCGGCTCGTCCACGATCAGCCGGCACACCTCCGCGACTCCCGGCGTATACACCTTGCCGAGGCTGTCGAGTGAGTCGATGGTGACCCTGCTGACCGTTCTGATCTTTCCCTGCTCGTGCAGCTCGAGGACCTCGTCCCTCACCTGGAGCACGGTCACGTCCTCCAGCTTCGCTATCTCGTCTGTCAGCTTTTCGAGATGTTCCCTGCTCCGGATGTTGACGTCGATGTCCCGTACCGTGAAGTGCTGTCCCAGGTGCACGGTGACGATGTCGCCGATCTCGGCGCCGGTGTCGCCGATGGCCGTGGTGAGTCTGCCGAGGGTGCCCGGAACGTTGGCGTTCTTGCAGCGCAGCGTCCTGACGATTCCGTAATTCCCCGTGGGCATCGGTTTCCTCCGTGACTCCGGTGCCCAGCGTATCACAAACCGCCGAGGATATCCTCCATCTCCTCCCGGTCAATTTCCCCGGGGCCTCTCAGTGCGATCCGGCTCCGGAAACGGAGCCGTGTCACGCCTGTTCGCGCCCCTGCAGCCCGTCCCGGAAGAGAACTGACGTTCTCAGCGTCATTTCCCGTTGTACTCCCTGCGTCCGCGTTTGAAGGCCGTTTCGTCATCCACATTCTCCTGCCATCCGCTGCAGGCGTTTTCCCGGTAGTCGAAGCGCGGGACAAACGGCTTTATATCGAGTATCGGGGTCCCGTCCAGGATGTCCACGTCGTCGAGGAAGAGAAGGTTTCCTTCTCGTTTCACGAGACGGACGAGACTGAATCCGATCGGATTGGGCCGACGCGGAGAGCGGGTCGCAAACACGCCGCGCGGAACATCTTCGAGGAATGGCTTGACCGTCAGGCGCGGCTCGTCCGCCTTGTGAAAACAGTAGATGATGAATACATGCGAGAAGTCTTCGAGATCACGAAGACCCTCCCCGTATTCAGGGAGGATTTCCGCCCTGCCGCGGCACCCTGAGGCGTATACGGGCTGGATCGGTGTCTTCGAAGGTTCCGTATGCTCGCTTCGGATGTATCCGATAGGTGTGACGATTATTTCTCTCTCCACGGGTTCTTTCCTTTTCTGCTCAACGGTGCATCCTGCAAACAACGCCAGCGACCCTTCTTCCAAGATTCGCGGCGGTCTCGAGACCGAAGGTGGCGCCCAAGTGTCTGGAACAACTATCCCATGCGCGATCTGTCGTGCAAGAGTCATGCCAGCGGGTCGCTGAACACAGGAGGCTATCACAAGTATCCGCCCGTGAACAGGTTCGGAGAGGCACGCACAAGCGAGAATCCGCAAAGGTGTGCAAAACGGCGCCAGGTTTCTTTCGTGGAGGTTGCATTGTGCATGGCCCCATCCCGATATTATTGCAGTCTGCATTCTCGGTGCTCGCTGAAGAGTTCCTGTCTTGATCGCAACAAGTTCTTTTGCCCGATGAAAATAGGGCGAGTCCTCACGGCCGGCGTGCGCTTGGCATGCTGTGTGCACACGATCGTGCCGGAGGGTTGCGGATGTCGCAGGTACACGTGAAACGACGAATCAGTCCGTTCGGAATAGGTCCGAAGATTGTTCTTCCTTCGGTGCTGTATGCCGTCTTCGCGGCGTATGTCACCTACAGGTATCCGGGGAGGTTTCGAATCACCGTTGCTCCGTCCTGGGCCGGTGACGCCTGCGGGGCGGGCCTTCTCGTCGCCGGCATCGTGTTCTATGCAATGAGCCTGCGATTGGTGCTCAAGAATATGAAGCGGAAAGCGCTGGTAACGACAGGCCCCTATGGTGTCGTCCGGCATCCTATCTATGCGGCCTGGATATTGTGTATAGTTCCCGGCATTGCCCTGGTGTTCAGGTCATGGGCTCTTCTCGGCGCGTCCGTGGTGTGTTACGCAGGCTTCAGGATGTTCGTTCATGAAGAGGAAGATATACTCGAATCGGTATTCGGCAGGGCGTACGAAGGATATCGACGCAGTACACCCGCATTATTTCCCGCGTGTTGGATACTCGGCACACAAAGGAAGCCGGAGCTGCCGGTATTCGGTGGGTCAAACGACGGAAGGAGGTACGGTATGGCGGAGTTCGGGAATGCATTCTCGGGGATGGCTTCGGATCGAAACCTTACTGAAGCCGAACTGGTGCGGGCGATCCGGTTCATGGTCGCCGCGGAGTACGAGGCCGTGCAGCTCTACATGCAGTTGGCGGAGTCGACCGACAACAAGCTGGCGATCGAGGTTCTGAAAGATATCGCGGACGAAGAACGGGTGCACGCCGGCGAGTTTCTGAGGCTCCTCAAAGAGCTGGCGCCGGACGAAGAGAAGTTCTACGCCGAGGGAGCGCAAGAAGTCGAGGAGACGATAGAGAAGGCGTAGCAGGGCAAGGCTTCCTGCAGGGTGAGGGTGATCCGGTAAACGCAGCGTGGAGATCGTCTACATTGGCGATGGTGCGCCGAATTCCCGATCCAGTATTTCCCTGACCTGATCCCGGCTTTGAATACTGGTCGTGGCTGCTACCGCCTCTCCGCCCTTGAAGTAGACGGTGAACGGCAGTCCCTGGAAGTATGCGCACTCCGGAAGCCGCTTGATGAAATCGGCTGAAGGGATGTCGAAATCCTGGTCCCGGAACGCGACGTGTGGGTACTCGGACTCCAACCCTTCCATTATGCGGTATACGGGGATACACATCGGTCCCATTCTCCCGCAGCAAATCATGACGTTCTCGTTTTCTTCCAGAGCCTTCTTCACCTCTTCCTCTGTTTCGAGATGTTTCAGGTTCGTATTCAACATTGTTCAGCCCTCCTTGACGCGAACTGCGCCTTTCTCAACGTTTTCAGGACGAACTCCCACAGGCTGGCAGAGCCGTACGAGCTTGTTTGCGAAGGTCTGCCGCCAGATGGCACTTCTTGTATTTCTTCCCGCTGCCACACCAACAGGGATCGTTCCTGCTCAGCTCAGTCGGATTCTTCGGTCTGCTGTTTTTCCCGAATAGTGCTGACCACCAACTCATCGACTTCTCCTTCCTTTTCGATTTCTGTCGTTCTTATCGGTCTTCTTTTCCCCGCACGCCAACGCGACTTCCTACCGGCAGGATCCCTTATTGTCGCAGGTGACGACATCACCGATCTCGTCTTTCGATTCTCCCTCCAGTTCCCTCACGATATTCGGAAACAGTGCGCCGTCCGTGTGAGGAAAGAAAAGCGAAGCCACGTACTGATTCATGAAGTCGGGCTCCACGCTCAATTCGATGTACGTCATGCGCCGCATCACGGCATGGAGCTTTTCCGTCCATCCGTTCTCGATCAAGACCATTCGCGCCCCCGCAAGGGACGCGTTGCCGACAAAACGGAACCTGTCCTCGGGAAGCTCCGGCAGAAGGCCGATAGTCACCGCGTTCCGGAGGTTCAGATAGTTGCCGAAGCCTCCCGCTATGTAGAAGCGCGAGATGTCCTCGAATCGTACCCCGACTTTTCCGATCAGAACGCGAAGAGCCGTGAATATCGCTCCCTTGGACCTCATGACGTGCTGTATGTCGGGTTCGGAGAGGACTATGTCATAATCAACCCCGGCAGAACCTGCGGGAACGAGTACGATCTCCCGCACCCCGTCTCTTGTACGCAGGATCGAAGATGGGGGCCTGTCGCTGAATCTGCCCGACCTGTCCATCACCCCGGCCCTCAGGAGTTCGGCCAGGGCATCGATGAGTCCGGACCCGCAGATCCCGCGCGCGGGTTCGTTCCCGATCGTATCGACGTGAATCTCTCCCCCCGGCGGCTCAAGACGAAGCATCTGGATGGCTCCGCTTGCAGCCCTCATGCCGCAGCGTACCCCTCCTCCTTCGAATGCAGGACCGGCCGAGGATGCGCATGAGACCATCCAGTCCTTATTGCCGATCACCACCTCGCCATTGGTACCGAGGTCTATGAGCGCGCAGGATTCCTCCTGGCCGATGAGCCCGGACGCGATGACACCCGCCGTGATGTCGCCGCCCACGTACCCGCTCGTTCCGGGCAGTGTCATTACCGGTGCTTCCTTGAGTATCTGCAGGGAGACGTCCGCGGCCCTCGTCACCGGAGGAAAGTTCGTCGCCGTTACAAACGGCTCGTAGCGTATGCTGCAGGGCGGAATCCCCAGGAAGAGGTGCATCATCGTGCTGTTGCCTGCGCAGACGGCGCAGTGCACGTCGCCGGGCTCGCATCCGGCGGCGTTGCAGAGGTCCCGGGTGAGACGATTCACCGTATCGACCACGAGACCGTGGAGTCTTGCCATGTTGCCGTCGCTCTTGCACGCGTGGATTATCCGAAGCAGGATATCTTCCCCGTATGCAGACTGCCTGTTCAGCGTTCCTCTCGTTCCCATGATCCGTCCCGTCTCCAGATCCACCAGCTGGACGACGACCGTGGTGGTTCCGATGTCGATGGCGATCCCGTAGTTTCTGCAGTTTGCCGGCGGTGCGAACTTCACGATGGACATCCGGTTATCCCGTTGGTGGACGTGCACATTCACCTTCCAGCCGTGATCGCGCAGAAGATTGGGGAGGGGACCGAGAACCGCCAGCGAGGCGACTTCGCAATCCATACCGGTTTCTTTGGTGATCTTCGAGCAGACGCGTTCCAGATCGGCAGCGGTGCTTTCCAGTGAGGGTGGGGCCACCTGAACGAGAAAGCGCCTCACGGCCGGATTCGTTCGTTTGTATTTCCCTTCTTCCTCTTGTTCCCGGAAGGGAGGGTCTTCCGGAGAATCCATAACGCTGATCTCTTCACCGAGCGCTTTGATGTCGTCTTCTCGCGATTCAGCGGGGACTTCGACGACGAGGTCGCTCAGGGGGAGGGTGCGGCACGCGAGCACGAGCCCCCTCGCCCTCTCGTCTCCGGTAAGAAGGTGATCCGACGGAGTGTGGACCTTCCCTTGCTTGACCACGACCCTGCATTTCCCGCAGTTGCCCTCACCGCCGCACGGAGAGGATATATGAACGCCCGCGCGACGGGCTGCATCAAGCAGCGTTTCCGAGGGTGATACTTCTTCGGAGACGTCGTCGGGAAGGAAACGGACTTCGGGCATAGTTACAGTACCATTCCTGTCAGGGCACCGTTCGGACCATTGAGTTTCGACGCATAAAACATTATACTGCTTCTCGAATGACCTGCAAGTCTTTCCGTGTGCGTGGCCGGTGCCGGGGGAAACGGATTTCCTCGCGAGGCCCCGGTGTTGAGATATGATACGGGAGATCCTCGAACATCCCGGAACCTGACGTGGAGGGGAGAACGAATGGGAATGAAACTGAG
>CAYMFW010000125.1:0-14093 GCA_964389785.1 uncultured Planctomycetota bacterium
TTCTCGACTGCAGCCTCCCGTAGGAGTCTGGGCAGTGTCTCAGTCCCAGTGTGGCCGGTCACTCTCTAAAGCCGGCTACCCATCGTAGCCTTGGTAGGCCATTACCCCACCAACTAGCTAATAGGGCGCAGACCCCTCCCCAAGCAATAAATCTTTGTTCGAGGGAACCGAGGTTCCCAAGAATGTATCCGGTATTAGCACCGCTTTCACGGAGTTATCCCAGACTCGGAGGTAGGTTATCTGCGTATTCCTCACCCTTTCGCCGCTTTCCCCAATCAGATCTCTCCCGAAGGATCAATCTGAAAGGTTCTCGCTCGACTTGCATGCCTAATCCACGCCGCCAGCGTTCGTTCTGAGCCGGTATCATACCCTCCAATTAAAAGAAAGGTCTGAACAGCAGGCACCTGCATAAGCAGGCCCCCACTGCTACCGTTCGAAATTTTAGGTAACAATTTACGGACCATAAGGGTCCCGCATCTCGCTTCCAAAGGCTCCAGATTGTCAAAGAGCACTACATGCGTAACAGTAGAGTATATTGACCGGGCAACCCGATGTCAACCATTCTTTTAAAAGAATTTTCGCGGCGTACGAGACGGCTTCCAGCCCCTTGACACCGGTCAATGCCGGCATTAGCATCTAAGCAACTCCCGGGATATTTCCAGAACTGTTGCCAGCCCATGATTCTGGAGACTCTTAATTCTGGAGACCCTTGATTCTGGAGATCCTTAGCTGTGGCGAAAAGCCGTAAGGAAACCCTCTACATCATCGACGGGCATTCTCACCTGTACAGGGCGTTTCACGCGCTGCCGGAGAGCATGACCAGCCCCACCGGCGAGTCGACGAACGCTGTGTTCGGTTTCACCACCATGCTCTTCAAGTTGATACGTGAGCGGTCCCCGGATTTCCTCGCCGTCGCGCTCGATCGGGGGAAACCGGAGGAGAGACTCGCACTCTTCGAAGACTACAAGGCCCACCGGGAGCCGATGCCTGACAGCCTCCGGGAGCAGATCCCCAAGGCGATCCGCGTGGTAGAGGCGCTCAATATCCCGCTGTGTGTCATCGAGGGAGAAGAGGCCGACGACGTCATAGCCACCCTCGCGATCGCGGCCCGGAAGACGGGCCTGGACGTGTGGATCGTCACGGGCGACAAGGATCTCTTTCAGATCGTAGACGACTCCATTCATATATATGACTCTCAGAAGGAAAAGGACTACGATGCAGAAGCAGTCCGGGAAAGATATGGGATAGGGCCCGAGAGGTTCAGAGACTGGCTCGCGCTGGTCGGAGACACCTCCGACAATGTTCCGGGCGTGCCCGGGGTGGGCCCCAAGAGCGCATCCAAGCTGCTGAACGAGTTCGACTCTCTCGACGACATACTGCAGCACACCGACCGCATAGGTCCCAAGGGGCTTCGCAAGAAGATAGAAGACAACATGGATCAGGCCCGGTTGAGCCGCGATCTGGTGACGCTTCGAACGGGCCTGGACATCGGCGTGAAGCCCGCCGATTGCAGATTGAAGGAGCCGGACAGCCAGGCCCTCAGAAAGGTCTTTGCCGAGCTGGGATTCAGGAAGATGCTTCGCGAGATAGAGCAGCCTCAGGATCTCGGGCCAAAGAACTACAGCGCCGTCACGGACGGCAAGGGCCTGGACGATCTCGTCGAGAAGCTGAAGGAGGCGAACGAGCTCGCCGTCGACACGGAGACCACGTCGCTCGCCGCGCACGAGGCGGACCTGGTCGGCATATCGCTCGCGGCGACCGAGGGAGAGGCGGTGTACGTTCCGGTCGACGGAGTCGGCACCCACCTCCGTCTGAAAGAAGTCATCGCGAAGCTGAAGCCGATCCTGGAAGACGAAAGGGTCTCGAAGATAGGCCAGAACCTGAAGTACGACATCCAGGTGCTGGAGAGATCAGGCATCGAGCTCGCCGGCATCTCGTTCGACACGATGATCGCTTCCTACCTTCTGAATCCCACGAAGAGAGGTCACGGAATGGACGACCTGGCCATCGAGTTCCTCGGCTGCAGGAAGATCGCCTTCAAGGACGTGCTCGCGAAGAGAGAGTCTCTGGCCGAGGTGCCGATCGAAGAGGTCACCGACTACGCGTGCGAGGATGCGGACGTGGCGCTCCGGCTCGCCCGCCGACTGAGGCCGATGCTCGAAGAGCGGGAGCTCATGGAGCTCTTCCGCATCTGCGAGATGCCGCTGGTACCGGTCCTCGCCGGCATGGAGGCCGCGGGCGTCCGTGTCAACGCGGACTACCTCTCCAGATTCGGGAAGGACCTCGGGGCGCAGGTGGACGGTCTGCAGCGGCGGATATGGGACGCCGCCGGAGGCGAATTCAACATCTCCTCCCCCGTCCAGCTCTCCGAGGTACTCTTCGAGAAGCTGGGACTGACGCCCGGGAAAAAGACGAAGACCGGGTACTCCACCAGCGCGGACGTGCTGGAGAAGCTGGCGGAGGAGCATGAGGTGCCTCTGATGGTCCTGGAATTCCGCCGGCTCAGCAAGCTGAAGAGCACGTATACGGACGCGCTGGTGAAGGCCGCGGATGAGAACCAGAAAGTCCACGCGTCGTTCAACCAGACGGTAACGGCCACAGGGCGACTGTCCAGCTCCGAGCCGAACCTGCAGAACATCCCGGTCCGTACGGAGGAAGGCAAGAGAATCCGGCAGGCCTTCGTGCCGTCCGAGGACGGCATGGTGTTTCTCTCAGCCGATTACTCCCAGATAGAACTGAGATTCCTGGCCCACTACTCCGGCGATGCGGCAATGATAGATGCATTCAGCAGGGAAGAAGATATTCACCGCAGGGTCGCCGCCGAGGTGTTCGGGGTGGACCCTGAAGACGTCGAAGAAGACATGAGGAGAAGAGCCAAGGCCGTCAACTTCGGCATCGTGTACGGCCAGACCCCGTACGGCCTCTCCAAACAGATCCAGGTGCCGGTGGACGAGGCGAAGGCGTTCATCGACTCGTATTTCGAGCGGTATCCGGGGGTGAAGGAGTTCACGGACCGCACCATCGAACGAGCCCGCGCGGATGGTCAGGTGACGACGATACTCGGCAGGCACAGGCCGATCCCCGAGATCAACTCGCGAAACGGCGCGCTGCGCCAGATGGCGGAGAGGACCACCGTCAATACCGTCATCCAGGGATCGGCGGCGGATCTGATAAAGCTCGCGATGATCGCGATATGGAAGCGCCTCGAGGAGGGGAGCAGCGCAAGGATGCTCGTTCAGGTACATGACGAGCTGCTGTTCGAGCTGCCGCAGGATACGGTGGAGAAGGAGGCGGCAATGGTCGAGAAGGAGATGGTATCGTGCATGAAGCTCGACGTGCCGCTGCGGGTTCAGGTGAAAACGGGAAAGAACTGGGCGGAGGTATGATGTTGATGATAATCGGCATGCTCGGCGGAATCGGAAGCGGCAAGAGCGCGGTTGCCGCGATGTTCGAGAAACTCGGGGCATTCCTCATAGACGCGGACCTGCTGGCCCACGCCGCGCTTCTCGAACCGGAGATCATGGGAAAGGTCAGGGAGACCTGGGGCGACGAGGTCATGACCGAGAACGCGGTAGACAGGAGGAAGCTGGCGTCCCGGGCCTTTTCATCCAGGGAGGAGATAGACCGGCTGAACGCGATAATCCACCCCAGGGTGATCGAGAGAATCCGGCAGTCTGTCGAAGCCACGCAGAAGGCTGGAAGGTCAAAGGCGGTGGTTCTGGACGCGGCGCTCCTTCTGGAAGCCGGGCTTGGCGACATGTGCGACGTCCTGGTGTACGTGGACGCGGAAACGGATGCTCGCGTCGAGAGGGCGCTGGCCGGAAGAGGTCTGTCCGGAGATGATGTGCGGCAGAGAGAAAAATTTCAAATTCCTCTTGACAGGAAGAGGGAAAAGGCAGATCATGTCGTTGACAATAACAAGTCCGAGACCCTCACTTTCCAGCAGGTGTCCACAATTTGGGACAATCTATTCAGTTCTCGGGCGGAAGACTCTAAGTAGGAGGAATTCCCATGCCAGACCCCAAGCAACGGCCCAAGACAGGCAAGCAGAGACCCGCCACCGGAAGACAGCGGGTCCCGACGACCAGACAGAAGCCTTCCCGGGATCGCGAAGGCACCAGGAAATTTCAGCTGATGAGCGAAACGGAGAGGCAGGAGGCCTATGAAAAGATCAAGAAGGGAGAAACCCATCTCAGCATCCTGAAGGCGATGACCATCTCGGAGCTGAGAGATCTGGCCGCCAAGGAAGGCCTGGAATCCATCGCCGGTCTCAACAAGCAGGATGTCATATTCAAGATACTCGAGGGCCGCGCGCTGAAGGACGGCCTGATGTTCGGAGAGGGCGTCCTGGAAATCATGCCGGAAGGGTACGGTTTCCTTCGTTCCCCCGACTATAACTATCTGCCTTCGCCCGACGACATCTACGTCTCTCCCTCGCAGATACGCAAGTTCGGGATGTGCACCGGACACTCCGTCTCCGGCCAGATACGGCCGCCCAACGAGTCCGAGAAGTACTTCGCGCTCCTGCGGGTGGAGGCGCTCAACAAGGAGTCGCCGGAGAAGATCAATACGCTGGTCCCCTTCGAGGAGCTCACCCCGCTGCACCCCAACGAGCGGCTTCTCCTGGAAACCGAGTCGAGCGAGATATCGACACGGATAATGGACCTGGTGACTCCTATCGGCAAGGGACAGCGCGGCCTGATCGTAGCCGCCCCCCGAGTGGGCAAGACGATTCTTCTCCAGAAGATCGCCAACGCGGTAACCCAGAATAATCCGGAGGTGAAGCTCATCGTTCTGCTCGTCGCGGAACGTCCCGAAGAGGTCACGGACATGGAGCGATCGGTCAGGGGCGAGGTCATTAGCTCGACGTTCGACGAGCCGGCCAGTCGAAACATCCAGGTCGCGGAAATGGCTATCGAGAAGGCGAAGAGAATGGTCGAATGCGGCGAGGATGTGCTGATACTGCTGGACTCCATCACCAGGCTCGCCCGCGCGTACAACACGGAGGCCCCCCACAGCGGACGGATACTCTCGGGAGGCGTAGACTCCACCGCGCTTCAGAAGCCCAAGCGCTTCATGGGTGCCGCCCGGAATATCGAGTTCGGGGGCAGCCTTACCATTCTGGGTACCGCTCTGGTCGAGACGGGGAGCAGGATGGACGACGTGATATTCGAGGAATTCAAGGCCACGGGCAACATGGAGATCAACCTCGACAGGCGTCTCGCCGACCGGAGGATCTTCCCCGCGATAGACATCAACGCCTCCGGCACCCGGAAGGAAGAGCTGCTTCTCGACCCGACGGAGCTCGACAAGGTGTATCTGCTCCGCAAGGTGATGAACGAGCTGAATCCGACCGACGCGCTCAGCCTGCTAATCGAGAAGCTGAAGAAAACTCAGACGAACGCGGAATTCCTGATGAGCCTGGGCGGATGAAGCCTCTCGAGAGAATCCTGCGCGCCAAGCGGCAGGAGCTGGACCGGCAGAAGGAGACGGAGAATCTGACGGACATCAGGAGACGAATCGCCGACGCGCCCCCTGTTGCCGATTTTCGGGGCGCCATTCACGTCAAGGACCGGCTTTCCATAATCGCGGAGATAAAGCGAAGCTCTCCTTCACGCGGCAAGATCGCCGACGTCGGAGTCGCCGAGCTCGCGCGCGTCTACCATGAAAGTCAGGCCGCCGCCGTATCGGTGCTGACCGACTCTCACTTCGAAGGAGCGCTCGAGCACATCACGGAGGTGAGGACGATCACCGACAAGCCGTTACTGAGGAAGGATTTCATCCTGGACCCCTACCAGGTCTACCAGGCACGGGCGTACGGGGCGGACGCCGTTCTTCTCATCGCGTCCCTTCTCGAAAGGAAGGAGATGGAGGAGATGCTCGCGGCGTGCGCCGAGACCGGGCTTGCCGCGCTCGTGGAATCGCATACGGCCGATGACGTCGCGAAGATCCCTGAAGCCGCCGTCATCTTCGGCATTAACAACAGGGACCTCGATTCGGAGAACCTGACAATCGACATGAACACGACCCCGAGCCTGCTTCCTTCGATCCCGCAGGAAAAGACGGTGGTCTGCGAAAGCGGCATATTCACCAGACAGAGCGTCGAGAAGCTGGAGGCGCTCGGCAGGGTCAACGCGATCCTCGTCGGCACCTCCGTCATCGGCTCCGACGACCCGCAGAAGAAGATCGCCGAGCTGCTAGGGATATAGGAACGGCAGGAAGGGAAACTCTTTCTTGAACCCGAGCCGCTTCTCGATTCCGTCAAGCAGGCCCTGCACGTCGCCGACGACGAGCATCTCTCTGCCGCCGACGGAGACCCGGGAGTACTTCTCGCACTGACGTTCGAAGAAGTCCTCGTGACGCGCGCTGCCGAAGGCGGGTCTTCCACCCACCAGCAGCAGGTCTATGTCGCCGGGACGGATCTCCAGGTAGGACGCGACCGGATCGTCGCACTTGGGCTCGGCGATCAGCACGTCAGCCAGGTACCCCGGCTTCAAACGCCCCAGCTCGTCCTCGACCAGCAGAGCCCTTGCCGCGCCGCAGGTCAGCATCTCGAAGAGTACGTTGCCGTCGAGCGGCTCGCCGGCAGTCTTCCGGTACGTGTCGGCCCCGAACCTGGCCTCATCGAATATATTGCCGGTCCCCGAAAGGGCGGAATCGGTTCCGATACAGACGTTTATCCCCCTGGCAAGCGCCTTCGCCACGTCCAGTGTCCGTTCGTACAGGAACATATTCGAGGCGGGGCACCACGCCACACTCGCGCCGGACTCGGAAATCACGTCCATGTCGGAATCCGTGAACGCCACCCCGTGCACAAGCAGGCTGTTGGGCCGTACACCACCCCGTTCCGCAAGTCTCGTCAGTTCTCCCCCCGTTTCCTCGTCCACTCCTTCGGATATGTGGATAATGTACGGAAGGCTCTCTCCCGCCTCCTCAAGTTCCTCCTCTATCGTCCCGCCCCAGCCGGTCTCCTCGCGCAAGGTCCATGTTCTTCCGAATCGGTGGAAGATCCGGATGGGATACCTCTCCCAAAAATCGTCTTCTCTGCGGACGTAGTGGTCCACCACGGAAGCGGCGCCGCCACACAGGTTCTTGTAGGCCCCCAGCATGTAGACCTCGTCGTTGGGGTTACCGTCCCGTTCCCGCCTCTGGGGATGGTCGGGGGCGTGCAGCAGATCAAGCCATTCGTATACGTTGCGGTACGGTCCTTCCCCGATCCTCGGGGCCCAGGAGCCGAGCAGATGATCGTGTGCGTTGATGGGAGCGGGAAAGACGAGAAGGCCCGATACGTCTATCTCGACGGGGGCCCCGTCACACGCCTCCCTGAGTCGCCCGTCGGAGATGCAGAGGTCCCCCGAAAAGGGCTCCTCCCCCGGACTGACCGCATTTCCCCCTTTCAGGAGGGCGGAAACGGGCTCTTTCACCCATCCGCAGTCCAGACTGGAAGAATACGGTTTATCCATGGCTCCTGATAGCAGTCAACCCTCCGGCAAAGGGGAATTCTAGCAGAATCGGCGCCGCCGTCCAAACTTTTCCCGTCTGCGGCAGGATGCGGAGGGTAAAGCCGCTGAGCGGGTTCTGGGTTCGGCCGACGGCTCCCAACCCTGGTCGGCCGAGCCCTGCCTCGGAGGCGCCCCTTTCGATTGATGGGCGCCGAGAATGAGCGAAGCGGCTTTGGCCCTCTGCCTCCCTTATTTCTTTGACTAGGTGCGACCGATCCTCTATGATATTCGATTCTTATGAAGAATCCACTGTGTAACAGACTGCTGACAGTCCTCATCCTTGCCTTGATCCCGTCTCGGCTGTTCGGACAGGGGAAAGACATGGAGGTGCGGGCCGTGGAGATCGTGGCCGACCCCTTCACGAGCGTGGAGCACGTCCTGTCCAGGATGGAAACCAAGGCCGACAGAACTTTCTCCGAAACCGTCCTGGATGAGGATGTAAGGCGTCTCTACGACGCCGGTTACATATGCACTGACGTGGAGAGACGGACGGAAGGCGACGGTATCCACCTCACGCTGCACATCAGTACCAATGCGGTGATAACCCAGGTGATGTTCGACGGCAACCGGCGAATGAGCGACCGGCTGCTCAAGGAGAAGGTGAAGCTCTACGAGGGAGGACTGGCCCAGCCGCACAAGATCAGGAAGGAAGAGGTCCGCATAGAAGAGTTGTACAGGGAGAAGGGCTACCATTTCGTGTGCGTCGGCAGCAACCTGAACGTGGCCGGCGAAAAGGCCCTGCTCACCTTCCGCATCTACGAGGGGCCGCGAGTGAAGGTATCCAAGGTCATCTTCGAGGAAAACGACTCTCTCACGTCGAGAGAGCTGATCAAGATCGTTCGGACCAGGCGCAACTGGCTCCTCAGCCCCAGCCCGTACATCTACACGAAGATAGACAACGACGCGGACCTGGCGGCCAGGCACTACAGAAACAAAGGGTGGCTCGACGCGAAGGTGCAGGTGAAGACCGAGTTCAAGAAGAACAACACCGAGGCCCGGGTGACGTTCGTGATATCCGAAGGTGAGCGTTACACGGTCGGCAAGATCAAGGTGATCGGCAACAAGCTCTACTCAACCGAAGAGATCATGAAGGCGATGTCTCTCGCCGAAGGTGACCCGCTCGATCTCATCGCGCTCACGAAGGACGTGCGGAACGTCAGGGACATGTACACCGCGAACGGATACATGCTGACGAAAGTCTTCACGAAGGAACGTCCCCGGGAGGGCAGCGCGGTCCTGGACATAGACTACGTAATCGAAGAGAGCATCAAGACCACGATCGAAAGAGTCGACATCACGGGAAACGACCGGACCAGGGACGAGGTCATCCGACGGGAGCTGAGATTCTTCCCCGGTGACGTATTCAACAGCCAAAAGATCCGGGACAGCAAGAACGGACTCGCCCGACTGGGCTTTTTCTCCGCGGTGGATATCGGCTACACGAAGGGCTCGACCGACGAACAGGCCGGGCTGACGGTGTCGGTGCAGGAGAGAGACACCGGACAGCTGATGTTCGGGGCGTCCTATAACAGCGACGAGCAGTTCGGCGGATTCGTCCGGCTGACGGAGAACAACTTCGACATCCGCCGGTGGCCGAAGTCCAAGAGAGATTTCATCGAGAAACGGGCGTTCAAGGGTGACGGCCAGCAGCTGAGCCTCCAGTACCAGGGCAGCTCCCAAAGGGCCGAATACACTATCGACTTCACCGAGCCGTACATCTTCAACCGGCCGATCAGCCTGGGCCTCGGCGCCTACGCGAACGAGTACATGTACTCTCAGTACGACATGAGCAAGGCGGGCTGGCACGTCACCCTCGGGCGCAAGCTCGGCTACGACACCAGGATCTCCCTGCGGTACAAGCGCGAGCTGGTTGACCTGGACGAGATAGACACCGATGTGCTGCCCGTGATAGGGGATGAGTACGGAGAGAATAGCTTGAACAGGCTCAGGCTATCTGTTAGCATTGACAAGCGAAATCGGCGGTTTTTCCCGACTATGGGCTTCCAGCTGGGCGTAAGCCACGAATGGGTGGGAGATTCCCTCGGGGGAGACTTGGATTTCGAAAAGGCCAGTCTGCACTGCAGCTGGATTCGTAAGCTCTTTGAATGGCCGGTGGGAACGCCTCACGTCCTGAGGCTGATAGGCGACGTGAAGTGGGCGAACGAGACGAACGACACGAGCAACGTTCCCATCTACGAGAGGTTTTTCGCTGGCGGCATCAGGACTGTCAGAGGTTACGAAAATCGGTCTCTCGGACCCACGATTAATGGGGAGGAGATCGGCGGCAACTTCCGGCTTATCCTCACTGTCGAGTACAGCTTCCCTCTCTATGAAGAGGTAATCCACGGCGTCCTGTTCTGGGACAACGGAGAAGTTTGGGTAGACGAAGACGATTTTGACTGGGGAGACCTGAGGAGGTCCGTTGGAGTCGGGCTGAGGTTCCAGACCCCCGTATTCCCCGTAGAATTCTACTATGGTTGGGCTTTGGATGAATTGCCCGGCGAACGGAGTGGCAGATTTCATTTTGCGCTCGGTCGCCCGTTTTAGGAGGAGCTGCTGACTATGCGCGCTATTATCGCTGTTCTCGCGGGACTCGGTATCATGCTGTCCCCGCTGTGCGCCCATCTTCCGGCCGCCGAGGTCAAGACCCTCAAGGTGGGCGTCGTCAATCTCAAGAGGATATTCAACGACTACAAGAAAAAGAAGGACCGCGAGGTCGAACTCCAGAAGGAACGGAACGAGCTCCAGTCCGAGCTGGACAAGAAGGAGAAGGAGCTGAAGAAGCTGGAAAAGGAGATGGAGATCCTGGAAGGCGAGGAGAAGCTCAAGAAGAAGGAAGAGTTCGACGAGAAGAGAAAGGACTACACCGCCTTCTACAGCTACAACAACAAGGAGCTCCAGAAGAAGCAGGTGGAGCTCTGGAACACGATGTTCAACGAGATCGTCGAAGAGGTCGAGGATTTCGGAGAGAAAGGGGAATACGACCTGATCCTGAAGACGGACCCCGATCCCATTCGCGGTGAAAGCCTGGAGGAGATCCAGCTGAGGGTTGACATCAAGAAGGTTTTGTTCCATTCTCCCAAGGTTGACCTCACCGAGCCGATCATCAAGGCGTTGAACGATCGCTATAAGAAGATCAAAGAGAGCAAGGAGTAGGATCCGTGAAAGTTACCCTGCAGAAGCTTGCCGACCTGGTCGACGGTACTATCGACGGAGACGGAAGCACGGTAATCACCGGGATATCGGGCGTGAAGGAAGCGCGCGAGGGCGACATAACCTTCATCGCGAACCAGCGGTATTCAGGCCTGCTCCAGGAGACCCAGGCGTCCGCGGTGGTGGTCCACAAGGACCTCCACAACAACCTCCCGATGCCGGCCATCCGGGTGGAGAATCCTGATCTCGCCTTTGCCAAGATCGTGGAGTCGATCGCGCCCAAGTATCACAAGCTCGAGCCGGGCATACACCCGACGGCGCAGGTGACGGAAGGGGTGCAGCTGGGTGACGGTGTGTCGGTGCAGGCGTACGCGGTGATCCGCGAAGGGGTGAAGATCGGCGCGCGCACGGTCGTCATGCCGGGCGTGTTCATCGGAGAAGACACGACGATAGGCGAGCACTGTCTTCTCGAGCCCCAGGTGACGATACGCCAGCGCATATCGATCGGCAACCGCGTGATCATCCACACCGGAACGGTCATCGGCAGCGACGGATTCGGCTTCTCCACCGTCGAGGGCGTGCACCACAAGATTCCCCAGATCGGCACGGTCGAGATCGAAGACGACGTGGAGATCGGAGCCAACGTCACGATAGACAGGGCCAGATTCGACAAAACCATCATCGGCCGGGGCACCAAGATAGACAACCTCGTTCAGATCGCTCACAACGTCGTCATCGGCGAACATTCCATCATCGTGGCCCAGACGGGCATCTCCGGAAGCACGGTAATCGGCAAGAACGTAATCCTCGCGGGCCAATCGGGAGTAATCGGACACATACAGATTGGGGACAACGTGATAGCCGCGGCGCGCGCGGGCGTCACGAAAGACGTCCCTTCCGACACCCGCGTATCGGGTTTCCCGGCTCTGCCCCACGAGAAAGAGATGAAACTGCAGGCCTGTGTCCGCAAACTGCCTGAGCTGATCGCCACCGTCAAGAAGCTCGAAGAAGAAGTAGCCAAGCTCAGGGAGGAAAGGGATGCGAAGCAGTAACCAGCGTACCATCGCCTCCCCCAAGGAGTATTCGGGCACAGGCATTCACAGCGGAAAAGAAGTAACGCTTCGGTTCCTGCCCGCCGATCCCGACAGCGGCATCGTGTTCGTGAGATCCGATATCGATAACAAGCCCAGTATCAGGGCGACCATCGAGAACGTTATCAGCAAGCTCAGGAGAACGGTCCTCGCGCGGGAAGGCATCGAGGTAGAGACCGTCGAGCACCTGCTGGCCTCGGCCGCCGGACTGGGTATCGACAACCTCACGGTGGAGATCGATGGCGCGGAGGTGCCGGGGGGCGATGGAAGCGCTCTGGATTTCGTAAAGACGCTGCGAGAAGCGGGCGTAGTGGAGCAGGACAGCCCCCGGTCCTGTTACCGGATAAAACGGGTCGTCTCGACGGTCGAGGGCGATACGAGCGTTATCGCGGTGCCGGACGGAGACGAGCTGACGGTGTCCTACGCGATGGACGATCACGAGGGACAGCTCTCCTCCCAGTACCTCTCCATACGGATCGACGAGGACTCCTTCGAGAGCCAGGTGGCCCCGGCCCGCACCTTCTGTCTGATGAGCGAGGTGGACGCGCTCCGCAAGAAAGGACTGGGCAAAGGCGCATCCTACGACAATACCCTGGTCGTGGAAAACGGAACGGTCCTCAACAACAAGCTGCGCTACAAGGACGAGTTCGTCCGTCACAAGATACTGGACCTTCTGGGTGACCTCTACCTCACCGGCCGGAGTCTGCAGGGACGCATCGTCGCTACCAGGTCGGGCCATACGACCAATATAGAGTTCATCCGCAAGCTCAAGGGCATCATCGAGGCCGAGGCCGATGCGGTGCCCAGTGACGATTCCAGTCTCAATATCCGGGACATCGAGAAGATACTCCCCCACCGCTATCCCTTCCTGCTCGTAGACAGGGTACTGGAGCTCGTGCCCAACAAGTGGGCGGTGGGAATCAAGAACGTGACGCGGAACGAGGAGTTCTTCCAGGGACACTTCCCCGGCTTCCCCATCATGCCGGGCGTGCTCCAGGTGGAAGCCATGGCCCAGCTGGCCGGCGTCCTGCTGCTGAAGAAGGAAGTTACCCAGAGAAGGCTGGCGATGTTCATGGGGATGGACGAGGTCAAGTTTCGCAGAAGGGTGGTCCCGGGAGACCAGCTCCGGCTGGAAGCCGAGGTGGTCAAGCTCAAGTCCCGGACCGGACAGGTGAATACGAAGGCCATGGTCGACGGCGAAGTCGTCGCGGAGGCCAAACTGAAATTCGTCATGGTTGACGCACCAAGGGAGAGAACAAATGGCTAGAGCGAAGGGCGTATCTAGAGCAAAAAAGCGAAAGAGGATCCTCAGAAGAGCGAAGGGCTTCGTCGGCGGAAGGGGCAGGCTGTACCGCACCGCCAAGGAAACGATAATGCGCGCGGACGCCTTCGCGTACCGTGACCGACGCGCGAAGAAGAGAGACTTTCGTCGGCTGTGGATTACCAGGATCAGCGCCGCCGCCAAGGAGAGAGGCCTGTCCTACAGCAAGCTGATCTACGGACTGTCCAGGGCAGACGTCACCCTCAACCGCAAGACGCTTGCAGAAATGGCGCTCAATGACCCCGAGGCGTTCAGCAGCCTGGTGGAGCTCGCCGTCAAGGGAATGAAGGATGGATCCTGATGTTCCGGCGAGGACTCTAGAAGAGGCCCTCAACGACATCGAGAGCGCTGGCTCTCCGGCCGATCTCGAAGATATACGAATCAAGTACCTCGGCAGAAAGGGTCTCATCTCCCGGCATCTCTCGGAGATGGGGAGTCTCTCCCCAGAAGCGCGCCCGAAGATGGGCAAGCTTCTCAACGAAACGAAGGGAAAGATAGCCGCGGCGCTCGCCGGGAAGCTCGAGGCCGCCGGAAGCAGCGGGCCCGTGCTCCCGGCCCTGGACGTCACGATGCCCGGCAGGAAGCCGGCGCTCGGCGCGATCCATCCCATCACCCGCGCCATGGACGAGATCTCGGATATCTTCGCCGGCCTCGGCTTCACCGCGGCCGAGGGACCGGAAGCGGAGCTGGAGCACTACAACTTCGAAGCGCTCAACATGCCGGTCGACCACCCGGCGCGCGACGCATTCGACACGCTCTTCCTGGAAAGCGGCGCGCTGATGCGCAGCCACACCTCCACCGTACAGATACGCTATATGGAGCAGCACCAGCCGCCGGTGCGGATCATCGCCCCGGGCAGGGTCTACCGGCACGAAACGGTGGACGCCAGTCACCACTACATGTTCAACCAGATCGAAGGTCTTGCCGTGGACGAGGACATCACGTTCGCAGACCTCAAGGCGGTGCTGCTGCACTTCGCCCACCGCTACTTCGGCCCGGAGGTCAACATGCGCTTCCGGCCCAGCT
>CAYMFW010000126.1:0-13935 GCA_964389785.1 uncultured Planctomycetota bacterium
CTACGTCCGCAAAGGCCTGGTGCGCCAAGCCCTGCCCGGCGACGAAGCCGCCGGGCGAACAGCACGAAACGCTGTATGCCTGCCGGGAAGACATCGGGTTCTTCTTCATCTCCTGGACCGCACCCTTGCGCAGCTCTATCAGCCGCGGATTGCTCAGCCCCCCCATGTACGACTGCAGGAACACGAGACGGTCCGCCTTGGGCGAGTACCCCAGGGCCACGATGCCTCCCTTCACCTGCACGTCGAACTGCTTCTTCCACTTCCACGTCTCCGGATCGAGCGCCCACAGTCCCTTGTTCTCCTCCAGGTACCAGAAGCAGTCCCGGGTCGAATCGTAGGAGAACAGACCGGCCTTGTCGCCCCATGCCTGAGCCTTCGGCCTCGTCTGTCCGTCGGCCTCCAGGTCGTTATCCAGGACGCACGTCCAGGTTCCGTCGGCAGCGCTGTACGCCCACACGTCGTTCCTGTTGATGTTGCCGCCGACGGAGCTCCCGTAGAACATGCAGATTCCCCTGCTCTCGTCGCAGGCGGCCCCCGGACACCTGCGCCGATGCATGGGCTTGACCGGCCTCCCGTCCGCAGAGAGATACTTCGGCTCCGCCTTCTTCCATGTCCCCTTCAGCGCCCCGCCCGCCTTCGCCGTCTCGCCCCTTCCGGAATCGTCCCCGGCCGGCTTCGAATCCCCCGGAGACGTCCGCTTCAGATACCCGATCACGTGCAGCCGCAGGCCGGACGTGCCCTCACCCCTTCCCACACCGGTCGTCTTGTATTCGATCTTCCTCTTCTTATCGAGGCCGACCATCATAAACATGCCGCTCGTGCTTTTCCCCCCGCCGCCGTGGTACACGTGATGGCTGTGCTCGAACTGGTCGTCCTTGGAGCCGGCCGTCCGCACGTCGCACCGCCGCCATGTCGTGTCCCATCCCGGCGCCGCCCTCAGCAGCACCACCCCGGCGTCTTCGGGAAGCATCTTCGACAGGTCCGCCGTCTCCCAGCCGCCTCCCTTCTCCATGATCGTCGGCGTCTGCTTCGGCAGCCACACACCTCTGTTCTGTATGTAGCCGACCAGGTAGTGCTCGCCGTTGTTGGTTCCCATGCCGGGATTGCGTATCTGGAGATCGGACTTCGGCCCGACGGGAGCGAGCACCTGCAGGTGAGTCTTGATCTCCGTCGAGGTCCACCGCACCGCGCCCGTGCCGTCCGGAAGGCGCGTTTCGATCCCGCTCTCCCCTCCCATCGTGGCGATGTCGAATATCGCGAGCGAATTGGGCGGCACGCCGTCCCCGGCCAGGCTCATGTCGTACTTGGGCCCCCAGTCGTCGTACCCGCCCTTCGCCCGGCCCTTGTTGATCGGGTTGTCGAAGAACACCACGTCCTTACCGGTGTACCCCCTCACGAAGAATCGTATCGCCTTGTCGGACCGGTACGCCTGGAACACCTTCTTCTCGTTCAGCTTCACGAACGCGACGATCTGCGCGTGTCGCCATACCTTGGTGTAATCCGGCCTGTCGTCCGTGCCCCCTGCCGGACGAACGTGCCCGGTATGTTCCTTTTCCGGATCGGTATTGACGATCTCCAGAACCAGACCGGTCGCCCCGAACGGTATGTCCTGGTCGGCCGAGACGTCCACGTCCTGCCACGAGCCGGCCTCCGGCTCGTACACCTTGGAATCCGAATTCACGAACATCGTCACGCCCGGCTGGCAGATGCTCCGCTCGATCCGGTCTTTTATGTCCGCGATCTCCCTGGCGA
Source organism: uncultured Planctomycetota bacterium (assembly GCA_964389785.1). Classification (GTDB taxonomy): domain Bacteria; phylum Planctomycetota; class CAYMFW01; order CAYMFW01; family CAYMFW01; genus CAYMFW01. Next base: position 1,753 of record CAYMFW010000126.1, read on the forward strand.
CCGTCTCCGCGAACTTCGTCTTCCCGTGCTTCTCCAGAAACTCATCCAGAAGCGCCGCCAGCTTCGTTGCCTCGCCCTTGCTGAGCGACCCCTGCTTCGCGGCCGCTTTCGCGATCTCCGCCCACGCCTTCTCCGCCTCGACCTCGGCCGCCCCCTTCTCCAGGACCTCGATCTTCTCCTGATAGTGGGCCTTCAGAGGATGCTCCCCGACCGCCACCAGCAGGGAGCGGGCGCCGTCGTAATCTCCGGTTCCCATTTTCACGAGTGCCTTCGCCATCCGGCCGGCATCGGTCTTCGGCTCCTCGCCTGCGGGAACTATCTTCCTTGTACACGCGTCGGCCAGCTCCGCGATCTTGAACTTCCGCGACATGATCGCGCTGCTTCCGCCCGGCCCCTTCATGGTGATCTTCAGGGAGATTTCCCCGCCGGAGACGTATTCCACCTCACCCGTCGCCTTCTTCTCTCCCGGCTTCCACAGCGTCACTGTCTTCTTTACGAGACCGTCCCACGCCTTCTTCTCCGCCTCACCGGTGGCGGCCAGCTCCTTCACCACCGCACCCGCGGCCTTTATCCTCGCCTCCAGGGGCCCGCCCGACGCGTCCCGCTCCAGCGACTTCAAGAGACGCCGCCCCTCCTCCAGGTTGCCGGCGATCAGCGCGTCGTCGAACTGGCCGATCTTCGCCTGCATCCTCTCCTGCGCCTCGAGAAGCTCCTGCTCTTTCCTCAGTTTCTCCCCGTCGGCGAGCTTGGCCTCCAACGCCTTCTTCATATCCGCGACCTTCGACGCCAGCGCCTTGTACGTGATGCCCTCCACGGCGGCGAGCGCTTTCAATCCCTCCGCCGGTTTCAGCTGCTTCAGGGAATCTTCGCCGGCCGTGAGCGCCGCGGTTATCTTCTGCTCCGCTTCCTTCCCGAGCGCCGCCGCGCTGTCTTCGGCGGTCTTCGATATGTACGAAGCGAACTCCTCCGGTACCAGCTGCCACGCCGCGATCGCGCCGTCGTAGTCGCCCGCCGCGACGAGTTCGTCCGCCTTCTTCTTCATCCCGGCCGTCGCCGCGTCCGCCGCCTCGCCCCATTTCGTCTCCAGCTTGCCCACCTCGTCCGCCACCATGAACTCGTACTTGGTCCCTTCGGCCCGCTTCTGAACCGTCAGCAGCTTGTCCCGTCCCCCGGCGAAATCCTCCGGATGCTCCGCCACCCACTTCACCGCGTACTCGTACATCTCGCCCAGTGCGCCGTCCTCCGGCTTGGCCGGCGCGTCCGGCGTATCGGGCTTGTCCGGCTTGTCCGGCTGAACCACCGGCGGAAGCACCGGCGGCGGTTCCGGCTCCGGTCCCGACGATGACATCGCTATGACGATCGCGATCACCGCGATCGCGCCGACCCCGCCGGCGATCAGCATCCATCCGGGCATGCCCTTCTTCGCCGCCGCTTCCGCCCGTCCGCGGGCCGAGACACGCTTCTCCGAGAGCGTCCCGCCCGCCAGCTGCGGCGTCTTCCTCACGTGCGCGTGCTTCGGCGGCCTGCCCACCAGCGCGAGCTCCAGGTCCTCTATCAGCTGTTCCGTCGTGGCGTACCTGCTCTCCCGCTTCTTCTGCATGCACTTCTCGACGATCGCTCCGAGGGACGGGCTCGCCTCCGGCACCGCCTGCGTCAACGGCCTCAATTTCTCGCTCACGTGCTTGGCCATCACCATCGCGCCGGTCTCCGCCTGGAACGGGGGCGCGCCGGCCAGCAGGTGATACGCGACCGCGCCGAGGGAGTAGATGTCCGTTCTTCCGTCTATATCGTGTTTCCCGGCCACCTGCTCCGGCGACATGTAGTAGGGCGTGCCGAGCGCCGTGCCGGTCTGGGTGAGGGCGATGTCCTCCTCCGTGGAGCGGGCCAGCCCCAGATCGCACAGTTTGACGTTGCCGTTCTGCTCGATCAGCATGTTGCTCGGCTTCACGTCCCGGTGCACCAGCCCGTTCGCGTGCGCGTGCGCCAGCCCCCTGGCGACGTCGAGCAGTATCTTCACCGCCTCCGCCTCGCCCAGCTTCCCCTTCCTCTTCAGCAGCGCGCCGACCGTCTCACCCTCGATGTACTCCATCGCGAAGTAGTGGAACCCCTCCGCCTTGCCGACGTCTATCGCCGCGACGATGTTGGGATGGCTCAGCTTTGCCGCGGCGCGGGCCTCACGCTCGAACCGGGCGACGAAATCGGGCTGTTTGGCGAAGCTGGGGGGAAGTATCTTGAGGGCGACGATGCGGTCGAGAGACACCTGACGGGCCTTGTAGACGGCGCCCATGCCGCCCTGGCCCAGCCGGCCTACGATCTCAAAGCCGCCGATCACCTTCGTGCCGCTCTGTTTCGGTTTCCCTTCCTCAGGCATGCCGTAGGATATCACAATCCGCGCCAGGAGTCATTCAAGTGGCGCCGGTGGGGTGTTCTCGAGCGGATTCTGGGTTCGACCGGCTGTCCGCCGGAAGGCGGACCTTTCATTGGCCGGTCGAAGCCTGCCTCGGAGGCGCCCAATTCCGCAAAGGACGCCGGGAATGAGCGAGAGAACACCCCGCCGGCGCCACGGAGCGATTGACCTGTCCCGCTCACAACAATACAATGGCTCAACACACGCTTTCCCGAGGAGGAATAGAGATGTCAGTCGCACGCCGCCTTTTGATGCTGTCGATTCCGGTTCTCGCGCTCACCCTGGTTTTTGGCTGCAATCGCCCCCCGATTATGTCGGAGTTCGAGAAGGCGCTCCCCGAGGGCATGCTCGCGCTGGAGGAGGACCCGTCCCTGCCCGACCTTGATTTCGCGGACGCGTTCCCGACGGACAGGAAGGCGCTCATCGAATCCATCGACAACAGTCTCAGCTACCTTGGGCGCGGATCGAGCAAGCAGTACTTCCCGTATCACGACATCACCCACGGACGCGCCATCGCTTCGCTCGCCAGGTTCAGAAAGATACTGACGGACTCGCAGTCGCCGTCGGAATTCGACAAGAAGATCCGCGAAGAGTTCTCCCTCTACCGCTCGCGCGGCGCCGATGGAAAAGGCAAGGTGCTCTTCACCGGATACTACACCCCCGTCTTCGGGGCGAGCCTGACGAAGACGGCGAAGTTCAAGTATCCGCTGTACAGGCTCCCGGCCGACCTGCTGAAGGACAAGAAAGGAACGACGCTCGGACGGAAAACGATGACCGGCCTGGTGCCGTACTACACCCGGGAAGAAATCGAACGCGAGGGGGTCCTCAGGGGACAGGAGCTGTGCTGGCTCGCCGACCGGTTCGAGGCGTACATCGTCACGATACAGGGCTCGGCCAGGCTCGGACTGCCGGGAGGAAAGATACTGGAGATAGGATACGCCGGGAACAACGGCCACCCGTATCACTCGATAGGCCGCGACCTGATCAAAGACGGCCGCATCCCCGCTCACGAGCTGTCGCTCAAGCGCCTCATCCGGTTCTTCCAGGAGAATCCCGACGCGCTCGACGAGTACCTCTACAGAAACGAGCGGTACGTGTTCTTCACAAAACAGCCGGGAAGGGCGCTGGGAAGCATAAACGTGCCGGTCACGCCGTACGCCTCCGTCGCAACGGACAAGGCGATCTACCCGCGCGCCTGCCTCGCCGTCATCGCCTGCCGGCTCCCGATCAGGACCCCCGAAGGGGCGATCGTGATGAAGCCCTCCGTGTTCTTCGCGCTCGATCAGGACAGCGGCGGCGCCATCCGCGCGGCCGGGAGAAGCGACATCTACATGGGAGTCGGCGACGAGGCGGGAGAGCTCGCCGGCCGCCAGTTGAGCGTCGGCACCCTCGGCTACCTCTTCCTCAGGAAATAGGAAGGGTCTGTCCCTACCTTCGGGCGTCGAGAAATCTGCCGTCCACCCGTTCGGCCAGGAATATGTTTCCCGACCTGAAGAACTTCGTGCCCTTCTGCCAGGCCTGCTTCGCCTTGATCTTCACTATCGCGGGGTTCCGGTCCCGGCGCCGGCCGATCTGTCTGGCGTCGTCCTGATTGATGGACAGGTGAACGTACTTCCTCGATATCGACCGAAGCCCGTCCTGCAGAATCCTCCTCACGCTGTCCCTGGTAGTGCCGTGAAAGAGCAATTCCGGCGGCTCGACCGACGGCAGGCCCAGGTCCACGTCCACGCTGTGCCCGTACGAGGCGCGGATCCTGCCGTCCTTGATCTCGAATCTCTGCTTGGCGGAGTTGAACACCACCTCGTGCACGTCGTCCTCGGTGGCGCCGGGGATTTTCTTCGATACCACGGACACGAACTGCTCCATGTCGGCGAAGCCGTGCCTGTCGAGCTTGAGGCCGTACTCCCCGGGGCCGTGCCTCAGGACGTACGACATGAATTTGGAAAGCCTAGTCTTGTCGACCACTGTCGTCTACTTCGACTTGCTCTTGCGGCGCTGGCGTGCCAGCACCTTCCTCCCGCCCTTGGTTTTCTTGCGGTGCCGGAAGCCGGTCATGCGCTTCTTCTTGGTTCCGCTCTTTCTTATCTTGATCTTCATACCGGAATCTCCCTGCTGTTATCGATTTCAGCTCGAAGATTGTAGTCGCTCGGGGCCGCCAGCGCAAGTGCCAGGCAGGGATCAGACCCTCGATCAGTGAACCAGCGGACGGGCACTTCCCTCGCCACCGGGTCGAACTTCCTGAAGTCGATACCGCGCACGTACCATCCGTCATGGCTCTCGCGGAAGCTCACGACCATCTTCCCGGACATCTCCGGGGAGCGGTACGGATCGACGCCGCGCGGCGCCGTCGCGTAGATCGCTCTGCACCTGTCGTCCATCACCGTGATCCGGTAGAGCGAGGCCCTGATCCGGGTCTTCCCCTCCTCTGCCTCCCCGTCCAGCCGGGGCATTATTTTACCAAACTGTCTCCTGAGAAGATCCCGGTGCCGAGGCTCAAAGAGCTCCGTGACCCGCTCCAGCTCGCCGCTGTTCCACGCACGCTGAAACTCCCCAAGGCGCCCCAGGAGGGTCGACGAGGTCATCGTCAGCACCACGACCAGAACGCTGAGCCCGGCCGATACGGCTATCAGCACCTGAGGAAACACGTTGTTCCCTCCCGCCTCCGCCTCCGCGGGCGCGGCGGGCACCAGCCTTCTCAGCACCGCCCCCGCCGCCAGACCCGTGAACACCCCGCCCAGGTGACTCCAGTAGCCAATGTTGTCCATGTGGCCGATCGCCAGGTAGAAGGCCCCCAGCGTCTGCGTCATTATCCAGAAGGAAAGAACCCATCCCGCCCGGACCCTGATCCAGCCGTACATCGCCGCCAGGTAATACGGCACGCTCACGCGCACATCCGGCGCGACCAGGCAGCAGACCCCGACGAGCCCCGCCACCGCCCCGGACGCGCCGATGGCAGCCGAGTAAATCCTGGGATCGATCAGAATCGAAGCGACGCCCCCGGCGACTCCGCACACCAGATAGACCACCAGGAGCACAGCCCGCCCGATCCTCCGTTCCAGCACGAATCCCAGAACGAGCAACGTCACCACGTTCGAGAGCAGATGAACGATGTCGCCGTGCAGGAACATCGAGGTAAAGAACGCGTACCAGCGGACCGACCCCCCGATCAGCCCGAGCTCCCTGACGATCTTCGTTTCATAGGAGGCCTGGTACGCCGTCGCGAAATATACCGCCGCGTTCACGACCGCGATCGCCAGAGATACCCACGGGAAATCCGCCCGCGCGGCGAGCGCCCGCAGCTGCGCGCGCGCGGGCTCGCGCCACGGCTTGCCCATCATGTTAAGCCCGCCGAAGATCAGCGCCATCCCTCCGGGAAAACACACCAGAGGGCCAATCTGCCGGAAGGACGGCTCCTTGAGAAAGAGATGGAGAGGATAGGCGATGAACACCAGCCCGCCCAGTATACAAACGGGACCGGGGCCCACTCCGAAATCGACGTACCTGTCCGCCACGATCGCGACGACGACGACGGCCGCCGCGGCGGCTATCAGCCATGATGCCCAGACGTTCCAGTCCGAGGCCACGAACCTGACGGTATCGGGATGCGCGAGCACGCTGAAGAGATTCAGCCCCTCGCCCGGGATGACGAGCCAGGGCACCAGAAAGGAAATGAGAACATTGACGAATCCGAGGAAGGAGAGCGTCCTGCCGTACGACCGGGGCCTGGCACGGCGCCCGACGCGCCGCGGTCTCCTCCTCGAAGGCACGGACTACCTCATGCTGCCGGTGTCGAAGACGATCCAGACGCCTTTCGTGAAGTCTCCCTTGATCCGGGTCTCCCTGTTCAGGAATGCCGCGCCCACCATACTGTCTTTTACGACGAGTCTCCGCTCGTCCGGCGGGTAGATGTCCGGCCAGTAGATCGCTTCGATCACGTCGCCCTTCTTCAGCTCCGCGTTGCGCGGGTTCACCACCTCCACTTCGCACGGGTAGCATATCCGCGTGAAGAAAAGGCTGTCGTCGTCGAAGTCGGTCTCTTCCTTCGACATCTTCCTGATCGTCCCGTCGATGGTCACCTTGCAGGCCATCCCGCTCCAGTCCGGCGCCCGGTCGATGTACAGCGCGCCGTACGGCGCCGTCGCCATCCCGAACAGGCTGGCGGAGTCCAGGCAGACGACCGTCTGCTCTCCCCCGCCCCCTACCCTCCTCCGGTCGAGGACGGGCCTTCCCCGGAACAGCACCAGCGTCCGGTCCTTGTCCTTCACCACTCCTTCGAGCCACACGTGCTTGCCTGCCTCCCGGTGGTACTGGAGGGTGTCGAACACCAGCCTTCCGAGGGTGCACGACTGGTACTCTCCGGATGATATCCTGTACTTGGTCCGGTCACCCGGCGGGAGCTCCACGGTCAGCTTATGGCTCTGCCTGAGAAGCTCGCGCGCGTACGGCGGGAGCGCCTCGAGATCCTTCTGTGCCTGTTCCTCGGACAGCATGCCGGTCCCCAGCACCTCTTCCCGATGCTGGTAGACCAGGTAGCCCGCGAGACCTATGACGACGAAACATATGAGAATCACCGCCGGAGCGCTTCCCTTACCGGATCTGCTGGACATGATACTCCCTCCCCTGCAAGACCGCGTGACTGGCCACCGATTTCCGTTCACATATACTAACGCACCTGCCGCCGGACCGCCACTGCCTTTCGCGGTGGAATCCCGGCGCGCAACGCCGTAGAATGGGCCCATGAAGGCAGCTGTCGCGTCTCTCCCGCTCTTCGCGCTCCTGTGCGCCTCCGCGCAGGCCGCCCCCATCGTCTTCGAGGCGGAACACGCGAACGGCATCGACGCGGTATTCCTCATCGACGAGGTCCGCGAATGCTCGGGCGGTCTATGCCTGACGGTCCCCGATGACGCCGCGGAGCCGGCCGGCCTGACGATCACGGGCGCGAAGAAGAACTACGTGGTGAACGCGGAGCGGGAGGGCCCGTACGACGCCTGGTTCAGGGTCTACTGGGAGCACGCGTGCGCGAATTCGTTCTGGTTGAGCGTCAACGCGGCCACCCAGCAGAAGGTCACCGACACCGTCTACTCCAGATGGCACTGGCTGAAGGGCCCGGCCGTCCGGTTGAAGAAGGGCGGGAACGTGCTGGCGCTGTCCAACAGGGAGGACGGCGCGTTCATCGACCAGATCGCCTTCGCGTCCCGGGGAGAGCTCGCCGCCCCGCCCGCCGGCACGCTGAAGCCGACCGTGATTCCGGCCGACCCTGAGGGCCCGGCATACAATGTGTTCTTCCAGCTCCCCGTCAGACAGAGATTCGTCTGGGACGGACGCACCAGCGAGTCCTCGGGAGAACTCGGAAGCAAGGTCAACCTTCGGGGAAAACCGGCGGGAAGAGAGGTGTTCATCGCGCCCGGACTGCACGCGGACATGGCCGTCTGGATACGCAGCAACACCCTCGAAGAAAAAACCCTGACCGTCATGATGAACGTGCCGAAGCACGTTGCGGTGCAGCGGCCGGATGCCGACGGGAAGCCCTTCACCGTGTCCGTCGCCAGGGGGACGCCCCTGTCGAAGATCGCGTTGCGTGTCTCGTGCACGGATACGCTTCCCCGGGACACCCGGGCGATGCGCATCCACCTCCTCGAGGACTCGAAGGTGGTGGCGAGCGAGAGCGTTCACGTCACCCGCCCGTTCGACTGGGCGCTGTGCGGGCCGCTTCCCGCGGAGGCCCCGGGGCAGCCGGACACGAGCGGGGTGGATACGAAGGCCCCGTGGGCAGGCCCGGTCGGCGGACGCGCGTGGGTCCGCCCCGGACCCGCTGAGTACCTCGGCCCCGGAGGATCGGTGGACGTGCTCCGGGTGCTCGGCAAGGGCACGCACACCAGCGCGTTGGCCTGCACCCGCGTCAGCGCGGCGAAGGACGGGGAGTACGAGCTTCTCGTGGAGAACGACGATCAGATCGTGGTATGGATGGACGGCAACATACTCTACCGCAACAAGAAGGAAGGACCGGCGGGACGGTCCCGCACGCTAGTGAAGACCGCGCTGACGAAGGGCACCCACACGATCCTCCTGAGGATATTCCAGACGGAACGTCACTGGGAATTCAAGGTGGCCCCGGTGACGCCCGGCATTACCGGCCAGCCCTTCTCTCGGTGGTAAAGAGGGGACATTGTGTCGAAGAAACGCAAGATGTACCTGGACGTCGACGGCGTCCTGATCGTATGGGACACCGATCACAACTGCGTGGAGCTGTCGCACGGCCTGGGACGGCTGATGCGGTTCTGCCTGCTCCACGACATAGAGCCGTTCTGGCTCTCCATGTGGTGCAAGGACGGTGAGGTGCCCCGCGGGCTCAATTCCCTCTTCTGGCCGGGCGCGGCCCCGACCATGGTCACCCCCAAGCCGGTGGCGTTCGGCGACAAGGGCAAGGCGGCGGCAATAGATTACGACAGCGACTTCGTCTCGATAGTGGACGGCATCGGCCCGGAGGACATCGAGACGCTCGAGAAGCACGGCGCAACGGACCGCTTCTTCTGGACGGACGGCCTGAACCCGAACTGCCTCCTGGAATTCATGGAGTTCACCCGGGAAAAGATGGGCCTTCCGGAAGTAGAGGACTGGGGCCCCGCCTGGGACTCCCCCTTCGCCCGCGCCCGCCTCCCCGAGACCGACCCGAACCGCCGAACCGTGTCAGGTTCGGGGTCTTGACACCGGCCCCTTCCGGGGTGTATTCTGTTTCAGATACAGCACTATTTTGCGGCATATTCCGGCACGCAGTCCCGGTCGCAGCCTGTGCGAAACCGTTTCATTGAGGAGTAAGCCATGAGAGAACACAGCCCACGCCGTGTGACCTTCGTGCTCTTCGCCGCGGTTATCGCCGCCGCATCCGTCTGCTCCCCGGTCCTCGCCGGCAAGAAGGCGGAGGAGCCTGCCCCTCCGAAACGGACCGACACGCTGATACTCGACACCCGCAGCTGGTGGCGGGTGTTCGTGATGCTCCGCCCCACCCTCTTCGGCACCAGGGCAGACGCCAAGGAACACGAGAGGGGTCGCCTGGCCGGCGGAGGATGGTCGAGAAGGAAGCCGGTCGTGCCCGAGGGCAGGCCTTGGACCCCCCCGCCCCCGGAGAACTGGACGAATCCGGCCTTCGACGACGTACGCTGGTGGCACGACCCCGGCCCGTTCTTCGGCGGCGCCGCCTGGGCGTACGAACAGCGGGCGAGACCCCACTACGCACGGTACGGCTGGAGCTCCCAGCCGATCAATCTGGCCCTTATATGCGCCCGGGGAAAGTTCACGGTCACCGACCCTTCGCGGGTGAAGTCGCTCAGGCTCTGGGCCGAGTTCCGGGGCGGCGCGGTCGCGTACCTCAACGGTGAGGAGATCGGCAGGGCATCGCTTCCCGAAGGCGATCTCACCCCGGAGACGCTTGCGGACGATTACCCCGTAGAGGCCCACGCACAGGACGACGGCGGCCCGCTTTACTACTGGAACGAGCCGTCGGTCCAGCGGGGTGAAAAGTACAAGGGCCTGAGGGAGCGCGCCGAGCTCCGGGTCCGAAAGTTCCAGGACCTCGAGATCCCCGCCGCGAAGCTCAAGAAGGGCGTCAACGTGCTCTCCATCGAGATCCACCGCGCCGTCCTCGCCGACACCGCGCTTAAGTCGATGCGGGGAAGGAAGGGCGACACCAGGTGGAACACGTGCGGCCTCATGAATGTCCGGCTCCGGGCCGAGGGCGACGGCATCGTTCCCAACGCCGGACGTCCCGAGGGCGTCCAGATATGGAATGCCAACCCGGTGGAGTCGGTCTTCGACTCGGACTACGGCGACCCCAACGAGACGCTTCGCCCCGTCGAGATCGTCGCGGCGCGCAACGCCGCCTTCTCCGGCCAGGTGGTCGTCGGCTCCGACAAGGCGATCAAGGGAATCAGGGCGGCAATCGGCGAGTTGAAGCATGAAGACGGAAAGTCAGCGCTCCCCGCCCCGCTCATACGGTACCCCAGGGCCGACGTCGAGGAGGGAGGAGGCAGGACGTTCCCGGGCGAGCAATGCCCGATCGTCACGTACCGCTTCGATTCCCTGCACGACTCGCCTCCATCCGAGGTGCCGGTGAAATCCCTGACGTCCCGGGGACGGCACCGGCTCACCCCCGAACAGGCCCCCTGGCTCGGTGCGGTACAGGCCGTCTGGCTCACCCTACCGGTCCCGGACGAGGCGGCGCCGGGCACGTACGCCGGGGACCTCACCATCACCATGGAGGGCTCTCAGCCGCTCGTCGTACCGGTGAAGGTGAAGGTACACGACTTCAGGATGCCGGACCCGAAGGACCTGCGTACCTGGGTTGATTTCGTGGAGGCGCCGGACAATCTGTCCGAGCAATACAACGTCGGGCTATGGACGGAGGAGCACTGGAAGCTGGTCGAGGAGTCCATGAAGTTCCTCGCCGAGGTCCGGAACAAGACGCTCTACATCCCGCTTATCTGCCGTACGAACCACAACAACGAACAGAGCATGGTCCGGTGGATACCGAAGCCGGACGGCACGTACGACTACGACCTGAGCCCGATGGAGCGGTACATCGACCTGGCGCTGGCGGCCGGCCTCGCCCCGGAGGCGATCATATTTCAGGTGTGGGACTACCACATAGGCCGCGACCCCAAGTGGAAGATCGGCACCGGCATGTACGGCCAGACGACGGTCAACACCCCCCAGCGGATACCGGTCACCTCGATGGACCCCGCCAGCGGCAAGCTGGACGAGCTGCTCGGACCGACGTACGTGGACTCTCGAATCGAAGCGTTCTGGCGCCCGGTCGCCGAGAAGATCATGGAGAGCATGAAGAAGCGCAAGCTGGAGAAGACGATGATGCTCGGGCTCTCCGGCGACTACGTGCCGCCGAAGGAGTGCGTCCTCCTCTGGGCCAAGTTCTGGCCCGGCCTTCCGTGGGCCGCGGTGGCTCACGGCGGCGCGAAGGACTTCTACGGCGTGCCGATCGGCTACGGCGTCTCCGTCCTCTGGCGAAAGTTCGCGATAGACCCCACGCTCGAGAGGAACCACGGGTGGCAGAACCCCAGCAACTTCGCCCTCTTCGACCGGTACAAGGGCGGCCGTCATGCCCAGGTTGCCTTCGACCGGATCGCGGCGGAGATATCCCTGATATCCCACCTGCGAGGCCCGGGCAGGATGGCGCTCGATTCCTTCGTGTGGCGCAGCCGGTACGCCAGCACCCGCTGGGGAAGCATATCCCTCCCCAGGGCGCTGCTCGCGGCCGGACCGAAGGGACCGGTGTCCACCTGCCGCTTCGAGATGCTGCGTGAAGGGGTCCAGGACTGCGAGGCACGGATCGCCGTCGAGGAGGTGTTGCTGGACGATACCCTGAAGGCAAAGCTCGGCGAGGAGCGCGCGAAGGAGTACCTGGACATGCTCGACGAGCGCTACCGCCGCGTCACATGGGCGGACGAGACGAACACCAACGGCAAGAACCACTCGTCACTGCCGCTCGGCCCGCTCGGCTTCGACTGGTACGCCGGCTCCGACTGGGAGGGCCGCCTCGACGACCTCTTCGCCGCCGCCGCCGTCTGCCAGAAACTCAAATAGGGGACATTCAACTTTATCACATATCACGGGCGCCCGGCGGGGTGGTGCCGAGCGGGTTCTGGGACCGGCAGCGCATTGCTGCTGAACGGGTTCACAGGTCGGCCGACGGCCCGCATTCCTTAGTCGGTCGAGCTGTGTCCTCGGAGCCGCTCTATCCTGTTGATGAGCGGCGAGAATGAGTG
>CAYMFW010000127.1:0-13908 GCA_964389785.1 uncultured Planctomycetota bacterium
GCCGGAATAATCGAACTCGCAGGCCTGGCCGATCACTATCGGGCCTGACCCAATTATCATCACCTTGTCGATACCCTCGATCTTCGGCACAAAAACCTCCTACCTTGTTACACCTCGATTATTGAAGGCTGCGGAACGAGACGGTTGGCTGAGCGGGTTCGTGGTTTGACCGGCAGGCCGAAGGCCCTTCCCTGGTCGGCCGAAGCGCGCCCTCGAAGGCGCCGTGTCCGCATCGATGGCGCCGAGAATGAGCGAAGACAACCGTTTCGTTCCGGCAGGATTCACTTACACCGCCTCCATGCAGTTCGGCGGCTTGGCGGCGACGTTGTACGTAACGCTGACGATACCGGGCACCTCGGTGGTGATGCGGTCCGCCAGCTTTCTCAGCGTCCCGAACGGAAGCTCCGTCGGTGTCGCGGTGACCGCGTCGGTGCTCTCCCAGCACCGCACCTCTATCTGGTGTCCGTAATCACGTCCACCGTCACGGAGCCCGGTGACCATGTCGTCGTGGAGAATCGCCATGTACTGGAACGCGCCGACGTCGGCGAGCTCGTCGTCGAGTATCACCGTTGCCTTTCTCACGGTCGCGATCTTGTCGGGGGTCACCTCGCCGATCACCCTGGCGCAGAGTGCCGGTCCGGGGAAGGGCGGGCGCTCGGATATCTCCCCGGGAAGGCCGACCGCGCGCGCGACGGCGCGCACCGCCGGCTTGCGAAGCTGGACGATCGGCTCGAGTACCTTGTAGCCGAACGTCTCCTGAGGGTCTATCCCAATCTGTTCAAAGACGTTATGCTGACGCTTCACGCCGGCCGCGGTCTCCTCGCAGTCGGTGAAGTTCGTTCCCTGCAGAAGCACCTTCGCGCCGCTCTGCTTCACCAGGTCGGCGAACACGTCCTTGTAGAATACCTGGGTGATGCCCTGTTCGCGTTTCTCCTCCGGGTCGGTTACGCCCTTGAGCGCGGCGAAGAACTTGTCCTTCGCGTCCACGATCTCGACGGTGACGCCGAGGTTCTTGAACCATCCGACTATCTGCTCCGGCTCGCCCTCTCTCATCAGGCCGTTTTCTATGAAGTACGTCTTCAGGTTGTCGCCGATGGCCTTGTACGCGAGCATGGTGACGACGGCGGAATCGACTCCACCGGAAAGCGCGTTGATCGCGATGTCGTCGCCGACCGCCTCCTTGATTTCCTTCACCTGGGTTTCGATGAACTTCTCTACGTTCAGGTCGTCGAGCGTGATTTCCTGAACACTCATGCGCTCCTCCCTTCTACACGTTCGCGCCCGGGCACAGATACGAAGGTTCTCTTCACGGCTGCGCGCCTTCTCCAACAATGATCAATTTGTTCCCGTCTCGTTCCGGGGAAAACCCCCGGTGTGAGACGGGTATCCTACCAGGAACCGGGGACGGAGTTAAGTAATTAAGCCAGCAGACCGCACAAAAAGTGGAGTGAGCCGGGGACCTGGCCGGGCACTCAGGCCAGCGGACCGAAGATGTCGGCGCGGCGTCCGTTCAGCATCTCATGTGTCGCGAGCCGTGGGTCGATCCCGGCGCACACCAGGCGTTCGCCGCCGGAGGTCGCGCGGCTGATCACTGTCCCGTCGGGGCCTACTATCATCGAGGCGTGATTCACCGGCGTGAAGGCGACGTTCGCGCTCACCACGAATATTCCGTTCTCCGCCGCCCGGCTCCGCAGGTGGGCTTCGATAACCGGCCTCTTCCAGCCCCACGACCGGGTCTTCATATAGACCGGGTGGGTCACTATCTTTGCACCGCCCGCCGCCAGCACACGCCATCCCTCCGGAAATCTCTGGTCCAGGCATATCTGCATGCCGAACGAAACGCTGCTCATCCGGAACACCGGGAGACGCCGCCCGGGATCGTAGAAGTTCCGGTCCTCGTCCATCAGATGAATCTTGTCGTACGTGGCCGCCGGCTTTCCCGCCCTGGACACCGCTATCGAGCGGTTATAGAGCCGTCCCCGTTCGGGCCAGCTCGCGCCCACGACGATCGCCACGGAAGCCGATTTCGCCATCTTCAGGACCTCGCGGAGCGCATGCGTGACGTCCTGCCGGTAGGGCGGGCCGGCCTTCATGGCCGGCAGATAGCCCGTGAGACTGCATTCGGGGAATACGAGGAGATCGAGGCGCTTCCGCCGCGCCTTTTCGACGTACAGAGCGATCTTCGCCAGGTTTTTCGGGATGCTCCCGGATATCCGTATCTGGGCGGCGCCGACGTTCATCTAGGCGAGAACGATCCGGGCGAACCGCCTCTTGCCGGCGCGCAGGATGTCGCCCGTCTTCGGCGCCACGGACGCCTCGACGTCCGTTACCGCCTGGTCTGCCAGCTTCACCGCGCCCTGTTTCACCAGGCGGCGCGCGTCCCCGCCGGATTCTGCGAGACCGCAGTGGGTGACGAGCTTGACGATCCAGATAGCGCCGTTCTCGAGCATGTCGGCGGACACGGTCACCTCCGGCATGTCCTGGGGTACCTCGCCGCCGGCGAACACCCGCTTGAACTCCTCCGCCTCCCGTTCCGCCGCGTCCGCGTCGTGGAAGCGGGTGACGATCTCCCTGGCCAGGCGCTCCTTCGCGTCCCGGGGGTGTCCCGCGAGCAGGGATTCCACCTCGTCCATCGGAACCGCGGTGAGAAGCTCGAAGTAGTTTCCCATCAGGTCGTCGGGAAGCGACATGCACTTGCCGAACATCTCCTTCGCGTCGTCCGCGATCCCTATGTGGTTTCCGTAGGATTTGCTCATCTTCAGCGTCCCGTCCGTGCCGACGAGCATCGGCATCGTGATGCACACCTGCGCCTCCTGTCTCGCGTCGCGCTGAAGGTCGCGCCCGACGAGCAGGTTGAACGTCTGGTCGGTGGCGCCGAGCTCGATGTCGGCCTCCACCATCACCGAATCGTAACCCTGCATGAGCGGGTAGATGAATTCGTGCAGGCCTATCGGGTTCCCTTCCCTGTACCTGTTGCTGAAGTCGTCCCTCTCGAGCATTCGGGCCACCGTCATCCTGGACGCCAGCTCGAGAAGCCGGCTGAACGTCATATCCCTGAACCAGTCGCCGTTCCGCACGATCTTCGCTTTCTCGATGTCTATTATCCGGCCGACCTGCTCCAGGTAGGTTGTCGCGTGGGCATTCACGTCCTCCTCGGAGAGCTGGGGCCTGGTCTTGGTGCGGCCGCTCGGATCGCCCACGAGGGCGGTGTAGTCTCCGATGATCAGGACGGCCTGGTGGCCCATGTCCTGGAACTGCCGAAGCTTCCCGAGCACCACCGTGTGGCCGAGATGGATGTCCGGACTGGTGGGGTCGATCCCGAGCTTCACGCGGAGGGGCCTGTTCTCCCTGTCGGATGCCGTCAGCTTGGCCACGAGCTCATCTTCGCTGAGGATGTCGGTCACCCCGCGCTGTATCGTTCTCAGTTCCTGCTGAAGATCTCTCATCGTTCTGCCGTAAGCGCCGTGAATTCGGCCAGGTGGCGGACGTTGTCGAAGTCCGCCTCCTCCCTGGCCATCGCTGCGTATTCCGGATTCTGGGCGATCGCGTCAGCGAGAAACGAAAAACACTTCGCCCGCTGTTCCGCGAGAGAGTAGTAGCATGCGAGATTGTACTTCGCAAGGGTGAACTCGGGGTCGTTTTCGACGGCCTTTTCGAGTGCGCGCACCGCCATCGGCAGTCGATTCGTTCGCTTGTAGCACCAGCCCAGGGACATATAGGTAAGCATGTTGTGAGGGTCGAGGGTGTTGGACTCTTCGAGGATCTTCAGTGCCTCCTCGAACCGGTCGGCCGCCCTGAGGATCTCGCCGCGCATCCTGAGGCTTTGTTTCCGTTCTCCGCCGGCGGCGTCGAACTCGTCCAGACGCTTCAGGGCGTCGTCGTAGAGCTCAAGCTCGTAGTAGCCCTCGGCTTCCGTAAGCAGATTTCCCAGCTGTATCTCGTTCATGGCCTGTTATTCTATACCGGCCGCCTCGTATCGACAAGTACAGTGTCCTCTGCTATTATCGAGGTATGTCCGAAACAATGAAGACTGCCGTACTGGTCGAGGCGAAACGCTTCGAGATACAGGAGCGTCCGGTGCCGGAGCCGGGGCCGGGCGAGGTTCTGATACGGGTGCGCGCGGTGGGGATCTGCGGCTCGGACACACACTACTTCGACGGGCGACGGGACAGGGAGCCGGAGACGGTGTACCCGTACGTGCTCGGCCACGAATACGCCGGGGAGGTGGCCGCCACGGGGTCGGACTGCGAGGGGATCGAGATCGGCGCCCGTGTCGTGCCGAATCCGCTGATCCCGTGCGGGGAGTGCGAGTGGTGCAGGCGGGGCTTGACCAACATCTGTTCGGACGTCACGTTCGCCGGCTCCGGGGGGGTGGAGGGGACGCTCTGCGAGTACTACGTGACGAAGAAGGAACAGCTCCATCCGCTGCCGGATTCGGTTTCCTTCGAACACGCCGTCGTGACGGAGCCGCTCGCGATAGGTCTTCACATGGTGGAAACGCTGCTACGGCCGGAGCCGGACTGGACGTGCGCGGTAATAGGGGCCGGTCCGATAGGTCTGGCGGCAACGTTCTGCCTGCGGCAGCACTGCGAAGCGGATATCTTCGTGTCGGACAGGGTACCGGCCCGTCTGGAGGCGGCAATGCACTTCGGCGCCTCGGATACGTTCAACGCGTCTTCCGGGGGCTTCGCCGACTACGTGATGAATCGCACCGGGGGCAGGGGGGTTGACGGGGCGATAGAAGCCGCCGGCGAGATGGATACGGTGGGGGAGGCGGTTATGCTGGCGTGCCGCGGCGGTAAGGTGCTGGTCGAGGGAATCGCGGAGGATCCGGTGGTTCCGTTTCCCGCGCGGCTTGCCAGACGGCGGGAACTGGAGGTGCTGTTCGGCACCCGCAGCCGGCAGAAGGACGAGAAGGCCCTCGAGATGATACGCAGCGGCACGTTCGACGCCGGACGGTTCGTCACGCATACGTTCCCTCTGGAGAAGACACAGGAGGCGTACGAACTCGCCCGGGACTTCGCCGAAGGCGTCCTCAAGGCGGTGATTATCCCATGACAATACCTCACGAGACTTACATGCGCAGGGCCATCGCGGAGGCCGAAAAGGCGGCCGAGGCGGGGGAGGTGCCCGTCGGCGCCGTCATCGTCTGCGACGGCAGGATCGTGGGGAAGGCCCACAACCAGGTGGAGATGCTGCACGACCCGACCGCGCATGCGGAAATGATCGCCATCACCCAGGCGGCCGAGTACCAGGGGGACTGGCGGCTGGAGGGGATGACCCTCTACGTGACGATCGAGCCGTGCGCGATGTGCGCCGGGGCCATCGTCCTTGCCCGGCTGGAGAACGTCGTCTACGGGGCGGGCGACCCGCGTTTCGGGGCGGCGGGTTCCGCGATGAACGTATTCGAGGACTCGTCCGGCATGTACCGGGTGAAGGTAAGGGGCGGGCTGCTGGCGGACGAGTGCGGGCACCTGCTGAAGGAGTTCTTCAGGCGCCGCCGATAGGCTTGAGTTCCTCGAACGGGCACAGCGTTTCCATCGCGTGGTTCTCAGTCGAAATCCCCTGCTCCTCGACCGCGGCGACGGGGTTGAGGCCCGCGGCGATGATGAGTCCGACCCTTCCCTGTGACACCGGTATGTCGAGAAGCGGGGTGCCCGGTGAGCCGATGGTCAGCACCCCGTTCAGGCCGAGGTGGTCCAGGCTGGAGATGATCTCCATCGTTCTGGGAAGGGCGGCGGAGGGTATCTCGCGAAAGCTGGCGCCCACGGTGCCGTTGCCCGTCCGGGCCGCCTCGCCGACGCTCGTCATCTTTCCCTTGATGAAGATCTCTATGGGATCGATCGTCGTGCCGTCGTAGTGGATTATCTGCGTGAATCGCAGCGGCTTTCGCTGACGCATCTCGAGGAGCCCGCCGAATCGCGAGACCATCGGTATGCCGTTGGAATACAACACCCCGTTGAGCGTCACGCTGCACACCGTTCCGATCGCCACTTCGCCTGCCGGCACGCGGTAGCCGGCAACGGTCTCGCCGGCCTGAGCGGTAACCAGGTGGGTACCCATACCAAGGCCGGCGCGAATGACACGGTTGAGCATCTTTCTGGCGCTGTTCATGTGTGAAAGGGGAAGGGACGACACGTTGAGGATCACCGTTCCTGTTTCCGTAGTCATATCGAACGAGAGCTTGTAGGCGAGCTGGTCCACGCGTGCGGACACGAAGCCTACACGGTCGAGTGCCACGGCGGAGTCGAGCTCGCTTCGGCCTTTAGGAGTCAGGCGCCGTCCGGCTCTTGCGAGATTCTCCGTGAAGCCGCGGCCGTCCATCTCCTCGAGATAGTAGCGGACCATGCGTTGTTTGATCGCGATGCCGCGCTGTGAAAGTTCCGAGGCTATGCGGGTGCTGCCGATGGGGCGGCCGGCGTCCGCGAGGACGCGGAGGATGTGCGCGATCTTCCTCTGGGTGTCGATATCCATTTCCATGCCGTCGGCAATTCTGCGCGATATTGCCGGTGATGTCAAGAGGAGTCGGGTCGAGGTGGGAGAAAAGTATTTGTGCCAGGTTTGGTAACCGTCTCCGGAGTATAGTGTTGCGGTTGTCGGAAATTGTCCCGGAAAGCTTGACAGTTGCCCGCGGTCGTGTACAATGCGGCAATGCATTGCCGCATGGCAATGATTCCAAGAGACGGGAATTGTGGAACGCATCAGGCAGGAGAGGAGGCAGTAGATGTCCGTAGGGAATGCGTACGTCGAACGGGTGCTGGGGCAGGTGGAGCAGAGGAACGCGAACGAGCCTGAGTTTCTTCAGGCCGTGCACGAGGTGGTGAGCACGCTCGGGCCGGTTCTGGACAGGCACTCGAAGTATGAAGATGAGTGCATTCTCGAGCGGCTGACGGAGCCGGAACGGCAGATCATGTTTCGCGTGCCCTGGCAGGACGACAGGGGGCAGATTCACGTGAATCGCGGCTTCCGCTTCGAGTTCAACAGCGCCATAGGCCCGTACAAGGGCGGCCTTCGTTTTCATCCGTCGGTCTGCGCCAGCATACTCAAGTTTCTGGCCTTCGAGCAGGTATTCAAGAACTCGCTCACCACGCTGCCCATGGGCGGCGGCAAGGGCGGCTCCGACTTCGATCCGAAGGGGAAGTCGGACAATGAGGTGATGCGGTTCTGCCAGTCGTTCATGACGGAGCTTGCGAAGCATATCGGTCCGGACACCGATGTTCCGGCCGGCGATATCGGCGTGGGCGGCCGCGAGATCGGCTTCCTGTACGGACAGTACAAGCGGCTGCGCAACGAATTTACCGGCGTCCTGACCGGCAAGTCGCTCAACTGGGGCGGCTCGCTGATACGTCCGGAGGCCACCGGTTACGGCGCGGTCTACTTCGCCGAGGAGATGCTCAAGAGCAACAACCAGTCGTTCGACGGCAAGACCTGCACCGTTTCCGGGTCCGGCAACGTCGCGCAGTACACCGTCGAGAAGCTAAACGACCTCGGGGGCAAGGTGGTATCGCTGTCCGATTCCGGCGGCACGGTGTACGACAAGGACAGCATCGACGCCGGGAAGCTGGCGTACGTGATGGAGCTGAAGAACGTGAAGCGGGGGCGTATCAGGGAATACGCCGAGAAGTACGGCGCCGAGTATCGCGAGGGCAGGCGTCCGTGGGACATCCCCTGCGACTGCGCGTTCCCGAGTGCGACCCAGAACGAGATCAACGCCGACGACGCCAAGGTGCTGCTGGCCAACGGCTGCACGCTGGTGGCGGAAGGCGCGAACATGCCGAGCACGCCCGATGCGACCGACCTGTATCTCGAGAAGAAGATAAGGTACGGCCCCGGCAAGGCGGCAAACGCCGGAGGCGTGGCCACCTCCGGGCTCGAGATGTCGCAGAATTCCCTGAGGCTGTCCTGGACGAGGGAAGAGGTGGACGAGAAGCTCCACAACATAATGATCGCCATCCACAAGCAGTGCTTCGAGACCGCGCGGGAGTACGGCGATCCGGGCAACTACGTGATGGGAGCGAATATCGCCGGGTTCGTCAAGGTGGCGGACTCCATGCTCGACCAGGGGCTGGTATAGGAACGACGTGAAACCGACAACGGGAATTCCGGAGCTTGACGACCTTCTGGGGGGTCTGATTCCCGGCGACAACGTCGTCTGGGAGATAGACTCCGGAGCTCCCGTTGACAAGTTTATCACCAAGTTCCTCACCGCCTACGCGCGGGAGGACACGCCGGTGGTGTACGTCAGCTTCAACCGATCCCCGCAGACGATTCTGAATGACTACGCGGGGCTGATGAAGACGACCGGCTTCACGCTCATCGATGGCTTCTCGTGCGGCAAGGGGAACGCCGACAAGGTGTTCCTCGACTTCTTCGGCAGCGAAGAGTCGTCATCGGTCATTCGGGTAGAGGATCCGTCCGATCCGGCGCAGCTGCAGGACGCGCTTTCGGGTCTGCCCGCCGACATCATGAAATCAGCCGGGTACGTATTCGACAGCCTTACCGGCATGCACGAGCTCTGGGGCAGGGAGGAACAGGCGCAGCGTTTCTTCAGCCACTTCTGCCCGCGCCTGTTCGATCTGAACACCATCGCGTACTGGATGCTCGAGCAGGAGGCGCATTCCGAGGGGTTCCTCGCGAAGATCCGGCACGTCACGCAGATCGTTATCGAGGTGGGCGTGAAGGAAGGAGCGCGTTCGCTCACGCTCAGGCGCGCGGCCAATCGGAAGTCGGCTCAGATCGGCGTTCCTCAGCCGTTCCATGCCGAAGACGGCAGTATCGTTATACGGCGGGAGGCCCGCGAGGTCCGGGAGCTGGAACTGCTGACGCGGATGAGTGAGGCGCTCGGCACCGCCCTGGACCCGAGTTCCTTTTTCGAAGAGACGATGCGGGTGCTTGCGGACCAGCTCGGGATGGTGCGGGGCACCCTGGTGCTTCTCGATCGAACGACAAACAGCCTGCGTATCGCGGCGGCTCACGGGCTCAGCCGGGAGGAACGGGAACGAGGCGAGTACGCGGTTGGCGAAGGGGTCACCGGCAAGGTCGTCGAGACCGGCGTCGCGGAAACCGTGCCCGACATACGAAAGGACCGGCGGTTTCTGGACCGCACGGCGGCCCGCAGATCAGACGGGTCGAGTCAGGTGTCCTTCATATGCGTGCCGGTGACGGTGGAGCACGAGGTGGTCGGCGCTCTCAGCGGCGATCGGCCGTACGGGGTGGAGGCAACGCTCGAGAAGGACCGACGGCTTCTTTCCATCGTGGCCGCGGTTGTCGCCCAGGTGCTGCGGATCAACCGGCTGGTCAGGGTCGAGAAGGAGGAGATCCTGGCGCGCAACCAGACCGTCATCGAGGATCTCCGCAAGAGGTACCGTATCGACAGCGTGGTGGGGGAAAGCCGGGTGATACAGGATGTGCTGGCCACGGCCGGCAGGGTTGCCGACAGCCGGGCTTCGATACTGATCACGGGCGACACCGGGACGGGCAAGGAGCTCGTCGCGAACGTGGTCCACTACAACAGCGGACGCGCCGACGGCGCGTTCGTGAAAGTCAACTGCGGTGCGCTGCCGGAGACCCTTCTGGAGTCAGAGCTGTTCGGGCACGTCAAGGGCGCGTTTACCGGCGCGGTGCAGGCACGCAGGGGACGGTTCGAGATGGCCAACGGCGGCACGCTGTTCCTGGACGAGATATCCGAGACCAGCCCGCGTCTGCAGGTGAAGCTGCTGCGCGTTCTGCAGGAGGGGGAGTTCGAGCCGGTCGGGAGCGCCAAGACGGTTCGGGTTGACGTACGCATGGTGGCGGCCACGAACAAGGATCTGCGCAAAGAGATCGGCGAGGGTCGTTTCCGGGAGGACCTGTATTACCGGCTGAACGTCATCCCGATACGGCTGCCCGCTCTCAGGGAAAGGCGCGTGGACATCCCTCCGCTGGTCGACCATTTCCTGGAGAAGTTCAACCGGGAAAACAACAAGAAAGTCACCCGACTGTCTCAGCAGGTGCTGGATCTCCTGCTCGAGTACCCGTGGCCCGGCAACGTGCGCGAGCTGGAGAACTGCATCGAGCGGGTGGTGGTTCTCAGCGAAGGCGATTCGGTCACGGTCGATCTGCTTCCCGAGGAAATCGCCGGCGGGGCGGGAATGGCGGCGGTCGCACCGGTCGGCTCTTCGGAATGTCCGGAGCTGGAGCGGGTAGTCGGCAGGTACCTCTCGCGGGGCGTGGACGTGGCGGACGCCTGGCGGGCCCTCCAGCGCATCCTGGATCGGACGGTCATCTCAGGCGTGATGGACGCCGGGGGCGTCAGCCAGCGGGAGCTCGCCAGGATGCTCGGCATCAGCCGCGTCACGCTCAGAAAGAAGCTGGACGAGCTGGGTCTGCGGTAAGTTTCTGTTCCGCGGGACAGTCGGTAGCCCGAGACGCGGTCTGTGCCTGGAGATCCGGCGGGAATCACCAAATTACTAAGCGGTTGGTAGTGCTAGTGTTACATCGCATCTGCTGTGTTCCCGGACCCGTTTATGTGCTTTCTGGCACAGTGATTGCACTGTAAGGATTGACGGGGATGGCGTGTCCGCTCGCATGTGCCCATATGGGCACGGAAGGAGGGGATGATGCGGGAGGGCCGGACGATTCAGGGTTTGTGTCAGACGTGTATGGCCGCCAAGTCGTGCAGCCTGCCGAACGGTTCCGCGACGCCGGTATGGCGGTGTGAGGAGTTCTCGAACGGAAACGGCGAGATGAAGATCGAAAATTCGATTGTGCCCGGGAGCGCGCGCATGACTGCATCCGATCTCAGTTCCGCTCGCGACCTGGGACTGTGCAGCAGCTGCGCCAGCGTGTCGGTCTGTACGTTTCCCAGGTCCGGGCAGGGCGTCCTGCACTGCGAAGAACATCAGTCATAACAGTAGCGGAGCCTGAACGCATTCGGGACGGGGTTGCGCTATCAGGTTAACTCCGTCCCGGCAGAGCGCGGCATAGATAGTGGGCCGCGGAATATTTCCTAACCAGCTTTAATCTTCTTCGAACGCGACGTCGAAACCGTATTCCTTCCTGTAACCCTGTCGCACGCCGCAATTCATTGCCTGAGGGTTTTCTTCCATCCGGCTGGCACGCCAATTGCGTGTCCTTGTGGTCTCAGGGAACGGGCGCTGGAAAGGAGATGCCGGCTCATGGAAACTGCAGCACTTGCCGACGTTGTTCGTGGTCTCGATACGTTCTGGGTTCTGTTCGCCGCGTTCCTGGTGTTCTTCATGCAGGCGGGATTCGGCATGGTCGAGGCCGGATTCATCCGCGCGAAAAACGCCTGCAACATCCTCATGAAGAACTTCCTCGACTTCTGCATGGCGAGTCTCGGCTTCTTCATATTCGGTTACGCCATCATGTTCGGAGACGGCAACGCGCTTTTCGGCACGCACGGCTGGTTGCTGGTCGGCGCGAAGTCGGGCGCCTCGAATCTTCCCCTGCCCGCGTTCTGGCTCTTCCAGGCTGCGTTCTGCGGTGCGGCGGCGACGATAGTGGCGGGCGGCATGGCGGAGCGGATGAAGTTCCAGGCGTATCTCATCTATTCCTTCCTGATCTCCGCGTTCGTGTATCCGATCATCGGTCACTGGGTGTGGGGCGGGGGCTGGCTCGCGGGGCTTGGCTTCGGTGACTTCGCCGGCTCCACCGTGGTGCACGCCACCGGCGGATGGGCGGCATTCGTGGGGGCCGCGATACTGGGGCCCCGGATCGGCAAGTACGCTCCCGACGGCTCGCCGCGCGTAATCGCGGGTCATTCCATCCCGCTGGCGTCACTCGGCGTATTCGTGCTGTGGTTCGGGTGGTTCGGATTCAACCCCGGATCGACGCTTGCCGTGGGAAGAGGCGACGTCATCGCGCTGGTGGCGATGAATACAAATCTTGCCGCCGCCGCCGCTGCCATCGTCGCGATGGTGACGGTGTGGATCAAGTTCGGCAAGCCGGATCTCTCGATGACGATGAACGGGGCCCTGGCGGGACTGGTGGCGATTACCGCCGCTTGTGCGGTTGTGTCGCCCGCGGCGTCAATCGCCATCGGCGCCATGGCCGGCGGTGTGGTGGTGTTGGGTGTTCTCCTGCTCGACCGGATAGGCGTGGACGATCCGGTGGGCGCCGTGGCGGTGCACGGGATGAACGGTATCTGGGGGACCCTCGCGGTCGGCATATTCGGTCAGAGGACGCTCGGACTGGCGCGTGACGGGCTTCTGCATGGAGGAGGTGTCACGCAGCTCGGGGTGCAGGCGCTCGGGGTCTTCGCCGTGATGCTGTTTGTGATGGGAACGATGGCGGCGGTCTTCAAGCTGATAGGGGCGACGGTGGGTCTCCGTGTTTCCGCCACGGAAGAACTGAAAGGCTTGGATATCGGGGAACACGGGATGGAGTCGTACGCCGGGTTCCAGGTCTTCATAACGCAGTAGGAGGATCGAGATGAAGCTGGTAGTCGCCTACATACAGCCGGAGAAGCTGAACGACGTCAAACAGGCGCTGTATGCCGCGGAGGTGTTCAAGGTGTCGGTCACCAACGCGCTGGGCTGTGGCCAGCAGAGGGGGTATCACGAGACCTATCGCGGCGTGGATATGGAAGTGAACCTGCTCAAGAAGGTTCGTCTGGAAATCGCCGTGAACGAGGATTTCGTCGAAGCGACCATCGATGCGATATGCGCCGGTGCCCGCACCGGGGAGATAGGCGACGGCAAGATATTCGTAGTCGCTCTGGACGAATGTGTGCGGATACGGACCGGCGAACGGGGCGGCGAAGCGATCGGCTAGCCGGCGCCTGCTTCAGCGCGCCTCGAACTTCGGCCTTCCCAGGAGATACGACGCGCCTGCCGTGTTGCCGGAGAAGCCCGCCATAAGATAATCCCTGTGGCTGGAATTGCCGACGATCAGCTGCTCCAGCCGGAGCGTCTTGGCGTGGGGAAAGCGTTTCTTCATCTCCGCCAGCAGGTCCACCCGGCATTCACCCTTCACCGAATCGCGTGGCGTGCCGTCGATGATGGGAAAGCCGAGCGTCCGGCTGACCAGCATCTTCCACCCCGGGCTGACGTCGAAGGCTGCACTGTCTCCGAGCACGCGATACGTCTCGCCCACCGGGGCGGTGAGGGGCACGATGCACCACGTTCCGTTCACCCGGAGATGCAGGCTCACCTTCACTTGCGCCCCGATACGCGCCGGCAGGCGCATCACCGGCGTCCGGTCCAGGTCCACCGGCTTGTCGAGAGCCAGCGCGACGCCGAACTCCCCGCCGCCGAAGCGGTTCGTCACCCGCACCAGGCCGCCCTTGTCGTCTTCGACGCGGACCCGGGTGGGGGAGAGCGCCTGCCAGGGGAGGTCGCGCCGGCCGGGCGGGTCCAGCACGTACTTCTCCGCGTCGAGTGCTGTCCCCTCCGCGGAGCTGTTGAGGCGGCCGTAGCACACCCCGTTTCGATACGTCCAGAGGGCCAGATGCCCCCCGGCCGGCATCTCCCGCTTCTCGACGTAGTCGAATATCATTCGGTCCTCCAGGAATATCCGTATGCGGTTTCCCACCGTCTCGAAGCGGAAGCGCCTCCAGAACAGGTGCTCGTCGTATATGGCGCGATCGAGGTTGCTCCGGTCGAACCGGCCGAACTTCACGTGCCGGTTCTCGGCCACCCGTTCCCTGCCGCGGTACAGATAGCTCGCGGTATTGTCGAACCCGCCGTACAGGAAGGTATACCCGGAGAACAGGTCCTTTCCGTCCGTGAGGAACGAGAAGCCCACGTCGTGCCGGGCGTACCGCCGGCGCTCATACTCCCGGTTGAACACGTCCTTCATGCCGAAATACAGCTCGTGCACCTGACTGCCGGTAAAGCGATGCTTCGAGAAGGACACGACCGAGTCGTATCCGAATCCGGTGAAGAAAGCCCATTCCGGATCGCATTT
>CAYMFW010000128.1:0-13694 GCA_964389785.1 uncultured Planctomycetota bacterium
CTGCTGGGCGGCTACCTGCCGGACTACTACCACGCGTTCCTTGGCCAGCTGCTGAGCCGGGGGAACCTGCCGACGGCTCTGTCGCAGGCGGGGAGGATGGCGGCGGTGTCCGGACACGGCGCGGCGGGGTGCCTGACGCGGGGCGGCTACCGCGCGCTTCCGTCGTTTCTGCAGGCGCCGATACGATTGCTGAGGGACCGGGTGTCCGGCGGGCAGGAGGCGACGGCGCTGAAGGCGATGGACGTCTCCTTCCGGAAGGAATTCAGGGATCGAAGGCACGCCCATTTCTCACGACGGGTCGGCGCGCTGAGGAACCTGGGTGATACTCAGTACGAGGACATGTTTGCGTACCGGCTGCCCGCGCTGCTGCACTACGAGGACCGCAGCGCGATGGCGTTCTCGATAGAGGCGCGGACCCCGTTCCTGGATTACCGGCTGGTGGAGCTTGCGTTCTCCCTGCCGGCCGCGGCGAGGATACGTAACGGCGTGACGAAGCACGTGCTGCGGGAGGCGACCCGGGGGCTGCTGCCGGAGGAGATACGCACCAGGACGGACAAGATGGGGTACGTCACCCCGGAGCACGCGTGGCTGAGAACGCACGAGGCGGAGATGACCGCGCGGTTCTCGATGGGGAAGGCGCTGAGCGGCGCGTTCCTGGACGCCGAGTTCATCGGGGGAAAGCTGAAGCCGCTGCTGGAGGGGAGCGATACCGGAGTGACGGTGCCGTGGCGGTGGATACACCTGGAGACCTGGCTTGCCGGGATGGTGAGATGAAGATCGTATTCGTCAACCCGCCGCTGTCGCCGGAGGAGCGGTACGGAGCGCTGGCGGAGGCCGCGAACACGATGCCGTCCCTCGGCCTGCTGTCGCTGGCCGCCGCTGCCCGGGAAGCCGGGGCGGAAACGGCCATCATCGAGGCGTCGTCACTCGGGCTCGGCCTGGAGGAGACGACGGCGCGGGTGCGGGAGCTGTCGCCGACGCACGTCGGGATGACCGCGACCACCGCGTCGATACACCGCGCGGCGGACCTGGCCGCGATGCTGAAGGAACAGGACCGGGCGATCGACACCATCGTCGGCGGGCCGCACGCGACGGCGCTGCCGGAGAAGGTGATGGACATGTTTCCGCAGTTCGATATCGCGGTAATAGGCGAGGGCGAGGAGACGATCGCGGAGCTGGTGGAGGCGAGAAAGAACGGGGGAGGCCCTTCGTCCGTCGCCGGGCTGGCGCTGCGAGAGAACGGCGCGGTGCGGGTGACAGGGAAGCGCGAGCTGGTAAAGGACCTGGACCGGCTGGCGTTTCCGGCGTGGGACCTGCTGGAAGGCTTCCCGGAGAGATACCGGCCGCCCGGCTTCCGGTTCCGCCGGTTGCCGGCGGCGTCGCTGGTGACGTCACGCGGCTGCCCGAGCAAGTGCATCTTCTGCGACCGGTCGGTGTTCGGCAGCGCGCACCGCCGGTTCGGCGCCGACTACGTGCTGGAGATGATGGGAACGCTCCACCGGGAGTACCGGGTGCGGGAGATACTGTTCGAGGACGATACGTTCCTGCTCGACAGGCCGCGGGTGAGGGCGATATGCGAGAAGCTGGTACGGGAGGGGCCGGAGCTGTCGTGGTCGTGCCTGGGCCGGGTGAGCGCGGCGGACCCGGAGCTGCTGGCTCTCATGAAGAGGGCCGGGTGCTGGCAGATCGGCTACGGCATCGAGAGCGGGAACCAGGAGATACTGGACATGATTGGAAAGGGGACGCGGCTGGAGAGAATCGAAGAGGCGCTCGCGGCGACCCGGAAGGCCGGGATGCGCACCAAGGGGTTCTTCATGATCGGGCATCCGAAGGAGACGGAGGAGACGATACGGGAGACCATCGCGTTCGCGCGAAAGGCGGTGCTGGATGATTTCAGCATCACCCGGTTCACTCCGTTTCCCGGCTCCGAAATATACGAAAGGACGGGCGAGTACGGCGAGTTCGACGATGACTGGAAGAAGATGAACCTGATGAACACCGTGTTCGTGCCGCACGGGCTGACGGCGGAGGCGATCGACCGGTACGCGGCGACCGCGTTCCGGCGCTTCTACCTGCGGCCGGGGATCATCCTGCGGTACCTGGGAAGGATGCTGCGGAACCCGGGCAGCGCGCCGGGTATACTGAAGGGGTTCCTGGCGTTTCTCAGAATGGCGGCGCACCGATGAACACGAGAAAGAAGATGGCCAAGTTCTCCCGGCTGGTGCTGGGGCGGAGCAGTCCGCTGCCGGAGGACATCCAGATAGAGATCACCAACCGGTGCGACCTGGCGTGCGGGATGTGTCCCCGCGACCACCTGGCGGTGCCGGTGAAAGACATGCCGCTCGACGTGTTCGAAAAGATCGTGAAACGGATCCCGCAGGCGGATTTCGTGACGCTCGCCGGATGGGGGGAGCCGCTGATGCATCCGGAGTTCACCGAGCTGGTGAAGGTGCTGAACCGGACGCTGCCGGATGCGATGGTGAAGTTCACCACGAACGGGATGCGGCTGGATCAGGAAACGGCCGAGCGTGTGCTGGAGCGCACCATCGAGCAGGTGTCGTTTTCCATCGACGACTTCCCGGGCGGCCCGGAGGAGCCGGACGGGGGCATCGGGCACACGGACGGGACGAAGGCGGTGGAGAACGTGCTGGAGTTCATATGGCTGAAGGGTGAGCGGCCGCGGCCCCGGATAGTGCTGGTGAGCGTGATGCAGAAGAACGGAGAGGACCGGGTTGAACGGCTGATCCGGTTCGCCGGGAAGCACCTGGTGGATTCGGTGACGCTCGTCCGGCTGGACGTCCGTCACGGCGGGATCGTTCGGCCGTCCTGGGAGGAGGAGCGGGACATGCTGAGGGCGGCGCGGCGGCTGGCGGACGAGCTGAACGTGTCGCTCTTCTGCGCGAACGAGCAGGGGCCGATCCTGCGGACCGCCGGGCATTTCGACAGGGTGTGCCTGCGGACGGACAACTCGGTGTACATAGACGTGGAGGGCAACGTCGCTCCGTGCTGCAACCTGAGAAGGGAGCGGTTCGGCAACATCCTGGAGACGGAACTCGGGGCGATATGGAAGGGGCGGGAATTCAGGAGGTTCCGGGCCAGACAGCTGAAGGAATGCGGGGGATGCGACGCGCTGAAGTACCGCTATCACCACGGCGAGGGGGATGCGGGATGAAGCTGACGTTTATCGAGCCCCCTCCGTCGGGGAGCCGGGTGCCGGAGCGGCTGGCCGGGTGTTCGTACGAGCTGTACCACTTTCCCGACCTGGCGAACCTGTATCCGTTCACCCTCCTTCACGACGCAGGCCACGAGGTGAACTACGTCGACGCGGTGCTGGAGGGGCTGTCGGCGCAGGAGCTTCTCTCCCGCGTCGAGAAGGACGGGGCCGACGCGGTGGTGATCCATTCCGTCATCCTGTCGAAGCGCGCGGACCTGGAGGTGATACGCACGTTGGGGGACCGCGACGGGGACCTGCGGATATTCGTCCACGGTCCGGAGCCGACGCGGGTGCCGGAGGAATACCTCATCCGGCCGAACGTGACGGTGTTCCGGGGGGAGATCGAGAACAACCTGACGGCGTACCTGGACGCCGGCGAGGCGCCGGGAACGTCGCTGATGAGAGACGGCCGGGTGACGCACGTGCCTCCCTCCGGCGAGTTCGTGAACCTGGACGAGCTTCCGGTGCCGTTTCGCCTGCACCCGGCGCTCGCGCGATACACGGGACGGTACTTCAATCCGAAGTTCGAGGGGCGGCCGCACACGGTGATGATGGCCTCCCGGGGGTGCTCGTACCGGTGCATGTTCTGCGTGCCGATCTCGGTGAGCTTCGCGCGGGAGTTGGAGCATCGCCGGTACTTCGGGGAGAAGCCCAAGCCGGCCGTGGCGTCCGCCGGAAGGGTCATCGAGGAGTTCGGAAAGATCGCGGACGAGGGGTTCCGTTCGGTGATGGTCGTGGACGACCAGTTCCTGTGGGGCAGGGAGCGGACGCTGGAGATCTGCGACGGGATCCGCGGGCTGGGGTTGGAGTGGGGGTGCCTGAGCCGGGCGGACTTGCTGGTCCACGAGGACGTGGTCGAGGCGCTGGCGGTGGCCGGATGCAGGTCCATAGACATAGGGGTGGAGAGCCTGGAGCAGGAGGTGCTGGACGATATCAGGAAGGACCTGAGTGTGGCGGACGTGCACCGGGCGATCGACCTGCTGAAGCGGCACCGGATGGACCCGAAGGTGAACATCATGTTCGGCACCTGTCCGGCGGAGACCCCGGAGAGGATCGAGGAGACGGTCCGTAAGCTGAAGGGAATGAAGGTGGACAGCGTGATGTTCTCTATCGCCACCCCGTTCAAGGGCACCGAGTTCCACGACCTGTGCCGGCGCGGCGGGTTCCTGGTGGACGATTCCGACGAGATCGACCCGTTCGGGAAGAGCATGGTGAGCTACCCGGGCCTGCCGGGAGAGACTCTGGAGCGGCTGGTGCGGCGGGCGTACCGTTCCTTCTACCTGCGGCCGGGGGCGCTCCTGAAGCGGCTGCTGCGGGTGAGGAGCGTGGGACAGCTTCTTTCATATGTCAGGGCGGGGTTGCGCCTGTTCCGGGGGCGGCCGTGAAGATCAGCTTCCTGATGCCGATGTACGACGCCGAGGAAACGGTGGGCGCGGCGATCGATTCCATCCTGGATCTCCGCACGGACCACGAGCGGGAGATCATCGTGGTGGACGACGGCTCTACGGACGGATCCGTCGAGGCGATCGGGGGGACGTACGGGGGCCGGGTGAAGGTGGTCCGCAAGGACCACGGAGGGGAGGCGTCCGCGCTCAACGAGGGACTGACGCACTGCACCGGGGACGTGATCGCGCTGGCGGAGGCGGACGTGGAGCTGGAACCGGACTGGCTGGGAAAGGTGCTCGCCGCGTTCGGGGACGAACGGGTGATCGGGGCCGGCGGCACGCTGGCGGCGTTTCCGGAGGACCCGTGGATAGCCCGCCTGGCCGGGTACGAGGTGGAGGCGAAGTTCGCGGGGAAGCCGCGTCACGCGAACCATATCACCTCGGCCAACGCGGCGTACCGGAGGAAGGCGTTCGAGGTGGCGGGACAGTTCGACGAGAAACTGTTGAACGCCAGCCTGGATTCCGACTTCAACAGCCGGCTGATAGAGAAAGGGTTCCTGCTGGCGTACGTTCCGGAGGCGCGGGCCCGGCATCACTACAAGCCGACGCTGATCGAATTCCTGAAGCGGCAGTACGCGTACGCCCGGTACCGGGTGTACGTCAGGAGCGCCGCGCTGTATCCGGCGGACCGGCTGCTCGCCGTGAACGTGGTGCTGGCGGCGCTGCTCGTGGTGTCGCCGGCGCTGATACCGGTGTCGGGGTGGATCCCGCTCGGGGTGCTGGCGGCGGCGGTGCTGCTGCAGCTTCCTCTCGCGCTCGGCATTCTCGTGCGCAGGCGGGATGCCGCCGCGTTTCTCTCGCCGCCCGTTCTGATCCTCAGAAACATCGTCGCCGCCGTCGGCTGCGCCGTCGGCACGGTGAGAAAGGTCGCGGGGGAGCGCCGGGAGCCGGGATGAAGCGCCGAATCGCATACGCCGAAACGGCCGCCGTGGCGGTCGCGGCGTGTGTCATGATCGTCGTCGGCGCGCGGTCCCTCCATCCGGACCTGCTCAACGCGGTCTATTCCACGGACGCGTGGGCGGAGAGAAGCGGGGTGATGCGCTCTCTGTTCGTGGGGTACGGCGCGGCGCTTGCCGCTCTGGCCGTCGCCAGCTTTGTCCTGATTCGGTATCACCGGGACTCCCTCTGCGCCCGGGCGGTCCGCGGTGCCCGGTCGGTGGGAAAGGAGTGTGCCGACACGTGGGTGTGGGTGCGCGGCGCGGCGGGACGAAGCGGCGACGGCACGTGGCGGTGGCTCGCGGCGATATGCGCGGCGGGCGCGGCGGTACGGATTGTCTTCCTGGCGGCGCCGATGCAGTACGACGAAGCCTACACGTTCCTCAACTACGTGAACCGGAGCGCCATATATCTGTTCGCGTATCCGGACCCCAACAACCATATCCTCCACACGCTGCTGGCGCGCGTGTCCGTCGCGGTGTTCGGGGGTCATCCGGCGGTCATCCGGCTGCCGGCTCTTCTCTCGGGCGTCTGCGTGATCCCGCTGACGTTCGTGTGTGCCCGGCTGTGCGCAGGCGGGCACAGAAGCGGCTTCGTCGCGGCTGCGCTGGCCGCGGTGTATCCGTATCTCATCTTCTACGGTACGACGGCCAGGGGATACTCTCTGGTGGTGATGCTCTGTCTCGTGCTCGCCGTACTCGTGCGCAGGCTGATCAGCGGCGGCTCGTTACGGCTGTGCGCACTGATCTCCATGGTCATAGCCCTTGGGGTGGCGGCGATGCCGTCGTTCCTCTTCGCCGCGGCCGGACTTCTGTGCTGGGCGACGGTGGGAACGGCGCGGCGGAGGGACGGGCTGCTCCCCGCGCTGCGCGACATGCTGATGCCGTGCTCCGTGATGGCAGCGGGCCTGGTCGGGCTGCTGGATCCGCCGACGGCGTTAGTGAGCAACGGCGTGCACTCCATCGTGTCGGGAGGGCACATCAGCGTGACGTCCTGGCGGGAGTTGCTCGGAGAGGTGCCGGGACACCTGGCGCGTTCGGCGAGGGTGCTGACGGGAGGTATCCACCCGGCGGTGATCGTCGTGGGTCTGCTGCTCTGCGCCGTGGGGGCGTGCCTTCTTTTTCGAAGCAGGGAGGCGGACACGGTGGCGCTGTTCCCCGCGCTCGCGATCGGGGGCGCGGTCGTCCTGCTCGCGGTGCGCGCAATCCCGTACCCGAGGACGTGGATTTATCTTCTGCCTTTCGCCTTCGTTCTGACGGACGCGGGTGCCGCCGGTATCGTTCCGTCGGCGGGCGGGCTGTTCAGGGGGGCGATGCTGGCATGCGCGGGCGTGTGCGTCGCGCTGGTGATGACCGGGCGCGTGGTTCCGACGGATCCGGACGCGGGGTGTTTCCCGGAGGCGCCGGCGGTCGTCGAGTTCCTTTCAGGGAAGATGCATCCGGGAGACTTGGTGGAAGCGAAGTGTCCCGCGAGTGCGCCCGTACGGTTCTATCTGTGGTACCTGAAGGTGCCGCGCGGCAGCCGGGAGGGGGGTGTCCCGGTGCCGGAGACGTTCTTCGTCGTTCAGAAGAGCAGGTATTCTCTCGCGGATCTCACGTCACGGGATGCCCGCAGGATACTCGAGACGGGCGACGCCGAGGTGTACGTTGCCGAGCACGGGATGGGCGGCGGCCGTCCCTAATTATGAATGTCCCCTTTTTCGGCTTTGAGGATGGCGAGCTCCTGCACCAGCTTCTTCACCTGATCCGACAGGCTGGATATCCGCACCGAGAAATGCAGCGTGATGAGGATGAGGTACATCACCGCGGCGATGAACAGCGTGGTGGTCGCCACCTTCGCGCCTATGGCGCTCGTCAGCATCAGCAGAAGGTCGTACCACAGGGTGAGCACCAGGATGGACACGCCGGTGAGCAGCCACAGCCATGAGTATTCCTCCTTCAGCTTGCGGCGGCGGACCAGTTCGAATATCAGGACCAGCAGGAACAGCGCGGCGGTTATGGCGAATATCTTCTGGCGAAACAGCATCGTTACTCCTCCTTCTTCGGTCTCTTGCGCAACAGGGTGACGCAGATGGAAAGGAACATCTTGAATACGTAGTAGAACGGGGCGAGCCCGCTGTGCATGGACCTGCCCGAGACGCTGGGATGTATCTTGACCGGGATCTCCCTGATCTCGAAATGGGCGCGGTGGGACGTGATGATGACATCCGTATCCGGGAAATCAGACGGGTACTCGCGGGAATAGAACGCGAAGGCCTTCCGGTTCAGCGCCTGGAACCCGGAGGTGGGATCGGTGATGGCGCGTCCGGTGGTGAGGCGGGCGATGAGCCGGAATATCGCGATCCCGATCCGCCGGGCGAAGAGGCACCTGTAGTCAGGATCCTGCAGAAACCGGGAGCCGACCACGATATCGGTCCCGCCGTTTCTGACGGCCTCCAGAAGCGGGGCGATGGACGCCGGGTCGTGCTGGCCGTCGCCGTCCAGGTGGACTAGGTACTCGTAACCGTTTCTCAGCGCGTACTTGAAGCCGGTCTGGAGGGCGCCGCCGTAGCCGACGTTGAAGGGAAGGGAGACGACGTGCGCACCGGCCTCCGCGGCGGCGCGTGCGGTGCCGTCGTCGGACCCGTCGTCCACCACCAGCACGTCGAGCGGCAGGCCCTGCGCCCGTACCCCGGACACCACGTCGGCGACGTGCGCCTCCTCGTTGAAGGCGGGGATGACCGCCAGCGCGTTGCGTTCACCCGTCATGCTTCTTTCCTCTTCCCACGATCAGGCCCCTGTCGGCCGTCACCTCGACATCTTCGAGTCCGGCTTCGGCGAACCAGCCGCGGACGCGGCGGGCGGTCTGCGGCCGGTCGTACCGGGGCGACAGCCAGTCGAACGTGTCCAGTATCGCCCAGTCCTCCGCCTGGTCCTCCCGGATGGGGAGAATGCCGCGGTAGTCCGCTACCGGCACCATCAGACTGAGCGGCCGTCCCAGCAGCGGGATTTTGCGCAGCGCGCCGCTGATCGGAAGGAGACGCGGCACTATCCTGCGAACCTTTCGATACAGCTTCTCGCTGTCCATGCGCCGGGCAAACATCCTCATATAGTACTTGGGATGAAACCACGCTCCCAGGGAGTTTCTATTGTACGTGTCCACGACGATTTCTCCACCCTCTCTCAGGAGGGGCGCGAGCGAGAGGAACGCCCGGCGGGGTTCGGGAGTGTGCTGGAGGACACCGAAACAGAAGATGCCGTCGAAGGAGCCCTTCCGGAAGGGGGGATGGAGGACGTCGGCCTGGAACAGGCGGAGATTCTTCGCGGACCCGTTGTTTTCCAGGCACGCGTCCACCGAGCCGCTCATGTCGAAGGACCAGACCTCGGCGCCGGCGTCGAGGACGACCTGGGTGAACCTGCCGGCGCCGCAGCCGGCCTCCAGTATCTTTCTCCCGGACAGGTCCTCCGGCCATCGCGTCTCGCCGAAGAACCGGTCGCGCGAAATGGTCGAGCCGTTGAATCTGTCGATCTGCGTCCTGGCGTGCCGGTTCCACTGGAGGGCGAAGGAGGACGCGTAGGTGTCGTCCGCGACGAAGCGCGGGATGCCGTTGAGGACAGGGTACTTCTCACCGCACCCGTCGCAGACGAGGGAGCAATCGCCGGTCACCGCGCCGCCGCAGTCGGGGCAGGCCAGCGCATCGAGAGCGCGGGAAGGGATGTCTTCACTCATGGTTCGGCGATGGTACTCACCGGGGCACGGGAAAGCAAGAAGCGCAGATAATCAGAAGAGGTCTGCCTGCTCGCTGAAGGCGGGGATGACCGCCGGCGCGTTCGGCACACCCGTCATGTTTCCTCCCTGCCCACGGTTCAGCGATAATACTCAGCGGGACACGGGAACGCGGGAAACGGGATGTGGTATGATTCTCTGTCGGGATCGGACGGTATTCGCGCGAAAAAAGGATGTTAGGTTTTATGGAATATGCCAAAGAGACGGAAGAGGCCCTGTATTCGTGTACATTCGGGGTGTTGAGACATGGCGGAAGGTCTTAGCGATTCGGACGATGTCTGGACTCGCGCGCTGTTCGAGCAGAACCATCGATGGCTGACGGCGTTCCTGCGATCGATCCTGGGTGATCCGCACGCGGCGGATGACCTGGAGCAGCAGGTGTTTCTGGTGGCGCTGGAAAACCGGGCGGGATACGACGGCAGCCGCTCGGTGGGCGCCTGGCTGCGCGGGATCGCCCGGAACCTGGCGCACGAGCACTGGCGGAAGAAGAAGACGATGTCGGTCCTGACGGACCCTGCGGTTCTTTCGGAGCTGGAGGAAGCGGCTTCCGGAGCGGAAGAGGAATGCGACCCTGCGCGGGATGAAGCGCGGCGGAGGGCCATGCGCGAGTGCCTGCGTAAGCTCACGGAGAAGGCCCGCAGGCTGCTGCGGATGAAGTATGATGAGTGCCTCCGTTCGCGGGCGATCGGCGGCAGAATGGGCATGCGGGAGACGGCCGTGGACGTGGGGCTGTCCCGCGCGCGGAAGACGCTGTTCGACTGCATTCAACTGATAGTCACGGATGCGGGCTATGAATGAAGACACGGCCGGAGACGTCCTGATTTCCCGGTACGTGAACGGGGAATCCACCGACGCCGAACGGGAGGAGCTGCGCGAGCGGCTCGCGAGGGACCCCGCATTTGCGCGTCTGATCTTCCGGCAGGCATTCCGGGAACAGGAGCTGCGCGACTTCTACGACGCCGGGGCGTTCAAAACGGGGCGCCCGGTCGAGAGACGCCGCGCGTTCAGGCTCGGACGCTGGATACCGCTGGCCGCGGCGGCCGCGGTGCTGGTCGCGATCGGAATCTGGCGGTTTGCCGGCGACCGGGGCGCGGACGTGCGGCCCGGGCCGGCCGTGGCCCGCGTGGCGGAGCATCGGGGAGAGGTGAAGGAGCTGCGAGCGGACGGAACGTGGACGAACGCGAAGAACGGGGCCGCGGTACATGCGGGGATGTCGATGAGAATCGGCGCGGGGAGCGCGGCGAAGCTCCGCTACGAGGGGGAGGACACGTGGGTGGAGGCCCAGGAGAACACGGAGATCGAGTGCCGGAGATCCGAAACGGGCGGACACGAGATCTATCTGCGGAACGGCTGTCTGCTGGCCGAGGTGGCCGCACAGCCGGATGACCGGCCCTTCCGTCTGGTGACGGCGCACGGGCGGGTGACCGTGGTAGGCACCCGGCTGCGGCTCGCCGCGCGCGGCGCGAAGACCCGGCTGGTGATGGAGGAGGGGAAAGCCCGGGTCGAGTCACGGTCGTCATCGGCCGCGTTGATCGTGGAGGACGGTCGATTCGTCGAGTTCTCGAACGAAGGCGTGGATCGGGTCCGGCCCAACAGGGACCTGACGTTCGGGGATGGAAAGAACCTCTTCTTCGATGATTTCGAACACGGCCTGGCGCAATGGACATTCTCCGCCTTCGCGTACAGGAAGAGCGACACCGCGGGGGTCAACCGGATAATACCGCTGGCCGAGAGGCCGGTCGAAGGCACTCAGTTCGACGACGTGGAGGTGGTGAGGAACGGACGCCAGACCCGCGTGATGGAACTTGACTCGACGGTCGGCGGCGAAGGCGCGGGAGTCGCGGCGTTCTGCCGGTGGTCTGAACCGGGAAGGTCCTACGTGATAGAGTATGCGTGGCGCGCCGATCTCGTTCCGGCGCCGGTTCAGTCCAGGATGCAGAACGATATCCCCATCGTCGGAGTCGGGGGGTTCAAGGTGGAATCCGGAGATCCGCGTGACGAAACCCTCATGCTGGCCGATCTGCTCGCGCAGGGCAGGGACGGGAAGCGGTGGGACAGGCGCCGAATCGAGATCGTCCACTACCGGGATGCAGAAGGCCGGCCTTCGCTCGTCCTGAGGGAGTTCAGGGGCAGGAATCAGGGCTTCGTCGGCAGCCTCGTGAAGGGGCCTACGTTCGCCCAGCAGCTCCGAATCGGCGTGTCCGGGATGAGGATATGGGTGGATGATTACACCGTGAAGGAGCTCGTTCCGGAGATGTAAAAAACTTCAGTAATCCACGTTAGGTTTTCCCCCTTTCGTCAAAGAGAAGTGACCGCGGAAGAACAAAGGGGGTGCACGATGGACTGCCAGGAGCCGGCATGGGTTTTTGATGCCAGTGGTCACACATACCGGATGACCGTAGCAAATACGCGGCGGGAGCGGGAAGAGGCCTACTCGTTGGTTCATCGGATCTATGCGTCACGGGGCTTCACGGAGGATGACGCCGGGATGCTGTGGTATTCCGCCCATAACGCACTGTCTGAGACGGTCACCTTCCTTGTCCGGAACGAAAGCGGAGATGCCGTGGCATCCGGGACGGTCATTCCCGACTCCCCGCTCGGCCTGCCGATGGAACGGATGTATTCGCGGGAGATCGACGGCTTTCGCAGATCGGGCAGACGCGTATGCGAGATCAACAGCCTGGTTTCGACGGTCAAGGAAGGGGGCTGGCGGACGCGCATCGTGATACTGAAGGTTTTCAGCGCCGCGTTCGCGTATGCCAGGAACGTCCTCGGTTTCGACGATCTCGTCTGTGTTGCCAGCCCGGAACACGCCAAGTTCTACAGCCGTGCGCTGCTGCTCGACCGCATCGGAGACGTTCGGGAAGATCCGCACGCCAACGGCGCGGACTCCGTTGCCCTGCGATTGGACGTCACGACCGCGGAAGAACGATTTCTCGCAAAATACGGGAGGAAGAACGACTTGCGGAACCTGTTCCGTTTCTTCCGGCCCTCCAGTGATGAAGTCCTGGCGTTTGTCGAATGGCTGACCGCCTCGATTCGGGCACTGGATGAAGAGACGTTCCGGTACTTCTTCGTGGAGCGCAGGAACCTGATTACCACGTCGCGTTCCGGCGAATTCGACCGTTTCAGGCACGTCGCATAAGGGAGGGGCGTTATGATCGCATACAAGGACTTCATCCGGAGGAACCACGGGTACATCGACGAGGCCCTGCAGGACCGGATCCGGAGAACGCGGGTGCTGATCGCCGGATGCGGAGTGGGGAGCAGCGTGGCCGAGACGGCGATCCGGACCGGCTTCGAATCGGTGACGCTGGCGGACGCCGACACCGTCGCGGCGCACAATCTGAACCGGCAGTGCTTCACCGCCGACGACGTAGGCAGGCCCAAGGTCACCGCCCTGAAACGCCGGCTCAACGCGATCTACCCGTCGGCCCGCGTATCCGCGTGCAACGACTGGATATCCGGGAGGAATGTCCGCCGGCTGGTGGCATCGTGCGACCTCGTGATCGACACCGTCGACTTTCTCGACCTGTCCGCTATCGTCGCCCTGCATGACGAGGCGGGCAGGCAGGGGAAGCCGGTGATCTCCGCGCTGTCCGCCGGGTTCGGCGCGGCGGCCGTGTATTTCCCGGTGGGCTGTCCGGTGACCTTCCGGGAGCTGTTCGATATCCCGGCGAAGGGGCCGGTGGACAACCTGTCCTACGTGGAAAAGTTCTCGAAGGTGATGACCCGGCTGGCGGACGTTCTGGACCCGACGGTGGTGAAGGCCATTGCCAGGGCGCTGACGTTCATGGAGGACGACACGCCGTGTCCGGCGCCGCATCTGGCAATCGGCGCGGCCGCGGTGGCCGCGCTGGTGATGACCATCGCGGTGCGGGCGCT
Organism: uncultured Planctomycetota bacterium; assembly: GCA_964389785.1. Lineage (GTDB taxonomy): Bacteria > Planctomycetota > CAYMFW01 > CAYMFW01 > CAYMFW01 > CAYMFW01. Next base: position 13,246 of record CAYMFW010000128.1, read on the forward strand.
CGGGGGTCAGCCGGTCCCGCAGGCGCCGGCCATGATCGTGGATAATCTCGTCGAGGACTGTGTCGGCGCGGCGGTGAACCTGTCGTGAGCCGGTGAAACTCCGGGGACTGCTTCGACGCCGGCGGCACATTCCACGTCGTCAGGGACGTGCCCGACGAGGACATGATCGAACAGGTGTTCCGTCACCCCTTCGACAGGCTCAGGGACTCCGTCAAAGTGTTCCGGATGCTGCTCGATGAGGGAGCGGTCACGGACGAGCTCGTCGAGAACATGCTGTCGTGGCACCACTCGGGCTTCAGCGCGTATGTCGGGAAAGCCGTGCCGGCACGGGATACGAAAAGCCTCGAGTCGCTTGCGCAGTACATCGTGCGAGGCGCGGTGGCACAGGAGCGGCTGTCGGGAGAAACTGATTCGCGTCGCTCCCGCGGGCAATAGGTCCACGTCTGAAT
>CAYMFW010000129.1:0-13603 GCA_964389785.1 uncultured Planctomycetota bacterium
GGCAGGCTTCGACCGGCCAAAGAAAGGTCCGCCTGGCGGCGGACAGCCGGTCGAATCCAGAACCCGCTCAGGAACCCTTGCGGCTCGGCAGCTTCGGTGCGCGTGACGTGCGGCGGTATGATATGATAGAAGGTGTCAATGGATATCTTTGCGTACGGAACGCTGATGCGCCGGGCGATCATGGAGCAGGCGAGCGGGGAGCGGTGTGCCGGCCGGGGCGCGGTGCTGGAGGGGTACGAGCGCAGGGCGGTGCGGAACGAGGTGTATCCGGCGATAGTCGCGCGGCCGGGCGGCGAGGTGGACGGCATCGTCTACACCGGCCTGTCCGCGGGGGCGGTGGACCGGCTGGACCGGTTCGAGGGGGAGCTGTACCTGCGGTCGGAGGTGACGGTGCGGTGTGAGGACGGCACCGGGCTTCCGGCCTGGACCTACGTGGTGAGACCCGGAAACGAGGGGATGCTGGCCGAGGAAGGGTGGAGTTTCGAGGAATTCCTGAGAAACGGCAGATCCGAGTTCGAGGGAGGCTACAAGGGATTCAAGGCAATAGAGTAAGATTGCCGAAATCACTGTGGGAGTATTCGTAACGACACGCCTTGCGAAAGGTATAATTTGAGGTATACTATTCTCAGGGGAAGCGCCGCACACTAGTAAGCCCAGGAGGGTCACATGAGACAGGGAAAGGGATTCACTCTCGTAGAAATGCTCGTGGTGATCGCGATTATCGCCACTCTGGCGGCGATACTGATGCCTGCACTGAAAAGGGCCAAGGAGAACGCCCGGCGGGCCGAGTGCACCAGCAACCTGAGGCAGCTGGCGTTCGGTCTGGAAACCTACAAGATCGACTACAAGGGGGCCTACGCTCCGTGGCTCACCATCCTGGAGACGAAGGAGTACCTGAAGAAGGTGGACGACGCGAAGCGGGTGTTCGTGTGCCCGAACGACGATACGGAGGGAAAGGACGGGGGCAGGCCCGGTCCCGACAAGACGCTGTTCACCGGTCCGGGCGGGAACCCGATAGCCCAGTTCGAGAACGCCGACAAGGACGGGCCGCCGGAGGGAGAGACGTTTGATCCGGGGGATCCGGGCGATACCGATCCGAAGAGCACCAACGACGATCCGCCGGGCGTGAATTGCAGCTACATATTCGAGTTCAACGCGTACCAGTGCGAGTGGATGTACTCGGGAGGCACGTTTGACGCGGCGTCGTACGGTCCCCTCGCGTCGTACGACAAGAACCAGGACGGGATCGTGAGCTGGTTCGAGTCGAAGATCGTCCAGGTGCAGGGGGCCGACGGGGGGGGCGGCAGCGAGATAAAGGGATACGGAGGGGTGGTGCCGGTGGTGAGGTGTTTCTGGCACGTCCGTCCGCCGTACCTTTCGAACCAGGACTGGGTGAACAACATCCGTTACGATTTCGCGGTGAAGCCGACGATGCCGCGCTGGGAGGGAGAGCAGGAGTGACAAGGAGGCGGAATTGAAGAACTTAATGAGTGCGATCGCCCTGATTGCCGGGTGTGGTCTGATCCTTTCGTGCGGGCCCGCGTGGGCGGCGGAGGCCGAGGGCGCCGCGGAGGCCCCGGGCGCCGCGGCGGCGGCCCCGGAGACGGACAAGAAGGCGGAGGAAGCGGTGAAGCCGGCGGAGGCGGTCGAGGAGGTGGAGCCGGGCGGGGAGGTGGAGCCGGGCGGGGAGCCGGCCGCTCCGGTGCCGGTGGAGCCGGCGGAGGCCGCGGCGCCGCGTACGAAGGACACGAAGACGCTCACGATTCCGGAGAAGTACCGGGCCGCGAAGGTGCTGCTCGAGCTGCAGAAGTTCGAGAAGGCGGCGGAGCTGTGTCAGGACATCCTGGACGAGGATTCGTCCAACGTCGCCGCCGAGATGCTGATGTACAAGGCGAAGGCGGCGCACTACGCGAAGGAACTGGAGAAGCAGAAGCTGAAGGATGAGGTGGGCCGCAAGCGGGCGCTTCTGGACGTGGACGAGGCGAGCCGGGTGCCGGTGGACGAGCGGCGGCTGCCGCGGCCGCTGGTGGAGGAGCGGATAATCAACATCAAGTCCGATCTTCCGGAGGAGAAGATCCAGCTGATACAGGAGAAGCTGAACCAGCGGATATCGGTGAACCTGATCGACGCGGACCTGAGCTATATTCTTAACCTGCTGTTCAAGAGCTGCGGTATCAACATCATCGCGGACCAGCAGGCGCTGGCGAGCTATACCCTTACCATTCACGTGCAGGACTTTCCGCTGAGCGAGATACTGAAGTATATCGCGCGGCAGTTCGACGGGATCTCCTACACGCTGACGCCGGAGGCGGTGTGGATAACGACCCCGCAGAAGCCGCTGTTCGAGACGAAGGCGGTGTACCTGCGGAAGGGGCTGGTGGACGTGATGCAGCCGGCCGAGTCCGCCGGCTCGGACCTGGAGCTGCTGCTGGCCCGGCTGCCGGAGCTGATCGAATGGCCGGCCGGGAGCACCTGGTACGTGGACCGGAAGGAGAACATACTCTACATCAAGAGCACGCCCGAGGCGCTGAGCAAGGCGATGAAGCTGGTGGACACGCTGGACGTGACGCCGACGCAGATACTGATCGAGGCCCGGTTCGTCGAGATCGGGGCGGACGACCTGGACGACCTGGGCATCGAGTGGAACCTCACGAGCCCGTACGTGATCACCAAGAAGGGCGGGGCGTCGGCCACGCAGGTGCAGCCGGGAACGGGCACGTCGTTCAACACCCCGACGATCGGGGCGCCTGATTTTCCGGGCGGGCTGGGACTGCAGTACGTGGGGGTGCTGACGGACCCGCAGTTCCGGCTGGTGCTGCACGCGCTGGACGAGAAATCGGACACCAATACGCTGTCCGCGCCGAAGCTGATCGCGCTGAATAACTACACCGCTACTATAGAGATACGGAAAAACCTGGTATACGTGGAGAGCTTCGAGATCGACTATCCGGACACCACCGTGGTGACCGGGGACCAGGTGGTGGCGGCGCAGGACAACCGGCCGACGATCACCCCGAAGATCGCCGAGACGATGGAGGGGATTCTTCTCAAGATCACGCCGAGCATCGGCGCGGACAAGGAGACGGTGACGCTGACGATTCAGCCGGAGATAACCGAACGGGTGGCCGAGGAGAAGTTCGACTATACCTTTCCCGGGGCGGCCGGGCAGGAGTCCGAGACGAAGCAGTTCGTCCGGCCGATCATGAGCACGAGGACGCTGCTGACCAAGCTGGCGATCAATGACGGGTCCACCATCGTGATAGGCGGGCTGATGAAGGACATGGAGACGAAAACGGTGAGCCGGGTGCCGGGCCTGAGCCGGATACCGCTTCTCGGCAGGCTGTTCCGGCGCGACGAGACGGTGGTGGAGAAGAGGAACCTGATGATCTTCGTGACCGCGAGGGTGCTGGACCCGACCGGCAAGACGTACCTCCGGAGGAAGCCGACGTCCGAGGAAAACGAGGCCCGCAACACCAGGGCGTCCGGGAAGAAGGGAGACGCCGGTGTCGAGGTCGTCGAGGAGAGGAACCGGGGGGACCGGAGGGACCGTGAGAGGCGGTAGCCGCCTGGCGGCGCTGCTGGCCGCGGCGGCGGTGCTGGCCGCCGGCTGCGGAGCGGGCCCCGAGCCGGTCGGCGAGGAGGCGCGCCCCACGGCGGGGAAGCCCGGCGTGCCGGTGGAGGCGACGCTGGAGGCGGTCGGCGCGTTCTCAGCGGGAGCTCCGGCACGTTTCCGGCTGACGGTGATACCTTCGATCGAGGCCCCCGACGCATGCATCACATTTATTCTTCCCAGGGGCGCGGCGGTGTCCGAGGGAGAGTCGTCCTGGAAGGGCGCGTTGCGCGCCGGCCGGAAACGGGTGTCGGAGCTGGTGGTGACGGTGCCGGGGGCGGACCGGTACGCGGTGAGCGCGGACGTGGTGCTGGCGGAAGGCAAGGGGACGAGACTGATGAAGCGGGTGTCGGTCGAAGTCGGCGCGGGGCCGGAGAAGGCGCCCGCGGCGGCGACGGCACCCGGTTACCGGCACAGAGGTGTCTCCCGGAAGGACTACCTGGAGAATCGCTGAACAGGGTGAATTATGCAGGGGCACGCAATCCGTTCGCTCATTCTCGGCTTCTGCGTGGTGCTGACGTTCTGCGCGGCGGCGGCGGCTGGGACGGTGTCCGGGACGCTGGAGTACGAGGACAAGGTGTTCGACGGGGACGAGACCCCGCCGTACCAGGGGACCCGGCTGCTGCCGATACGGGGGGCGCACGTCGAGATACGGCAGGTGTCCAACGGCGAGGTGCTGGGCACGGCGACGACGGACGACACCGGGGCGTACTCGGTGACGGTGACCGACGTCGGGACGGTGGACGCGGCGCTGCAGTGCTACGCGTGGCTGTCCGCGGAGGCGGTGTTCGTGGTCGGCTCCGGCGGCGGGACGCACGTGATGGAGGTGGACCTGACGAATCTCGATACGTCCGGGACGGTTTCGGGCGAGGACTTCGTGGCGGACATCGCGGGCGGGGGCGCCGGGCCGTTCAATATTCTGGACTGCATTCATTCCGGCTACGACTACATAGACGCGGTGGCGGCGGGCGCGGTGCCGACGCTGACGGTGAACTGGGACGCGAACATGTCGTGGGGGACCTACTACTGGCCGGAGCAGGACGAGATGTACCTGCAGTCGTCCCGGTCCGGCGGCGATCCGGACGAATTCGACGACGGGGTGATCCTTCACGAGTTCGGGCACGTGGTGGCGTTCGAGCTTGCCGCGGACGATTCCCCCGGAGGGGCGCACACGCTGAGCGGTCGTTACGACCCGCGGTTGACGTGGTCCGAGGGGTGGGCGACGTTCTACTCCTGCGTGGTGAGGGACAACAGGTACTACATGGACAGCATCGACGGCGGGGACCTGGCGATAAAGCTTGATATCGAGGACCTGTCGGCGTTTCCCCAGGGCACGGAGATCGACAACGAGGTGGCGGTGTCCGGGGTGCTGTGGGACATCGTGGACGGCGGGACCGGGGAGGCGTTCGATTCGCTGGAGGCGGATTTCGGGACCTCGGTGTGGGACGTCATGGAGAACCACTTCACGCTGGCGGTGCCGCTGCCCCGAACGCTCGAGACGTTCTGGGACGGCTGGTTCGCCAGGGGGCACGGGTCCGCTTCGTACATGGAGGCGATATTCCGTGCGAGGGGGATCGAGTTCTACGAGGACGACGAAGAGGACGACGGCGGCTCGGCCGTCGCCAAGAGCGTGTCGACCGGGACGGCGACCCATCACACCCTCTATCCGGTCTCGGACGAGGACTGGGCGGAGCTGGACGCGCAGCCGGGCAGGCTGTACGTGGTGAAGACCACCAACCTGGCCAACGCGGGGGACACGGTGCTGGAGCTGTTCCGGCCCGAGGAAGAGTCCGCGGCCGCGCTCCACGACGACAGAAGCGCGACGGACCTGTCGTCCGCCATCGCCTTCAATCCGGCCGCGGCGGGGACGTACCTGGTGCGGGTGACTCCCTACGAGGGTCCGGACCAGCTGGTGCGGTACGGCTCGTACGATCTGGAGGTGTCGTACACGACGGCGACCCTCCCGAGGGTGGAGAACCTGAACGCGAACGAGAGCGGCGGGACCTACAGCGTGAGCTGGACCTATCCTCCCGGCGTCTACGACGGCATCGTGGTGGCCTACGGGGACGACGAGATCCCCTCGATAGAGTACCTGCAGGGATCGTTCAACGTGATCAACGGGACCGGGCTGTATGCCGGCAGGAGCGCGACCGGCGCGACGCTGCCCTCCGGGGGCGCGGCGCACCTGCGGTTCGCGGCGTGGACGTACCGGGACGACGGATACATCTCCGAAGCGGTCACGATCGGCCGCAGCGGCGGCGGTGGAGGATGTTTTGTGACTACCGCGGCGGGGGACATGAGTCTTGAATAGAGCAGGCGGGAACATCGCCACCGGGATCGACGTCGGCAGTGACGGTATCAAGGTGGTGCAGGTGAGGCGCCAGGGCCACGAGTACTCGATTCTGAGGGCGGGGCGCGCGTCGATAGCCGACCTGGGAAGGATTGCCGATTCGCCGAGGAAGGACGCCCGCGTCGCCGTGCTGGTGCGGAACGTGATGAAGGACGCCGGCATAAAGGCGACCGGCGCGGTGTCGAGCGTGTCACCCCGGCGCGCGCTGATGAAGTACACGCAGATCCCCCCGGTGCCTTCCTGGAAGCTGAAGATGCTGATGGAGTACGAGATCGAGGCGGAGACGTCCGGGTCGAAGGGGGACCTGGCGACCGACTTCCGTCTGCTGGACCTCCCGGTGGTGTCCAACACGTACACCGTGATGATCGGCCTGGTGCAGAAGGAGGCGGTGCAGCAGCGGATGGGCCTGCTGAGAGACGCGGGCGTGAAGCCGGTGGACATGACGGTGCCGTTCGTCGGGCACTACGAGAGCTTCGCGCATTCGCAGTCGGTGTCCGGGGATGACGTGGCGCTGCTGGTGTCCGTCGGCGCGGAATTCACCGAGCTGGTGTTCGTCGGCGGAAGGAAGCTCTATTTCGCGCGGACGCTGCCGTTCGGTTCCAGGGCGTTCTCGAACGCGGTGGCCGAGGAGCTGGACGTGAATTTCCAGGAGGCCGAGGAGAAGGTGAAGGAGGGCACCCTGTACCTGACCGACGTGGAGGAGCCCACCAGCGAGATCGAACGGGTGTCCAACGTGCTGCTGGGGCCCGCCGAACAGCTCGCGTCCGGTATCGAACAGGCGATACTGTTCTGCCGCGCGCAGACGAAGATGGTGGGGCTGAAGGTGTCCCAGATATTTCTCTCCGGCGGAGGAGGAAAGCTGCACGGGCTGGACGAGTTCCTTTCCACCCGGCTGGAGATGCCGGTGTCCGCGACGGACCCGCTGGACCAGCTGGATCTGACGCGTCTTCCGAAGGCGCAGCGGGAGGACCTGCAGAAGGACGCGGGCGGGTATGCGCAGGCGATCGGGCTGGCGCTGGCCGGGCTGAAGGAGGAGTCGTTCTTCCTGAGCGTGTTCCCTGAGGAGATAAAGAAGCGGCGCCGGTTCCTGCAGAGGGAGATATTCCTGTACTACGCGGCGGTGGTGTTCGTGGCGGCCGTCGGGCTGCTGGGGGCGTCGCTGGTGTTCACGAAGTGCCGGCGGGAGGCGTACCTGGAGGTGCAGAGGACCCGTCTGGAGGCGGCGAAGAAGGAGAGCGCGGCGCTGCAGAAGTACGTGGACAAGAACAGGATGTGGGCGATGCGGATCGCGGTGCTGGAGGACGCGATGCTGGCGGGCAAGGAGGCCATCGACGCGCTGGCCGCGCTGAAGAAGCTGACGCCGGAGGAGATGCGGCTGCTGGAGTGCAACGTGCACGAGGACGCCGGCACCAGCCCGACCCGGCCGCACGCGGTGCGGCGGTGGCTGTACGTGCGGGGCATCATCAAGTCGCCGCAACGGAAGACCGTCGGGGAGGGGATACTGCAGGGGTACACGGACGAGCTGAGGAACCATCCGCTCTTCCAGGATACGAAGATACTGCCGAGATACGTGTACGGAAACGACCAGGTGCACTTCGAGCTGCGGATCAACCTGAGGGTGCTGTAGATGGAGTTCTGGGAGGACAACAAGAAGGTGATCGTGGGGTGCGGCGCGGCCCTGCTGGTGCTGCTTGCCGCGTACCTGTTCTTCCTGGGGCCGATGTGGCGGAAGGTGGGGTCGCTCGGCGAGGAGAACGGCAAGCTGTCCAGTGAGCTCGCCTCGTACTACCCGGAGGGCGGCGTGACGGTGGAGAACCTGAAGGGGGTGTTCGAACTCTCCAACGCGAAGCTGAAACAGGAGTACGGCGGGCTGGTCGGGAAGATGGCGCAGACGCTGAAGCCGCCCTTCGTGGTGCCGGAGGACGAGCCGCAGCCGGGGTTCTACTTCCGCCGGAAGCTGAGCGAGAAGCAGTACGAGCTGCTGTTCTACTCGTCGACGCGGGGGATGGATTCCATCGACAGGAGCCTGGGCTTCGGCGAGAACGTGCCGCCCGACGAATCGGTTCCGGAGCTGCTGAATCAGCTCGCCAGCGCGTGCGAGATCGTCCGGACGGCCGCGGACGCGGGGGTGAAGACGGTGTCGAGCATCGCCCATCAGGGCGTGCAGAAGAGGGCGCTGCCCGGCTACGCCCCGTTCCTGGAGGAGCGCGGGATGGCGCTTTCCATGAGGTGCACGCTGGAGTCGCTGATGAAGTTCATACACAGCCTGGACAAGAGGGAGTACTTCTTCGGGGTGAAGAAGCTGTCGATGGAATCGCCGCTCGGGGAGGAGGACGGCCTGCTGGCGGTACGGATGGAATGCGTGACGTTCCGGTTCATGGAGCCGCAGGAGCCGATTAAGAAGGAGCCGGAGAAGCCGGCGGGGCCGGGGAACATAAAGGCCCCGACGTACGGGCTGTGAGGGAGGAACAGGAGAGATGAACAAGGAAAAGGGAGTGCTGCTCGCGGCGCTGGCGCTGCTGGGGCTTATGGCCTTCGGGGCGTGGAAGCTGCTGCCGGAGCTGCCGGAGATAGGGGAGCACCGGCGGGCCGACCTGCGGGCGCGCGAGAAGGGGACGGACGACAGCCTGCTCGTGGCCGGTGAGCTGTCGGGATACCTGGAGGGGCTCGACCCGTTCTTCTGGAAGGTTGACGCGCCGCCCCTGCCGCCGCCGAATATCAACGACACGAACAAGCCCCCGGAGCCGCCCGAGCCGCCGAGGAACCTGAAGGCGGCCCCGGACGACGGACGGATACGGCTGTCGTGGGACCCGAGCCCGACGCCGAACGTGCTTGGCTACGTGCTGAGATACGCCACCGAGGAGGAGAAGTGGGGGCCGGACCCGGTGACGAAGGGCACGCAGCACACGGTGAAGGGTCTGGAGAACGGCACGACGTACACCTTCATGGTGAGCGCGATCGGTCCCGGCGGGCTGGAGAGCAACTCGCTGAGCGTGACCGGCGTGCCGGAGGAGCAGAAGCCGCCCCCGGAGGTCCCTGTGCCTCCGAAGCCTCCGATCGGCCCCACCGTGGTGAAGAGGGGGTACGTGCTGCCGGTGAGCTACATCGGGTCGGTCAAGGCCGGTGACAACGCGAAGGTGCGGAAGGTGATCTTCAAGGACGACGAGACCGGCGAGTACCTGCGGCTGATGAAGGGCGACGAGTACAAGGGCGTAAAAGTCATTGAGGTCCGGGTCAACTCGGTTATACTGGAGAACGAGAAGGGCGAGAAATTCACGCTTCCTCAGGGAGGGCTGTAGTGGCGGCACGAAAGGGAACCTGCACCAGAGAGACGAAGGAGACCGCGATCGAGTTGTCGGTAAACCTTGACGGCACGGGCACGTACAAGGTGGAGACCGGCATCGGCTTTCTCAATCACATGCTGGAGCTTTTCGCGAAGCACGGGCTTTTCGACCTGACGGTGAAGGCGGAGGGCGACATCGAGGTGGACGACCACCACACCGTGGAGGACGTGGGGATCTGTCTGGGCAAGGCGGTGGCCGAGGCGCTGGGCGACAAGACGGGTATCGGCCGGTTCGGCGAGGCGGCGGCGCCGCTGGACGAGGCGCTGAGCCGGGTGGTGATAGACCTGAACGGGCGGCCGTTCCTGAGCATGGAGGGGCGGCTCGGCGGCGCGAGGACGGGCGACTTCGACGTGTCGCTGATAGAGGACTTTCTCAGGGCGTTTTCCATCAACGCGCTGGCGACGATACACGTGAAGATCGAGACAGGGACGAACGCGCACCACGTGGCGGAGACGGTGTTCAAGGCGCTCGCTCTGGCGCTGGACCGCGCGAGCGCCCGGGACGAGAGGCGGCCGGACGTGCCGTCGACGAAGGGGATCCTCTAGGAATCGTCATGGGCGTGGTTGAGGAGCTTCTTCAATTCGTCGGTGAGACCATCGTGGTGGACACCCGGACCCCGCTCGTGTACCTCGGGCGGCTCGCGGAGGTGAAGGACGGGTTCGCGGTGCTCGAGGAGGTGGACGTGCACGACATCGGCGACACGCCGACGACGAAGGAGGTCTACATCCTGGAGGCGAGGAAGTTCGGCGTGAAGAAGAACCGCCACCGCGCGCACGTGAGCCTGGAACAGGTGGTGAGCGTGTCGCGGCTGGACGACATCATTGAGTACTGACGGGCGACGGATGAGACTTCGGAATACACTGTGCCTGCTGGCCGTTGCGGGGGCGCTCGCGGCGGCCTCTCCGGCCGCGGCGAAGACCGTGAAGAAGCTGCCGGGCGCGAAGGCGACGGACCTGCCGAAGGGGGCGCTGATCCGCACGGTGGCCTGCCGGGCCGCCGGGGAACAGACGTACGCGCTGTACCTTCCCTCAAACTACGACCCGAAGAAGAGGTGGCCGATCGTGTACGGGTTCGACGCCGGGGCGCGGGGCGCCGTGCCGGTGAAGCTGTTCTCCAAGGCGGCGGAGAGGTGGGGGTTCATCCTCGCCGCGTCCAACAACTCGCGCAACGGGCCGATGGAGCCGATCAACGCCGCGATGGAGGCGATGTGGAAGGACACGCACGATCGCTTCGCGATCGACGACAGCCGGGTGTACGCCACCGGGTTCTCGGGAGGCGCGCGGGTGGCGTGCCGGGTGGGATTCAGCAGGCCGGAGAACGTCGCCGGGGTGATAGGGTGCAGCGGGGGGCTTCCCCAGGGAGGTCGGTCGATCGAGAAGGTGATCTTCCCGTTCTTCGGTATCGCCGGCACCGCCGATTTCAACCGGCCGGAGCTGGAGGCGCTTGACGAAAGGCTGGAGCGGGAGGGCATGCCGCACCGGCTGGTGATATTCAAGGGCGGGCACACCTGGCCGCCGGAGGACGCGTGCGCGGAGGCACTGGAGTGGATGCAGATGCTGGCGTTCCGGAGGACGGAGAAGAGGGAAAAGGACCGGGTGAAGCAGCTGCTGAAGCAGGGACTGGCGCGGGGCGAGAGCTACGAGAAGGCCGGGGAACTGTACGGGGCGTACGTGCGCTACCGGGAGCTGGCGGACGGCTTCGAGGGGATGTGCGATACGAGCGCGGCGCGGGAGGCGCTGGCGCGGCTCGACGCGCGGGAGGAGATGAAGGAGATCCTGGCGAAGAAGGAGGCGGAGCGCGATCGGCGGAGGGAACTCCGGGAGAGGTTCCGCAAGAGGGCGCTGGCGCTGCAGGAGGAGCTGGGAGACCCGGCGAAGCGGAGCAGGGCAATCGGCGATCTGAAGAAGGAAGTGAACGATAAGGAGACCGGCGAGGTGGCGCGGCGGCTGCTGGAGTACATTATGATGATATACATGCAGGAGGCCGGTCAGGCGGTGCGGGAGAAGAAATACGAAGACGCGGTGAGATACATGGAGACGGTCTGTGAGGTGGTGCCCAGCAACGGGAGGATGCTCTACAACCTGGCCTGCGCCTGCTCGCTTGCCGGCGATACGGAGAAGGCGCTGGACGCGCTCCGCAGGGCGGTGGAGCACGGCTGGAAGGACGCGGACCACACGGAGAAGGACCCTGACCTGAAGCCGCTTCGCGAGAACCCGGCGTTCAAGGAGATCCTGTCCGGGCTGAGGGCTAAATAGCAGCAGCGGGCGCGGCGGCGGGGACGGTCCCGGTGAAGAAGACCAGCATCAGCGTGATGTAGACGGCGTAGATGACGACGAACACCGCGCCGTGGACCCTGCCGAGCTTCCTGGAGAACGCGACGGACAGCACCATTCCGATCATCATCACCAGCATGAACGGTCCGTCCAGGACCAGGTTCTGACGCACCAGCGTGAGGGGGCGTATGACCGAGCAGGCGCCGAGCGCCCAGAGGATGTTGAGTATGTTGGCGCCTATCACGTTTCCCACGCTGAGGTCGCTCTGACCCATGAGGGCGGAGCGGAGCGCGGTGACCAGCTCCGGGAGGGACGTGCCGAGCGCGACGAGTGTGAGCCCGATGATGAGGGACGGCACGCCGAGCCATATGGCGATCTGCTGGCCGGTCTGCACCAGGAGGGTGCTGGCCAGCCCGACGCACGCCATGCCGGCGGCGAAGCGGAGAAGGTCGCCGGAGATGCGGCCGGTGAAGATGGTCTCCTTGTCGGGAACGATTCCGCGCCTGGCGGTGGAGGCCGTCCGGGCGACGTAGCCGGCGAACGCGACGAGGAGCAGTATGCCGGCCCAGCGGGGGATCGTGCCCGTGAAGGCGAACGCAACGACGACGATGCCGCCGGCGAGCATGATGAGGCTCTTCTCGAGGGCGTCGCGCCGGTCGATCGCCACCGGAAGCACCAGCAGGCAGAGGCCGCAGACCAGGCCGATGTTGCAGACGCAGGAGCCGACGACGTTTCCGACGGCCATGTCGTTGATGCCCATGATGGTGGCGACGACGGAGACGGTGAATTCTGGAAAGGTGGTGGCGACGCTCATGATGGTGGCGCCGACCACGATCTTGGGGATGCCGGTCTTCCTGCTGATGGAGACGGAGGAGTTGACCAGCACCTTGGCGCCGCGGTCTATCACCAGCGCGCCGACGGCGAAGAGGAGCATGTTCATCCAGGGACCGAGACCCGCGAAGAATGCCGTCATCATTTCCCCCCGATGAGGCGTTCGTAAAAGGTCCTGGTGGACGTGCCCTGTCTGCCCAGCGCGAAGTGGTCGCGGCCCTTCCGTTTCGTCGTCTTCTTCAGCTCGTCGAGCTTCTCGCGGGGCTCGAGGACGCTGCGGAGCGCGCTGCAGAGCGCGTCCGGGTCCTCGTCGGCGGTCCACCCGGTCTCGCCGTCCTGCACCAGCTCGGGCAGTATGCCCCGGCGGGACGAGACGACGGGGACGCCCATCACCATGGCCTCCCTGACGGTGCGGCAGGACCCGTCCGTTCCCGGCACGAGATACACGAGCGCGTCGAAGGCGCCGAGCGCCTCGACGTACGCGTCCCCCTGGAGGTAGCCGGGGAAGACGACGCGGTGAGCGATGCCCATTTTCCGCACCGCGTCCTCGCCGACCTGTTTCTTTCTGGTTCCCCGTCCGACGACGACGAGGGTCGCCTCGGGGCTGGATTCCAGGAGCTTCCTGAACGCGCCGAAGAGGAGGTCGAATCGCCGGCGGGGCTGGATGCGGGCGACGACGCCGATGACGGGGGCGGTCCATTCCTCCGGCAGGGGGGCGGTGAGGTCGTCCGGATTGAAGCGGGCGATGTCCACGCCGGTGGCGATGTGCGAGAGGGTGTCGCTGTGTATCGCGTGGTCCGTCGCCAGCATCTGCGCGACCTCGCGGGAGACGGCGATGACCGCGTCGGCGCGGCGGAGCAGGTAGAGCTCCGGTGGGGGGAGGTCGTTCGGGGAGCCGCTGTAGCTGGTGCGGACGACGAGGGGCCTCTTCGGGAGGCGCTTCGCCGCGGCCAGCGCGATGCGGGTGTCGTTGTCCGCGTGGCAGTGGACGAGGTCCGGCGCCCAGTCGGCGAGGACGGGGCGGAGGGCGCGGGCGTCCAGGAAGTTCCAGAGCGGGTTCCAGTGCTTGGAGAGGGTGAGTGCGGTTTCCGGCTGCAGGCCGCGTTCCCGCGCCGCGTGCTCGAGGCCCTGTTCCGTGCCGTGGGGGGTCTTTCCGCAGAAGAACCTGGTGTCGATGCCGAGGCGGGCGCATTCG
>CAYMFW010000130.1:0-13602 GCA_964389785.1 uncultured Planctomycetota bacterium
GAAGCCTCGCCGCTCATGTGGAGCACACCGTCGCGGTTCGTGACGGGGGACCGTGGATTCTCACGGAAGAGTAGTATGCCGAAGGAAGAACCTATCAGAGTTGAAGCTACGGTGAGGGAGGCGTTGCCGAACGCCATGTTCAGAGTGATTCTGGAGAATGGTCACGAGGTGCTGGCTCACGTATCGGGCAAGATGCGGATGCACTTTGTCCGGATCCTTCCGGGAGACAAGGTGACCATCGAGATGTCGCCGTATGATCTCGCGAAGGGCAGGATCGTGTACAGAGAAAAGGATGCGCCGCGATGAAGGTGAGATCGTCCGTCAAGAGAATATGCGAGAACTGCCGCATCGTGCGAAGGAAGGGTGTGGTGCGGGTCATATGCACCAATCCGAGGCACAAGCAGAGGCAGGGAAGATAAGAAGCTGGAGGTGAAAAGATGCCTAGAATCGTAGGGGTAGACGTGCCGGGTAAGAAGCGCAGCGACGTTGCGCTGACGTATATCTACGGCATAGGGCTGAGCACCGCGAGGGCCATTCTGGAGTCAGCGGGTGTGGAGGCGAAGACGAAAGCCGATGCGTTGAACGAGGATGAGCTGAGCAGGATCAGTACGTATATCGACCAGCACGTCGCGACAGAAGGAAGGTTGAGGCGGCAGGTCAATCTGAACGTCAGGCGGCTGATGGATATCGGCAGCTACAGGGGACTCAGGCACCGTCGAGGACTGCCGGTGCGGGGGCAGAGGACCAAGACGAACGCGCGCACCAGGAAGGGGCCGCGCAGAACGGTTGCCCGTAAGAAGGGTGTCAAGGAAGTCGCGAGAGGATAGCCATGGCAAAAAGAAAAGTGAGACGACACGTGCCTGTGGGGGTGGCGCACATAAACGCGACCTTCAACAACACGATCATCACCATCACGGATCAGGGCGGGGCAACGCTGTGCTGGTCTTCCGCCGGATCGATCGGGACGATGAAGGGTTCCAGGAAGAGCACCCAGTACGCTGCTCAGCTGACGGCCGAAGACGTGGCGCAGAAGGCTGCGCGGTTCGGCGTGAAGCAGCTGGAGGTGAAGGTAAAGGGTCCCGGCTCCGGGAGGGAGTCGGCCATCCGGGCGCTTCAGGCGGCAGGGATGGAGATCCTCGCGATCGAGGATGTGACTCCGCTTCCACATAACGGGTGCCGCCCGCGGAAGAAGAGGAGGGTGTAAGTGGCCAGGTATACTGCGAGTAAGTGCAGACTGTGCCGTCGAGAGGGAGCGAAGCTTTTCCTGAAGGGGTGGCGTTGCGATTCCGTCAAGTGCGCCGTGACAAAGAGAGAGACCCCACCCGGCGTGAGGGGGAAGTTCCGACGGCGGCCGACCCCCTACGGGCTGATGCTTCGGGAGGTTCAGAAGGTAAAGAGGTACTACGGGCTGCTGAACAAGCAGTTCCGGAAGTTCTTCGACGCCGCCAGCCGGATGAAGGGGAATACTGGAGAAGTGCTGCTGACGCTCCTGGAGCGGCGGCTGGATAACGTGATCGTGCGCATGGGATTCGCGTCGTCGAGGGCGTATGCCAGGCAGCTGATCACGCACGGACACATATACATCGACGGCCGAAGATGCACCAAGCCGGCGTACATCACATCTCCCGGTGAGACGATGACGGCCAGCTCGAAGGAGTCGATTGCGAACGCGGTGAAGGAGAATATGCAGGCGGCAACCGGCGAGAAGGAAGTCCCTGCGTGGCTTGAAGTAAACAAGGAGTCTCTCACGGGCAAGGTAATTGCCAAGCCCAAGAGAGAGGATGTCTCGATCCCGGTGCAGGAACACCTTGTAGTAGAGTTCTGTTCGAGGTAGGAGGAGCGACCTCATGCGAATGAGATGGCGCGGTATGGATCTTCCGATCAGGGTGCGCTGCAACGAGGCGACACTGACGGAAAGTTACGGGGAGTTCGTTGCCGAGCCTTTCGAAAGAGGATTCGGTTCGACCGTCGGCAACAGTCTGAGAAGGATTCTTCTTTCGTCGCTTGAAGGCGCGGCGGTCACTACGATTCGCATCGAAGGAGTGCTTCACGAGTTCAGCACGATTCCGGGCGTGGTTGAGGACGTCCCGGAGATCATTCTGAACCTGAAGCAGCTCCGCATGAAGATGGAGCGCGATGAGGAGACCGTCCTGAGAATCGACGCGAAGCGAAAAGGCGAGATCAAGGGCGCGGACATCAGCGCGGAATCCGGAGTGGAAATCGTCAGCAGGGATCTCGTGATCGCGACGCTGAATGACAGCGGGAACCTGAAGATGGAGATGACGGCAAGGAGGGGCCGAGGGTACGTTCCCTCGGAGGAGCAGGAGGTCGAGACCACGATCGGTCTCATTCCGATAGACTCCTTTTACTCGCCGGTGCGTCGTGTCGAATACAGAGTGGACGACACCCGCGTCGGCAGGAAGACGAACTACGACAAGCTGGAGCTAAGGGTGTGGACGGATGGGTCCGTGCCGCCCGAGCTTGCGGTCGTGGAGGCGGCGGAGATCCTCAGAAAGCATCTTATCCCGTTCGTGCACTACTTCGAGCTGGGACGGGAAGTGAAGGAGCTGGAGAAGTTCGGCAAGGAGGGTCCGACGGAAGAGCAGAGGAACCTCAGGAAGAAGCTGGATATGAACATAGCGGAGCTCGATCTGTCGGTGCGAGCGCTCAACTGTCTGGAGTCAGAGCGCATCGAGACCGTTTCCGATCTTGTCAAGTACGCGCCCGCCGAGCTGCTGAAGGTCAGGAACTTCGGCAAGACCTCGCTGAAGGAAGTGGAAAAGAGGCTTGCTCCTCTCGGGCTGACGCTCGGGATGAAGGACGTGGTGAAGGAGATTATCAGTGCGACACAGGAAGAGGAAGGATAGACTCTCCAGGACGTCCTCCCACAGAGAGGCTCTGGTAAAGAGTCTCTCGAGGGAGCTGTTCCTGAACGAGAGGATCGTGACGACTCTGGAGAAGGCCAAGGTGGCGAGGCCGGCTGCGGAGCGCATGATAACGATGGCGAAGAAGGGCGGGCTGGCGAACTACCGCCGGATCGTTTCCCTGCTGGGCGATAAGGGGGTGGCGAAGAAGGTTTTTGATATCATAGCCCCCAGGTTCGAGTCGAGAGCAGGCGGATACACCCGTATCGTCAGGCTCTCCGAGACAAAGCTGGGGGACAGTGGTTCCAGGGCGGTGCTGGAGCTTGTTGAGGGCAGCGAGGGAGCGCAGGATGCTGAAAGGTAACAGGACCAACATGAATACGGCGGTGGAACCCAAGTGGTGCCTCGTCGACGCCGACGGAAAGGTGCTGGGGCGGCTGGCAACGCGTGTGGCCACCATTCTGCAGGGAAAGCACCGGGCGACGTATGTTCCGCACATGGATACCGGGGACTTCGTCGTCGTCATCAACGCCGAAAAGGTGGTGATGTCCGGAAAGAAACTCGATCAGAAGGTGTATCGGCATCACACCGGGTACATCGGGCATCTCGTCGAGAAGAGCGCTCGTGAAATGATGGAAGAGAAGCCGGAGGAGATCGTCCGGCTCGCCGTGAAGAGGATGCTCCCGAAGACGAAGCTGGGCCGGCAGATGTTCGGCAAGCTGAAGGTGTATCGCGGTTCCGAACATCCTCACGCGGCTCAGAAACCGGAAGTTCTGGAGATTTAACCATGCCGGATGAGTTCTGGAGAGGAACTGGAAGAAGGAAGACTGCGGTCGCTCAGGTCAGGCTGATGAGCGGTACGGGCAGGATCGTCGTAAACGGGCGTGAGTTCGACACTTTTCTCTTCGACGCAAAGGGAGTAAAGAGGGTGCTCGCGCCGCTCGAGGCCGTCAATTCGGCCAGCAAGTTCGACATACTTGCGAAAGTGAACGGGGGAGGCTTCACGGCCCAGGCGGACGCGCTGCGGCTCGGGATTGCCCGTGCGCTTGTGAAGTACGATTCCGGACTCGAGAGCATACTGAGGGACGGCGGCTACCTTACCCGTGACGGTCGTGAGAAGGAGCGCAAGAAGTACGGTCACAAGCGTGCCCGCAAGTCCTTCCAGTTCTCCAAACGATAAGGTAGTGGCGACCCCCGCGTTCTGGCAGAGGCCGGCGGGGTGCAGCCTCGCTGATTCCCGACGCCCATGGGCGCGGAAATAGGTGCCTCGAAGGACGCGATGGCAGGTGTCCCTTCTCGCCCCGTTTATGCTACAATATCACCATGAATAACAGAATCAAGGTGGGTGTGTGGGGCGCGACGGGTTACACCGGGTATGAGCTGGTGCGGATACTGCTCCGGCACCCGGACGCTGAGCTCGTTTTCTTGGCCGCCAAGATTGATCAGGATACTCCGATAGCGGAGATTTTCCCGGTGCTGGGGGGGCGGACGGACCTGGTCTGCCGGGTGGACGCGGAACCACCTCAGCTCGATATCGCTCTGCTGGCGCTGCCTCACACGGTGTCTGTCATGTTCGCTCCAAAGCTGCTGTCTTCGGGGGTGAAGGTGGTGGACCTGAGCGCCGACTACCGGCTGCGCGATCCCGCCGATTACGAGAAATGGTACAAGACCCCGCACGGGGATATAGGGAATCTTCCGAGCGCGGTATACGGTCTGCCCGAGGCGTTCCGGGCGCGGATCAAGGACGCGTCACTGATCGCCAACCCGGGGTGTTATCCGACCGCCGCAATTCTCGGGGTCGCCCCTCTCCTGGGAGGCGGTATGAAGGTGAACGGCGTGATAGTAGACGCGAAGACGGGAGTGAGCGGTGGAGGGAGGAATGCGAACATGGCGTTCCACTTCCCCGAGTGCAATGAGAGCGTGAAAGCGTACAAGATCGGGGTCCACCAGCACGAGCCTGAGATCAGGGAGATCCTTGGCGATTTGCGAGGGTGCGATGTCGATGTGCTGTTCGTTCCGCATCTGGTTCCGATGGACAGGGGCATCTGTAGCACGTGCTACGTGTCTCTCGACACGGCTGCGGCGGAGAACGATGTGTACGAGATCTACGAGAAGCGTTACGCCGACGAGCCGTTCGTCCGGGTGCGCAGGGACATCCCGTCGACGAAGGATGTGGTGGAGACGAACTTCTGCGACATCGCAGTGAGGTCGCGCGACAAGACGGCAATCGTGGTCTCCTGCATAGACAACCTGGTGAAAGGCGCCGCGGGCCAGGCGATACAGAACATGAACATTATGTTCGGGGTTCCGGAAGAGACGGGCCTGCTCTAGATCAGCTCTTGTCTCGGAAGTAATTGACCGTACGTTTCAGACCTTCTTCGCGCCCTACTACAGGCTCCCATCCGAGAGACTTCTTCGCGCGCGTCAGGTCCGGCCTTCGCAGCTCTGGATCGTCGTCGGGCAGTGGCTTGTGGGTGATCCCGCTCCGGCTGCCGGTAAGGGCAATGATCTCCTGCGCGAGCTGAAGAACGGTGATCTCGGCGGGGTTCCCGAGGTTCAGCGGCCCCTCGTCGTTCCCCTCCAGCATGCGGCAGAGGCCCTCCACCATGTCCGTGACGAAACAGAAACTCCTCGTCTGCGAGCCGTCTCCGAATACTGTGAGGTCCTCGCCGGCGAGTGCCTGATTGATGAACGCCGGGACCACCCGTCCGTCGTAGGAGCGCATGCGGGGACCGTAGGTGTTGAATATTCTTACGATCTTCGTGTCGACGTGGTGTTCCCTGCGGTAGGCCATGGTGGCGGCCTCTGCGAAACGCTTCGATTCGTCGTAGACGCTGCGCACCCCGATGGGGTTTACGTTACCCCAGTAGCTCTCAGGCTGCGGGCTGACTTCAGGGTTCCCGTAGACCTCGGAGGTGGAGGTAAGCAGGAAGGTCGCGCTGCAGAGGCGAGCGGCCTCGAGGCAGTGGAAGGTGCCGAGGGAGCCGGCGCGCAGGGTGTCGATGGGGTACTTCAGATAGTGGATTGGGCTGGCGGGAGAGGCCATGTGGAGCAGACGGTCGAACTGCCCGTCCACAGCGAGCGTCTCCGAGACGTCGGATTGGACGAACGTGAAGAGGGGCGACTCCTCGATGCCGGCAAGGTTCTCCCGGCTTCCGGTGATAAGGCTGTCCACGCAGACTACCTCGTGACCTTCGGAGACCAACCGTTCGCAGAGATGCGATCCTATGAAGCCGGCGCCGCCGGTAATCACTGTTCTCATCCGGATTCCTTCTTGTTTATGGGGTATACGGTCAGCGTCGCCGGACCCGGACAGATCATCCGACGATTGTGCGAGCTGAGCCGGGCACGCTCCGACTGCACCGTATTTCCCGTCTTCGCATCCTTCAGGTCGACCTTACCGGAGAGCTGGATGGTGTCCGATGAAGGGGTCCACTCCGCTTTCTGGGACCGCCCCCTCATGTCGGCGGACGTGAACACAACATTGCCGGTGCCAACCGCATTCTTCACCGTTTCCGATTTCATGTCCAGGTGCAGGTCGAGCCTGTCGGACGTAATGGTGCCCGTGTCCGATTTGACGGTGGGCCGGCCGGCGAACGCAGCCAGGCCGTCCTTGAATGTCAGGGAGCCCTCGGACGCGACGGTAACGACTCCCTTCTGTCCAGGTTGGAGCTTGTCACTCGTCATCACCAGTCCCGCCTTCTTGTGTATCTTGAAGTCCCGTGATTTCGTGTGGGCGGTCAGGCCGACCCCTGAGAGGCGCATCTTTGCCCTCTCGATCTCGATACGGGAGTCCGAAACGGCCGTCTCCGATTCGGTGTTCCAAGTCATGGAGTCCGTTTGCAGCGTGTCTCCCTCCGTAGACACCATCCGGACGGATCCCTTAAATGAGATCGTCTTCCGGCTGTCCGCCACTCGTCCCTCCCTGGCGCTTATATCGTATCCCGGCTTGCCCTTAGCGGGCACGATGTGGAGCTTCGGAGACTGGAGGACGATCTCCTTCGAGTCCAGAATGTCCGCGGACCTGCAGACGACCTTCCAGATGAGCTTGCCGTCCTCGTAGCGGGGCAGCTCGAAGCCCTTTATTTTCTGGCGCACCCGCACCGTGTCAGTGCCGGCTTCCGCCGGGGGGAAAGCGAGCAGGGCCGTCGCAACGGTGATCAGGATCCTCAAGTACTGCAATGGTTTCCTCTGCGTGCGTCCATGGAATCCGCAATTATACCCTATAAGCTTATGGGAACAAAATGTATAATATGCTTCGATTGCGGCGAAGAGGGAGGTGTTTATGAAGGACGGGACATTGGGATTCGGCATCGTAGGGTGCGGCGTCATTGCGCCCTGGCACCTGGCGGGCATCAGGGAGTGCGAAGGGGCGGACGCGGTTGCCGTTTCCGACACCCGCGGGGATCTGGCGAAGGATTTCGCCGGGGAACACGGAATACCGCGTTACTATAATGACTACAAGGAGATGGTGAGGGACGAGAACGTTGATGTGGTGTGTATCTGCACCCCGTCCGGCCTTCACGGGGAGATCGGGGCTGTGGCGGCCGAAGCGGGCAAGCACGTGCTGACCGAGAAGCCGATCGAGATAACCCTGGAAGCGACCGATCGTCTCATCCAGGCCTGCAGCGAAAACGGCGTCAAGCTGGGCGTAATCTTTCAGTCGAGAACGTACGACGCGGTGAAGCGGGTCCGCGAAACGGTGCAGTCGGGCGGGCTGGGGAAGATGGTGCTTGGCGACGCATATATCAAGTGGTACCGATCCCGCGAATATTACGAAAGCGGCGGATGGCGCGGAACGTGGAAATACGACGGCGGCGGGGCGCTGATGAACCAGAGCATTCACGGGATTGACATGCTGCTGTGGATCATGGGGGACGTGGAATCGGTGTACGCGCGGGCCGAGCACCTTGTCCGGGACATCGAGGTCGAGGACACGGCGGTTGCCGTGATGCAGTACGCGAACGGCGCGCTCGGCGTTCTTCAGGGGACGACGTCCTGTAATCCCGGTGAACCGGCCACGCACATGTTCCACGGCGACCGGGGAACGATCGTGCTGCAGGAGGGACTGATCACCCGGTGGGCCGTCACTGATGAGAAAGACGGATTGGCAGAGGATAAGCCGGTCGGAGACCGCGCAGAGCGCAGCGGCGGGACGTCCGACCCCAAGGCTATAAGCGCCAGCGGACATATCGCGCTCGTGGCGGATATGGCCGACGCCGTACGAAACGGTCGCGATCCTGCGATTACCGGAGAAAGCGCCCGAAAATCCGTGCAGCTGATAACCGCAGTGTACGAATCTGCCCGGACTTCGAGCGAAGTGAGAGTATCGGAGCTGTGATGCTGAAGCGTGTTGTGTGCATATCCATGATTCTCGTGGGGTGCTCGGCCCGGGCTGAGGGCGTTCGGAAGCCGATCCTGGCAGGGCAGTGGTACAGCGCGGACCGCAAGGCGCTCGCGGCCGTCGTCGACGGCTATATGGAGAAAGCCACAGTGTTTTCCTTCAAGACGAAGCCGGTGGGGCTCGTGTGCCCGCACGCCGGATACACCTGGTCCGGGGCGGTTGCCGGGCACGCGTACCGCTTGCTGAAAGGGCACAGCTATAAACGGGTAATCGTTCTTGCTCCTGCCCACCATGTGGCGCCGCCGGGCGCGTCCATTCTGGATGTGACGCACTACGAGACGCCCCTGGGCCGGGTCCCCCTGGACCGCAAGGTCTGCGACGCGCTGTTGAAGGACAGGAACTTCGAGACCGTTCCGGAGGCGCACGCCCGTGAGCACTCGATCGAGATACAACTCCCGTTTCTGCAAAGGGTGCTGAAGGATTTCGAACTGGTCCCGATCGTGGTCGGGCGGCCGACCATCGGGGTGCTCCGGGACATTTCGGCGGCGGTGGCAAGACACGTCGACGACAATACCCTGGTGGTTGCGAGTTCGGACTTTACCCACTACGGAGGCGGCTACGGGTATGTGCCGTTCAAAACGGATATTCCCGAGAACCTGAAGAAGCTGGACATGGGGGCGGTCGAGTTCATCCTGGGAACGGATCCCGACGGCTTCTATCGCTATCAGCGGAATACGCGCGCGACGATCTGCGGAGCGGCGCCCATCTTCGTGCTTCTGTCCATATTCTCCGAGGGGTGCAGGGGGGAGCTGGTGAAGTATGACACGTCCGGGAGGAAGTCCGGCGACTTCTCGCAGTCGGTTAGCTACGTCGCGGCGGGCGTTTTCAAGGAAGCACGAAAGGATGCGAAGGCCGCCGTGAAGAAGGCGATCGTCCTCGTGAGCGACACGTTCCTCGGCGATGCGGAGCAGAAAACTCTGGTTGGAATATCCAGAAAGGTGCTGGAGTCATGGGTGAAGACGGAGACGAGATTCACAGTCGATTCCAAGTCCCTCGGGATAACGGCGCCGATGCGGGCGAAGAGGGGGGTGTTCGTCACGCTCAAGAACGGGAAGCGGCTGAGGGGATGCATCGGCTACATAGTGGGACGCACGTCTGTGCTTGACGCGGTGATCAGCAATACGATCAACTCGTGCCAGGATCCGCGATTCCGCGATGATCCGGTGACGGAGTCCGAACTCGGTCAGATCGAGATATCGATCTCGGTGATGAGCGAACTGATCCGGGTGAAGGACGTCAATGAGATCAATGTGGGCCGGGACGGTCTGGTGATTCAGAAAGACGGCCGCAGCGGCGTCCTCCTTCCTCAGGTGCCGGTGGAACAGGGATGGGACAGGGATCGATTCCTGGAGGGGATCTGCTGGAAGGCGGGGCTTCCCGCGGAGAGCTGGAAATCGGGCGCCACGCTGTGGAGATTCAGCGCGCAGGTGTTCGGAGAGAAAGAGGCGGTGAAGAAATGAGGTTGTCGGTGGCCGGAAGCATACTGACGGCAGCGGGAGCGGCGGCATGCGCGCTGCTGCTGCAGGGATGTGTTGTCAGATCCATCACGGTCAAATCGGATCCGGCGGGCGCGCGCGCCTATCTGGACGATGCGCACATAGGAAACACGCCTGTTACGGTGTCGTTCCAGCATTACGGCACCAGAAGAATCAGGGTGGAGAAGGAGGGGTTCGAGACGGCGAGCAGGGTCGTCGAAATCAACCCTCCCTGGTACCAGGTGATCATCGTGGATCTCATCTGCGAGGTGCTGGTCCCTTACAAATTCCACGACAAACGTGTATATTCCTTTCAGCTCGAAGAGACGGTGCAGGACAAGAAGGGGTTTCTGGAGCGGGCCCGAAGTCACAGGAAACAGCTGAGGTAGCGCAATGGGCAAAAAGGGTCTCACCTATAGGGATGCCGGGGTGGACATTGACAGGGGCGATGAGATCTCGCGTGGGATCTCCGGCCTCGCCAGGCGGACGTTCGGACCTGAGGTGATCGAGAATCCCGGAGGGTTCGCCGGCCTCTTCTCTCTCGGAAGCCCGTCCCTGTTCACGAAGAAGATGCGCAGTCCGGTCCTCGTGGCGTGCTCCGACGGTGTCGGAACGAAGATTGCGATCGCTGAGGCGCTGGACAAGCACGACACGGTTGGCATAGACTTGGTGGCGATGAGCGTGAACGATCTAGCCTGCACCGGCGCGACCCCGCTCATCTTCCTCGACTACGTCGCCGCTTCCCGGCTGTCCGGCAAGAAGCTGCTCGAGGTGCTCCGGGGTGTCGTAGAGGGATGCCTCGACGCGGGATGCGCGCTTCTCGGGGGAGAGACGGCCGAGATGCCGGGGTTCTACAAGGGGGGGCACTACGATCTCGTCGGGTTCTCGGTGGGTGTCGGGGAGCGCTCCAAGATGGTGACGAACGATGCGGCCGCTCCGGGCGATATCGTAGTTGGTGTCGGATCGAGCGGGCTGCACAGCAACGGATACTCTCTGGCCAGGGCGGTGGTGAAGGAAGGCTCCGTGGATCTGGACCACGAGATGGAGGAGCTGGGGACGACCGTCGGTGAAGCCCTTCTGGAGCCTACCCTGATCTATACCCGGCTGATACGATCGGTGCTGGATCAGTATCAGGTGAAGAAGGTGGTAAAGGGAATCGCTCACATCACCGGCGGCGGTCTGCCGGGAAACATCATCCGGGTGATACCCCGGTCATGCGGCATCAGGCTCTACTCCAGGCGATGGAAGCGGAGTCCCCTCTTCGACCTCCTGAAGAAATGGGGAGGGGTTGACGACGAGGAGATGTACCGTGTGTTCAACATGGGTGTCGGCCTGGTCTTCATCTCCGCGCCGTACTACGCGGACGCGATGACCAAGCGGATACGCAAGCTCGGCTACAAGGCCTGGAAGATTGGCGAGGTGGTGCAGGGGGAGCACGAGGTCACCATTAAGTAGGTCGCCCCCCTTGCGGCGGCCTGCCATTCTGGTATAATCCCGTTCCTGATAATTCCCCGGGAGAACGCACTGTGCAGAGGGAAGTACAAGCCGTAGGGCGGGTCTACCAGCCCATGAGCCGCGCTCTGGAGATAGCGGTCAGGGGCATACGGGTGCGTCTGGGCCGCTCGATCGTGACGCTGTCCAGCGTTGTGCTGGCGGTCACGTTCCTGTCCTATACCGGTACCATCAACGTGATGGACCGGGCGCTGGTCGTGGCGTGGCAGGAAACGAGTGATCAGGGGCTCCGGCTGATGCTGGAGAAGTTCAGCGTCAATGTAGAGGCGACGCTGGAGGGCGACCCGCGAGATACCTGGCTGATCGTGCTGTCGCTTCTCACCTGCGGGGTGGGGATCGCCAACGCGATGCTGATGTCGGTCACCGAGCGTTTCAGGGAAATAGGAACGATGAAGTGTCTCGGTGCGCTTGACGGATTCGTGATGCGGCTGTTTTTGTTCGAGTCAGCCTTTCTGGGCCTGGTCGGGACGGCGGTGGGACTGGTGCTCGGCTTGAGCATAGGGGTCGTCATGAAGCTGGCCCAGTTCGGAAGCTACGTATGGCAGTTTTTGCCTGTCGTGGGGCTGGCGAAGATCCTGGGGCTTTCCGTGCTGGTGGGGCTCGTGCTCTCCACGCTCGGGGCGTGCTATCCCGCATATCTGGCGGCAAAGATGGAGCCAGTGGAGGCGCTGCGTGTCGAGGAATAGGGGATCAAGATAATGACGCATGAACCGGACGCCGACAAAACCGATCACAGGGAAGGGGCGGAAGGCGCTCGCCAGGGGGTCACCGCGGGCGATGCAGTGGTTCGGGCCGTCGGCGTCACCAAGGTGTACCGGATGGGCAAGAATACCATCAGCGCCCTGAAGGGCATCGATCTGGAGATATACCGCGGCGAGTATCTTTCGATAATGGGACCCTCCGGCTCCGGAAAGACGACGCTCTTCAACATGGTGGGCGGGCTGGACGTGCCCAGTGAAGGCGCGGTGTACATAGACGAGGTGGACGTATCCCAGCTCGATTCATACGAGCTTGCGTGGCTTCGCTGTCGAAAGGTCGGCTACATCTTTCAGACCTTCAACATTCTTCCGGTGCTGACGGCGCTGGAAAACGTGACGCTGCCCATGGTATTCGCCGGCATTCCACCGGCGGAAGCGCGCGACAAGGGGGAGCAGATCCTGAAGCGGGTGGGGCTTGGCGAGCGGATGACACACCGCCCGTTCGAGCTGTCCGGAGGACAGCAGCAGCGTGTCGCCATCGCAAGGTCGATGGCAAATGATCCGGCGATCATTCTCGCTGACGAGCCGACCGGCAACCTGGACCTGAAGACGGGAACCGAAATCATCAACCTGCTGCTCGAACTCAAGGAAGAGCTGAGCGTAACGGTGATATCCGCGACGCACGACATGAAGATGCTGAGCGCGTCGGACCGAATCCTGTGGCTCCGGGACGGTCAGGTACAGCGGATCGAGCGGCGGGAGGATCTGGACATAGAGGTCGGGGCGGTAGACGGAGAATCGTAGGGCATCGAGGAAAGGAGCAGAAGATGAAGGTTGTGGTATGTGAGAATTACGAGGAAGTCAGCCAGAAGGCTGCGGAGATCTTCGCGGACAGGATCAAGGCCAAGCCGGACATCGTG
The DNA here is from genome assembly GCA_964389785.1 of uncultured Planctomycetota bacterium. GTDB lineage: Bacteria > Planctomycetota > CAYMFW01 > CAYMFW01 > CAYMFW01 > CAYMFW01. Next base: position 12,874 of record CAYMFW010000130.1, read on the forward strand.
CTGGGGCTGGCCACCGGGGGCACCCCGGAGCGGATGTACGCGATTCTCGCGGAGAAGAACAAGGCCGGCGAGCTGGACTTCTCGGGGGTCAGGACGTTCAACCTGGATGAGTACGCCGGTATCGAGGCGTCACACGACCAGAGCTATCGGTACTTCATGAACGACAAGCTGTTCAACAACATAAATATCAAGAAGGAGAACACGAGGGTGCTGAACGGCGTGGCCGAGGACCTCGCCGCCGAGTGCGCGGCCTACGAGGGCAGGATAAAGGAGGCGGGCGGGGTGGACCTGCAGCTGCTCGGCATAGGCAGCAACGGCCATATCGCCTTCAACGAGCCCGGCTCCCCGAAGGACTCGAAGACGCGTGTGGTGGACCTGAAGGAGAGCACCATCCAGGACAACGCCCGCTTCTTCGCCAGCGCGGACGAGGTGCCCAGGCAGGCGCTTTCGATGGGCATGGCGTCCATCATGGACGCCAAGGAAATCGTGCTGATCGCGAATAAGGAGAGCAAGGCCGATGCAATCGCAAAGAGCCTGGAGGGACCGGTGACCGAAGACGTGCCGGCCTCATTACTTCAGGAGCATCCGAACGTGACGATCATAGTAGACAAGGCCGCCGCGTCGAAACTGGCCGGGAGCTGCTAGCGGCTGTTGACACGGCGCCGCCGCTGCGGTATAAGGCGCCGTACGATTGACAACTGGGGAAGCTGGTGAGAATCCAGCGCGGCC
>CAYMFW010000131.1:0-13599 GCA_964389785.1 uncultured Planctomycetota bacterium
ATTCTCGACTAAAGGAGGTCCCTTGCTTTACAATCCTAAAGGAACGACCATTCGTGACAGGTTACTTCATTCCGGCTCTGCGTCCTGCACTGCAAGGCGGCGGGAAGAAGAAGATCGTCGTCGTCGAGGATGACTCCACCTCCGCCAAGATGCTCATGGCGATCCTCGAGGAGAAGGAGACGAAGTGTATCTTGTGCACGGCACGTTTCACCGTTTCCAGGTCGCCGCTCTCCAGCGCGCCGTTGAGTTCGGCGACGGACTCCTCCGCCTCGGGGACGAAGTCACGCACCAGTTCGTCGTACAACTCCGCGGGGATGCCCACGTCTTCGAGCGCGGCCTTTTTGCATTTATCCAAGTTCATTCAGAATCCTCCCACGCCTCCAGTATATGCTACTTCTCCCCGCTTTTCATCACCCGGCACTGCGGCCCAAGCAGTTCGATCACCCAAGGCAGGTCGGTGACACGCAGGCAGCTCAGCATCTCGATAGCGGGGCCGCCGCCGCTCCGGTCGCTCGGCGCGTTCTGCGTGGCGGGGGGATTCTCGAGAACGACCGAGGAGGCCTTTTCATCCAGGAGCGCGGCGTACGCGGCGACGGCGCACATCTCCCCCCGCGCGGCAAGGCCGATCTTTGTCTTATCCACGTCGGGAATCGCGCGGAGCATCTCGAGACAGCGGAGCACGTCGTAGACGCGCATGGAGGCGATCGTCCGGCCGGTCCACGCGGCGGCGCGGCGGATGAACCGCTGCGCCCTTCCCTTGACCGGCCATGCGGTCGGACCGACGCCGCGAGGCTCGAATACCGCGATGTTCGCGTCCGCGGGGAGCGACGCGCGGAGCTTCTCGATATCCTCGTCCGTATCGGCCGGCCCGCGAACGATCACCACAAGCGGATTCGATTTCGGATGCCGCCATTTCACGCTGCAGCCGAGACACCACCCCTTCTCCGGCACAAACCTGTACGAAGAGACCCCGTTCTCCCCCGCCGCCTTCACGTCGAGCGCCGGAGGGCTCTTCGGAAACGCATTGAACGTCCTGGTGCCGAGGAACTCCACCACCTTCTTCCGGTGTGTGTCGCGCTGAGCGTCGGTCTCCAGCTTCACCGGCTCCGCGAGCTTCACGAACGAGTCGTGAATCGTCGGCGTCCGGTCGTCCCTGGGCGGCTTCTTTTCGTATACGTTCAGATCCTTCGCGGCCAGGTCCCTGTTGTCCACGTCCCCCACCTCCTGGCGGCGGGCGTCCCGGCCCATCAGGTATTTCAGGAAGAACGAGAATATCGCGGTGCGCGATATCGTGTGGTACCCGTGCTTTCCCGGGTTCTCCAGCAGCTCGGCATTGCCCGGTTGTTCATACAGGGTGTAGATGTGCTTCGTGTGCGCGAACAGCTTCTTGACCGCATCGAGACGGAAGTAGCGGTCGGCCGTGGACTGGGTGATGAGCAGCGGTCGGGGCGCGATGAGCGCGCCGAGGTCGTGATAATCGCGAAGGTACGTATTCACCGGCGACACGCAGTCGCAATGGCCGTTGATCGTCTTCGACGCGACGTGCGATTCCACCGTGCCCCCGCCGCAGTTCGGCGCCACCGCCTTCACCCGGTCGTCCAGCGCACCGACCATCCAGCTGTACGAGCCGCCGCCGGAGTAGCCGGTGACACCCAGCCGCTCCGGATCGACATCCTCCCGGCCGCAGAGGTAGTCGAGCGCCCGGATGCCGTTCCACGCCTCGACGCCGCCGGGCGTGTAGCCGCGGGAGTACCAGTGGAACCATCCACGGCTGTAACAGCCGTGGTGCTCCCCCCTGCCCTCGCCGCAGATGTGATCGATAATCAGGCAGATGAAGCCGAGCTGGACGAAACGGCGCGCGTGGGCCTGCAGCTTCACCTTGGGAGAGCGGTCGTGGCCGCATACGTACAGTATCGCCGGCGCCCTGTCCTTGATTCCGTCCGGGATATACAGATTCGCCGGCACGTACAGCTTCGGCAGGGACTCGAAGTACAGCTTCTCGATACGGTACCCCTCCGTCTGGACGGAGCCGGTGACCGTGACGTTGAGGGGCGGACGCTTTCCTTCGAGCGGTACGTCGGTGAGACCGAGCATCTCGATCCACTCCGCGCGCACCTTCGGCCGGGCCTTCTTCCATTCGCCGAGCGTTGCGTACTTCGTCGGCGCGTCGGCGGTGATCTCCGCGGCAACCCGGTTCAGGTACGAGTAGATGTCGTTTTCCTTCTCCTCGGCCCGGACGGATACACCGAGTGCCGCGGCCACCACAAGCGAGAGAAGGCTGTATCTCACGAAGCGCGCTCCACGCGCTTCGCGCTGAATACGTCGATGGCCCGGTAGCTGGCGCTGTACCTTCCGCGGTGCGGAACGCCGGGCGGTATCGTGCATTCGTCCCCGGGCTCCAGGTGCACCGGCTCTCCGCCCACCTCTCCGTCGAACGTGCCCTCGACCACCAGGGCGTACTCCCAGAAGTCGTGGACCTGCTCCGGCTGGGTGCCCCCATCCTCACACTCCCAGAACACCACCTGGGAGCCGTCCGCCCCGTCGAAGACGGTGCCGATGATCCCCGGGTCGGGTCCCTCCGCCACCCGGTTGGCTTCGGTGGTGATGAATTCGGGAAATCGTTTCATGCACTGTCCTTTCTTGAACTGGCCGATGAAAGATCCGGCCCATTCTACAGGCAAATAGAGTAACCTGTCACTCGAATTGGCCCGTCCTTACTGTATGGAAACCGTTTCCTCAGCGTGGTAGCTGAGTTTCAGCACCATTATGCGCTCGCCGTGGTCCTCGAAGACCAGGCAGTCATCCGTGCCGGATATGAGGCGGACCAGGCTCATGGCTATCTGGTCCCCGCCGATCGGAGTCATGCTTTCCCGCCCCATCGCGCTGTCGTGGTTGCCGTAGCCGCCCAGGTGCATGATGAGGTTTCCGGCCGCATCGAGCACGCCGATTGTGTGCCGGTAGGATTCCGGCACGAAGGTGCGCTTGTACCAGTCCACGTACAGCCTCTGGATCGGGCAGGAACATCCGGTGGACACGATGGGCGAGGCCCCCGCGTACAGCCACTCGGCGTTCTCCACCCAGGTGCGCGCCCGGTCGCCGCCCGGCGCGTCTATGAAGTCCGCGTTATAGAGGTCCGGCGGGCGCGCCGGAGGCGGCTTCATCGGCACCAGTACGCGGTAGGGACGGCTTTGCGCCGTCCCTCGACTGCACCGACTGAGACTAGTTGAGACAAATCAACTGTCTTGCTGCCGATCCTTGCACCGCCGCCCGGACGGCGCGATAATGACCATGAACAGCAGACCGCGAATCCCATTTCCGTTTCAAGTGCATCGCAGCCGGAAAGGAGTCGAGCATGCGTGTTGTCTCAGCGATAATCCTAATAGGCATCTCAGCCTTGTCGCATACGTCGTCCGCGTCCGCCGCGCCGGACATCTACACCCCGTACGAGGCGAAGGCGATGGAACGAGAGAGCGTCTTCGCGTTCATCGAGAAGCCGCAGGTGAAGCTCGTCGCCAAGGACAGACACGAGATATCATTCGCGGTGAAGGGAAACTGCGACGTCACCGTATCCCTCGTGGACGACAAGGGGAACGTCGTCCGCCACCTGGCATCCGGCGTGCTGGGGAAGAACGCGCCGGCCCCGTTCCAGAGGAACTCCCTTTCGCAAAAGGTTTACTGGGACGGAAAGGACGACCTGGGCGGCTACGTGAGGGAGCCGGAGAAGCTGAAGGTGAAGGTCGAACTCGGACTGAAACCGGTGTTCGACAAGCTGCTCGGCTGGACACCGAAGAGCCTGGTCGGCACCTACCGGGGGATCGCGGCGGACAAAGATGGGGTGTACGTCCTCTCCGGCGACGACCACGTGCAGGTGAGGAAGTACGACCGGGACGGGAATTACATGAAGACGGTGTTCCCCCCCGCGGCGGACGTGCCGCTCGACCGGTTCAGGGGACTGGAGAAGATCGAGTACGAGAAGGGCAGATTCGCGCTGGTCTCCGGCGAGATCAAGGGGCTGCCCTCTATGGGCCGCTTCACCAGCACGATATTCGGCTACGGCGTGTACTTCCCCGCCGGCGCGGTGCGCCCGCATCAGATGCTGCTCTCCGACGGGCTGCTGACCTACGCGACCGTGGCGGACCGAAAGAGCATGGTGTGGCTGTACCGGGTGAACGTAGAGGATGGAGGGTCGCCGAAGGATTCCACCTACGCCTGGCGGCAGATATCCCGCGGCATGGGTGTGCGCTCGTCGGAATTCGTCATGTCGTTTCCCAAGCTTGCCCTCTCGCCGGACAAGAAGTGGCTCTACCTGAGCGGCCTGCAGGGCTCCGGGCGCGGCGGCTCTCCGGCGGTGTTCCGGCTGGACGCGACGACCAGCGATCCGCTGGGAAAGAAGACGTTCGTGGGCGAGGAAGACAAGCTGGGCGGGGACGATTATCACTTCGCCGGGCCGGAGGGCATCGCGGTGGATCAGAAGGGCCGGGTGTACGTGTGCGACACCCGCAACAACCGGATCCAGATATACTCCGAGGACGCGAAGTTCCTCAAGTCAATAAAGCTGGACCGGGCGTACCTGGTGGAGATTCATCCGACGACGGGCGCGATTTACGTGCTGCACGGCTGGCGCGAGCGCGGCAAGTCCGTCGCGCGGCTCACCAAACTCGAGAGCTTCGACAAGCCGAAGCCGGTCGCCGAGTACGACGTCAGCACCCTCAGCTTCGACAAGCGGGGCAACAGCTACTCCGGATGGGAACCGGTGATGAGAGTGGACCACTTCTCGTCGCCGACCAGAGTATGGGTCACCAGCGACAACAAACGCCTGCTGATCCTGGAGGAGCAGGGCAAGAAGTTCAAGGTGGTGCGGGACTTCAAGAAGGAAGCGAACGAGATCGCCGGCACGCAGGGCTTCGATCACCAGATTCTTCTCCCGATGGGATTCACCCGGGTATCGGCCGACCCCAACCGGGAACAGCTCTACTTCCGCAACGTCCACGTGTTCGACCTGAATACGGGCGAGTACCTGTGGCGAATCGACGGCTGGCCTTCGACGGACGACGTGGATTTCGACAAGCGCGGCTACGTGCACGTGCATTTCAATCCCGGGTTCGGCTTCCCGGGCGTCGGCCGGGTGGCCCCCGACCAGATCAAGAAGAAGGAAGGCAGGACCCGGGAGTACCACGAGGTGCCGTACGACTACGGCGTCGCGAGGAACGGCTGGCAGGGGGTGCTGGACGTGCGCGATCAGCCCGGCGGGCACTACTTCCAGTTCGGCATGGACGTCACGATGCAGGGAGAGGTGGCCATCGAGAGCTGCATCTACTACGTGCCGCGCATGGAGGATTCGGTGCAGGGCGATTTCGTCAACCAGCGCGCAGGGTCGGTGGGCGGCCACAGCTACCAGGACTTCCTCCAGCGCATCAAGAAGCTGCAGCAGCAGGGAGCGGCGATCTACACGATACGGCGCCAGCCGGGCATCGTGCTCTCCGGGAATACGCTGTGGGTGTTCGAGCGCACCGGGGAGTACCGCTCCCCCGATCTGTGCAAGGGACTTCTCTACACGAACGGCGTCGGCGTCGACGAGGACGGCGCGGTGTACACAGTGCTGCGAGGCACCCGGATGGTCGGCGGCAAGCCGTTCCTGTACGGGAAGACCACGATCATCGGCTCCGGAAAGGAAGGTATCGATCCGTTCAACGGCACGCTGATCAAGGTCCCGAAGACCGGTGCGCGGGTGCTCCGCGCCAGCGCCCCGACGAAGATGGACCCGTGGCCGACGCGACCGCACGACGTCGTGCTCGGCGGCTCCAAGGGATGGCTCGAGGACGTCGAATGGACGTACGCGGGCGGATCGCCCATCGTATCCCACAGCTGCAAGTGCCCCAACATGCGTATCTGCACCGACTGGTACAAGCGCACCTGGGTGCCGGAGGCGTACCGGAACAGCGTCGGCATCGTGGACACCGCAGGCAATCTCATCATGCACCTCGGCACGTACGGCAACGCGGACAGCGGGCGTGACGGCAAGGACGTCACCTTCGGCCACCTGATGGACGTCACCGCCACGGATAACTACGCCTGCGTCCCCGACATGTCCAACGAGCGCATCGTCGTCACGAAGATCACGTACCACGCGACGGAAACAATACCGATCAAGTAAACGGGGACGTTCACAAGTTTACCAGTTTGCCCCGATCTGCGGGAGACAGACCCTTTTCTCTATCGTCTTGTGCGGCCGGCGGCGGGATGTTGACGAGCGGATTTCAGGTTCGGCCGGGTGAAAAAGGGTCTATCCCTATTTTGGCGAACGTGGTATAATCGGCTCACGGTATTCAAGCCGCTTGCAGCGGTACCCAAGCATGTATCTCGCATACTGAGAGAGGAGGCCTTCGTGCAAAGACCGCACATCTCACACCGTCTCATTGCCCTGCTCGCCGTCCCCGTCATGCTGACGGCGCTGTGCCTGCCGGCGTGGTCCGCGCCCAAGAAGCCGGCCGCAAAAGGCCCCATCTGGGACGCGAAGCCGTCGCTCGAACAGATCTACGACAACTACGCCCCCAAGTTCATCAAGTCGTATCGGGGCAAGGCCAGCGACCAGGAACTCAAGTTCTCGCGCCAGAAGCTCTACATGAACGTCGGCGACGTGCAGATGGACGCGCAGGTGTGGCCCATCATCAAGAAGGCCAACGAGACGCTGGAACAGAAGAACGAGCCCCGCCAGGCGACGGAGCTGTACCGGAGGATCCTGAAGGAGTATCCGGAGGACCTGGTGCACATCGCCGAGCACGGCATCTTCGTCCCGGCGTGCCTGTACGTGCAGAGACGCATCCTCACCTACCCGAAGAAGGAGCTGACGTACTACCGGATACTCTACGACCCGGCCGCGAAGGAGATCTACCAGAAGGCGGTGCGCAGATATTCCATCTTCGACTACAAGGATCTGGTGAGATATCACCTGGCCACGTCGTACGGAGACGACGCGCTCTTCGCGCTGGGAAACGACGCGGTGGACAAGGGGCAGTACGACGAGGGACGGCGGTACTACGAGCGGATCGTCACGTACCACGGCCAGGCGGACGAAGACCGCGACGACATCAAGCTCGACCGGGACCAGGTATGGGCGCGGCTTGCCATCTGCTACAAGCACATGAACCAGGAACCCATGTTCAAGGCCGCCGTCGCCAAGATAAAGAACAGGAACGAAGAGACCGTCTCCCGCCTGCTGAAGCAGCTGGAGCAGTTCAAGTACGACGCGTTCTGGGTCACCCAGCGCGAGGGGCGCCGCAGTGCCCGGTACGACGCGCTGGACGACAAGAAGCTGCTCGAGCCGATGCCCTACGACTTCTCGACCAACCGCGGCGAGTGGCGGGTGCCGCTGACGACCCGTCCGGGACGCTGGCCGCGCGGGGTGGAACCGGAGACGTTCCCCTGGGCGACGGAAACGGACCTGATCTACAAGGACTTGAACGTGCTGTACAGCCGGTCGCTGCTGACCGGGGAACTCAACTGGGCATTCGGTCCGGGCGGCTCCAGCTTCGACTGGGACCGGTACACCGGCGGAACGCGCCACTATTACTATCCCAACCAGTCGATACTGGTTCACGACGGCGTGGTGTTCGCGCACATGTTCGTGTACGGCCCGTCGCTCGTGGCGGTTGACCAGCATACCGGCAGGCTGCTGTGGGCCAAGGGGCCGATGGCCGCGACCACGGAGGACGAGTGGCTCGACCGGTACCAGGCCTCCCCCGCGGCCGGTCGCGGCATGGTGGTGGTGCCCGTCGTCCACGATGACATACGCGGCCGGAGCCACATCTCTTCCACGTCCGAGCTCGCCGCGTTCGAGACGCGCACCGGAAAGCTGCTCTGGCGGACCAAGCTGTCGCGGATATCGCCGCTGAAGATCACGCAGAGCCGCTACCCGCGGAAGATCCGGATACTGTCCAGTGCGCCGCTGGTGAAGGACGGAGCGGTCTATCACGTCACCAACGCCGGCATCGTCGCCGCGGTCGACGCGCAGACCGGCCAGGTCCGCTGGCTTACCCGGTATCCGCAGAGCAAGGTGGTGATGGATAATTTCTCGTCGCCGGGCCAGATCTGGCGCAACGAGCCGCCGATGGTGAGGGGCAATAAGCTGTTCGTCACCCCGGCGGATTCTCCGTTCCTGCTGGCGATACACAAGGAGACCGGCCGCATCGTCTGGGTCACGACACAGAGCTCCGATTCCGGCTGGCCGGACAGGGGATCCAAGGGGTTCCAGCAGGCGTGGCGGATGGACGGCTTCGCCTCCGACGGCACGCTGTGCATCTCCGGACGGGAGCCGGTATTCATCGATCCGAACACCGGAAAGCTCTCGTGGAAGATTGGCATGCACGGCATGTGGGGACAGCGGGGCAAGTTCAACGAGAAGGGGGTCCCCAAGGGGCTCGAGCCCGCCATCACCGGCGAGGGGAATGACTACTGGGTCGATACCGGCTCGCTCCACTGCAAGCCGACGCTCACCACGGACGGCAAGCTGTACTTCGCGATGCAGGGCTGGTACCGCAACCCGTACCCGTGCCAGGGCCCGTTCAATTCCGAGTACTGTGCCGACATCAAGAGCAAGGAGATCATACTCCAGCGCCGCTGGTACCACCCGCCCGCGTTCATCTACGACCATCCGCACGCCCCGCCGGTGATCAAGCGGGTGGTGAACGAGGAACCGGAGGAGTTCCACCCGGCGATGAGGATGTCGTTCGTGCGGTGGGGCATCCCGTTCGAGGTGGACGTCACCGTCTTCCACATGCTCGTCCGCTACGACAGAAAGGGGATGGCCAAGATTCTGGCGGAGCGAAAGGACCTGGAGACCCTCTTCGCGAAGGCGGAGATGGCGCGGAAGGCCGGGAACGTGCAGGGCGCCATCACGCAGTACGAGGAATGCAAGCCGCTGCTCCCCTCTGAGGAGGAGGACCGGCGGAGAAACATCAACCTCCGGCTGTATCCGCTGTACACCGAGCTGGCCCGGTGGGGCCACCAGTCGGCGGACCTGCCGTTCCTGGAGGCGGCGTGCAAGAAGATGGGCGCCACCGCGTCCAACCCGAACCAGGAGATACGGGCACTGCTGGCGTACGCAGAGCTTCACGCGAAGAAGGGCGACTGGGACAAGGCGGTGCAGGTGCTGCAGAACGCGTCCCGGCACTACTGGCGGGAGTCCATCATGGTATCGGGGCTGGAGCTGGGAGACCGGAAGGAGCTGACGACAACCGCGCAGAAGGCGCTTGACAATCTGCTCGCGGAGATCCCCATCCCGTTCCAGGAGGCGGCGAAACAGATATACGAGGGCGAGAAGACCGCGCTGGTGGACTACTTCCTGGCGGTGGCCAACGTGGACGCGGACTACGTGGTGGAGACCAGGAACCTGATCGCCCGGCGGCTCCGGCAGCTGCTGGCGCGCGCGCCGAAGGATTACCGCGACCGGTACGAGACGCAGGCCGAGGAGGAGCTGAAGAAGTACAAGAGCATCGAGGTCGGCGAGCGGCTGTTGTGGTGCTGGCCCGAGAGCGAGGCCGCGAGAAAGAAGATACAGGAGCTCGTCGCGGCGGCCTCGTCCCTGAAACCGGTGGAGCGGCAGGCGAAGCTGTGGCGCTTCGCGGACCTGGCCTCCGCGTGCGGGCTTGGCGAGAAACTGGTCTCCGGCGGAAACAAGGGACTTTTCCAGGTGCCGCCCCCCACGAACATGCCCGCCGGCTCGAGCATGGAGCAGGAGCAGACCAAGAACGAGGACCCGGACATGGTGCGGCTGGTCCTCCCGCAGAAGGGACAGGTGGCGAGCACCGCGCACCTGCTGTTCGTCGGCGGGCGGAAGAAGCGGGCGTACGGCAACCGGTTCACCATACTGTGCTGGAACATGAAGACGAACAAGAAGGTATGGGAGGCCCGCGAGATCCTGCTGCACGGCCGGCTGGTCGGCGGCGAGGGCTACGAGGTCGGCTTCGAGGAGATATTCATCCACAACAACTTTGCGATCGTGCACGGCCAGTACGACGTGATCGCGCTGGACTACGCGCCGGACACCGACCTGGACGCGAACAAGAAGAAGGAGAAAAAGTGGCACTTCCGGGTGCCGCTCGGGTTCGACATACAGACGGTCGGCATGTGCGGCGACGTGCTGGTGTTGTGCGGGCGGGGAAGCACGGTCGCCATCTCGCCGACTACCGGGGAGATCGTATGGGACTCGCCCGAGATGGGAGAGTTCTACGCCGGACCGTTCTTCCACAAGGACACCATGTTCACCGTCAGGAAGAGCCCGTCGGAGGTGTCCTTCCGGAAGGTGGGCACCGGGCGGATGCTGTGCCGGGTGAGACTGCCGGGGCTGACGACGAACCGGAAGCACCCGATGTTCGCGATGGAGGGAACGGGCGGCAACCCGGCCGCCGCCGAGTCGGCGGAGGAGCACCCGGTGGCGTTCAAGAACGGCGTGCTCGCGGTCTCCGACGGCCTGACCTACCACGTGGTGGACTGCGACAAACGGGAGGTGCGCTGGTCCCGCGGCGCGACCAAGCTGGACATGTCCCAGGACGCGTCGTACCGGATGTGGATCGACAGCGGGAAGCTGTTCGTGCTCAAGCCGTATTACGCGGTGCTGGAGAACGCGGTGTTCGACCTCGCCTCCGGCGACATGCTCTGGCGGAGGCGCGAGGGCGGAAAGAAGATGGACCAGAAGCTGAAGCAGTACCAGGAGCAGGAAAAGGAAGCGGAGGGCGGAAAGACCGCCACCGGTCTGGTTCTCAGCTCGATGACGTTCGTGGACGGCAAGCCATACGGTATAAAGTACGAGATGGGCGCCACGTCCGTCACGCTCGTGGGGATGGACCCGCAGTCCGGCAACGAGATCATGAACGTGAAGGAGGGCGGCTACGGCGACCCGGAGGCGTACGTGGAGCCGAGCTGGAGCAAGGGCTGCGTGACGGTCCGGATCCAGGACGGCAACAAGTTCGAGATCTGGCAGGTGGACGTGAAGGCCAAGAAGATCGTCCAGAAGACCAGGATCGAGGGCTACGGCCGCCTCGGCGAGTACGGCGACGCCTCCGCCGTCTGGCAGGGCCCGTACCAGGCCCTCTGGGCCTTCGAAAACCGGAAGATCACCGCCCCGTAAGACACGGGGACATGATTCCTTCGTGTCCCCGTATTCAAAGGAGAGGGACGCATGAAGCTCGCTTCGATCTGCCTCGCAGGACTGTTTGTCGCCGCGTCCGTCTGTGCCGCGGCCGAACCGGCCGCCGCCGAAAAGAGGACGGACGAGAAGGACGTCGAATTCCGAATCAACGGCGAGGCGTTCGGCAAAAAGGCGATAGCGGCCGGACTGGCGGAATGCCCCTCCTACAATCCGGACGTGTGCCCGACGGACATGTCCGCCGGCTGGGAGACCCGCCGTGCGCGCCTTATCCGTTACGTTCCGCTCCGCCAGTTTCTCGACAGGGAAGGGGTCGCGGTCTCCAAGAAGGAGATAGACGAGGAGATCGAGATAATGAAGAAGGACCCCAACCCGTTCGGCAAAGCCCCCCCGAAGCCGATCTCCGCGGTGATGGTCCGCGACTGCATCACGTGGAGCGACCTCCGGCTGATGCTCCGCGTGGACCTCGGAATGGACAAATGGGCGGAGAGACAGCGGAAGGAGAAGTGGCCCACCGAGGACTCGTGGAAAGAATACTGCCGGGGCGAAGAGAAGACGTTCCGGGAGCAGTACGGCAAGTTCAGCAGGCTGTCGTTCTCCATATCCAGATGGCCGCAGGGCGCGAAGGACGAGGAGGACGCGCTGCGCATCCTGAAGGAGCGCGCCGACGCGGCCGCGAAGAAGCTCTCGTCCGGAGAGGACTTCGAGAAGGTCGCGAAGGACCCGGCCGTCGCGGGCGAGATCGCCGCCGCCCAGATACTGCCCCTGACCGCGTTCGGTCCGGATCATACGAAAGCCCTCGAGAAGCTCGCCGCGGGCGGGACGACCGATCCGATGAAGACGCCCTTCAGCTGGGAAATCGTCCGAAAGGAACGGCTGGCGCCCGAAGACCTGAGCGAGGTGCTGAAGCTCCGATTCCTGGTCCGGACTCGCGTGGAAGCCGAGAAGAAGGTCGGCTCCGAGACGAAGATCGAAAAGGTCAACTGGATGGGACCGGACGAGCTCAGAACGCTCGGCTCGGGAATGTAGCACCGGGGGGCCGCATGACACGCGCCGGGATTCCCCTCCTCCTGCTGCTGATTTCACCGGCGGTCTTCGCCGAGGCGCCGTTCTCCATGCCGCAGTGCTCCATGGACTGCCCGCCAGCGAGTATGATCGCCTTCGACAGCCGCAACCGCCCCTGCCTGGTTGACACGCGTGAGCCGAAGCGGTACGGTACCATCCTGACGCTCCGCAGCGGGAAGTGGGTCGAGCGCTCCTTCCTGCCCGCCCTCAGGAAAGCCGGCTTCGAACTGAAGCCCAACTGCGAGAACCCGCGGGACCTCGGCACGATGACGTTCGACGCCGAGGACCACCTTTACATACTCGTCGCCACCCCCACCCCGCGCCGCGGGGGAAAGCCCGGCGAGATCGACATCAACGGAAACGCGGCGCTCATCTATTCGACGGACTTCGGCGACACCTTCACCGCCTATCCGCTGGGCGCCAGGCCGTACCTGTGCACGATGGAGACGATGAACGGCGGAAGCGCTCTCGAGTGCCCTCCCGCTCTCATTGTCGGAAAAGCGCTGAAGTACGTGACCGATACTTACGTGAAGGTGCGCGGCAGGCGGGAGAAGCTCCGCTTCTGCGAGTACGACCGGCTGCAGGTGATCTTTCCCGAGAAAGCGGGGAACGGGCTGAAGCTCGCGCCGCCCGTCGTCGTCACCGAGAAGGCGAACGGCATCACGTCGCACTCCGGAGCGCTCAACGTGGCCGCGGGGGGGCGGAAGAGTCTCTACGTCGCCTACATAGAGGTCTCGGACAATCTGGAATCCGGCCGCAACCCGGTCTGGGTCGCGGAGATCGATCGCGACGCGCGGAAGGTGACGAACAGAACGCACCTGCTCGACTCGCCGCCGGTCGAATCGGACTGCCATTCCACGCCGTCACTGGTCGTGGACGGCAAGGGAGTCCTGCACGTGGTGACCGGCTCTCACGCCTGGAAGCCGGACATGGAAGGGTTCTCGTATCTCCGCTCCGGCGGCGGCGGCATCGGGGAATGGACAACGCCGGTATCGCTCGGGACGATGCAGACGTACGTGGCGCTGACGGTAGACGGGAAGGGCAACCTCCACCTGGCGTACCGGCACACGCCGGACCTGGCGTACCGCCGGAGGGCCGCCGCGTCGGGAAAATGGTCGGAGCCCGCGGTGGTCGCGACGCCCCCGCGCCGCGACACGTACACCTGTTACTATCATCACCTCTTCACGGACCGGAAAGGCAATATCTACCTGGAATTCACGCTCGAGGACCGCGGGAAGAAGGGGTACCCGCACCTGCTCGGGGTATCGACGGACGGGGACGGAACGTGGAAGCCGGCGTCGACGGAAACGTTCCTGAAGAACCTCATCGGGAAAGACTAGCCTGAATTTCTCATACCTCGATATGCAGGGGCCTCCTTCTTTGGTATAATG
>CAYMFW010000132.1:0-13494 GCA_964389785.1 uncultured Planctomycetota bacterium
CTTTCCATCAATCACAATTCATCAACACGTGTACAAAATTCCTTGCGCGGTTTCCGCTCCCCACGTCCCCCCACACTCCAATACGGCCGCCTTCCGGTGCGGTCGCATTGACCAATGCCCCACACGCGGCGTTGCATAGGTCGTCGTGGCCGCCCGGGGGATGGTCAACAATATCCTTACCTCCGCTACGGCTCAAGCGAATGAGCCCGGAAAACTGCTTCACCATCCGGTCATTGTCCAACAATTCAATAGCGCCGGAGCAGAGCAATGGGAGCGCTTCCATGTATATTTCGCTCTTGCTTCTATCGCTCGGGCGATAGTGGCGGCCAAGGGCGTGGAACGCTCTCTCAACAAACCCGGCTGCGTATCTATCGCCTGTGACCGAACGGATACCCCACACACCGAGAATTCCAGCGGCCTTTCGGATTACCTCGGGTGGATTGTGTGGCGCTCTCCACTCCTGAAGCAAGTCGAGAACCACTCTCCCTTCTTCAGTATGAGCGATGGCCATCGAAGCAGAATCAGCGCGCCCACCCGAGGCGTCGAAAAAAGCGACATATTTGTGATGGCGGTCCGGGATACTCTCCACACGCCCCTTCTTAACAAGCGCCTCCACGATGTCCGGCGTGATAAATTGACTAGCGCCCTCTCGAAATTCCCCCAGATATTCACTCCGGGCGGCGGTCGGGTCCTCCTCCAGTGCCTCGTCAATGACGGACTGCGGGAGAGTCGGGTTCATCGTCCGGCTGCCGCAGTTCCACACCAAGACCCGGCCCGTATCGTTGGCGTGATTTCGCTTGTACATCCTGTAAACGTATCCGGCCTTAATCCACGGGGAGGTTATCCCAATCAGCTTCCCTCCGGTGGTGGCCAGAGAAGGCTTGAGCCCGCGTACAAGCTCCGTGTCGTTCTTGACCCGGGCCGCGTCGTCCACACCGAAGAAGGCCAGTTCATCAACGATGGCGCACACCAGCGTATACCCTCGGGCGCGTTTGTGGTCGCCGGTCAGCACGGCGACGGTCAGACCGTTCCGAAGCTCAAACTTGGTGCGCGTTTCTCGGACGACCTCGGCCGCCAGCATGGGAGTCTCGAACAATGCGCGGAGGTACTTGAACACAATGCCAGCTTGTTCCCTGGTCGGCGCGAGGATGGCAACCATGCCCTGCTCACCTGGGGCCAGCTTCTTCTCGTGTCCCCCAAAGACGGCCTCGAATCCGCCGATGAGGGCGGCCGTCCGGCTCTTGCCGCTGCGTCGGCCGGTGATGAAAAGGGCTTCACTGAACCCCTCCCCGGGGAGACAACGGAGCTTCCGGCGGCCGGTGCATTCGCGGATGATAAGACGATCTTGGCGCCGGAGCGGGAGGCCGTACAAGCATCGAAGCGCGGACATCCAGTTGCCCCAGGTGGAGTGATCGCGCCCGAGGAATGGGGCGAATAGCTCCCGGTCTTCAATGGCGTCTATGATGTTCACGTGCCCGCCTTCCCTTTCTTGTCCTTCCGCTGGATGTACTCGGCCAGTGTCGCCTCCTTGGTCCGTTTTTCAAGCCCTAGGTGACGCAGCAGCCCAAGGAGGGCGTTGGTCATCTGCGTATACGTGGCGACCAGGGCGGCGCGGAATTCTCCGCTTTCGAGCATCTTCACTTCAACGGACTCAAGGACGGCGGACAAGAACCCGGCCCGGCTCGCCAGGAGCCGCTTTTGAATGCTGTCCGCGCCGGTGTCCTGCTCGATCTCGGCTATGCGCTCTCGGACGGCCTTGACGAGGCCGTGACGGCCGTCGGCCTGGTCGAGAAACGCCGGTGCCCAGACTTGGGGGAGCGTGCCGCCCCCGATCTTCTTTTGCCTGGGGCCGCGCGGTTCCTCCGGCTCACAGATGGAGTCCGGGGCTTTCGTCCCTTGTTTCCGGGTCTTCATTCGTTCTTCCTCTTCAAGTCCACCCAATCAGTCCCAATCTCCGCAATCATTCGCTGGAGCAGGTCTATCTGCTCATGAGGCAGGAGCCGCCGCCAATCCGCGAGAACATGGAACACCCCCCGTTTTTCGCCCGTCTCGCCCACGACGTTGCCGTCTGCCGCACTTTCATGGGGTGGCGTGGGTCTTTCTATGTGGCCCGTAACCACGTTGATGACGGGGCGGTCTGGCTGTACCTTCCGGGGTTCTCCGCATACACTCGGGCTGCTGGCTACGTCCTCGGCCAGCTTGCGCGGGCGGGTGTGGACATAGATGGAGGTTGTAGACACGTCGCTGTGGCCTAGCATGTCCCGGACCTCGGCCAGGCTCCTCCCGTTTTCAAGCTGGTTGGTGGCAAATGAATGGCGAAGCGTATGGGGGTGCACCTTGTCGGCGTTCTCCAGCCCGGCGCGGTCGGCGGTCCTCTTGATGAGCTGGCGCACGTAGCGGTCGGCGGTCTTCTTGCCCTGGTGCGTACAGAAGAAGAACCGAGCCCGTGACGGCCGCTGTGCGTCCCAGGCCTTCAGCCGCGCCATGTCTTCAGGGTGAACAGGAACCGTCCGGTCTTTCCCGCCCTTGCCGCCCCGGACCTCGATAAGGTTCAGCTTCCACTTGATGTCACCCGGGCGGAGGGAAGTTGCCTCGCTTGACCGCAAACCCGCCCCCGCCAGCGCCGATACAAGGGCGCGTGTCCTGAGCCCTGTCTTGGACAATGGGCACGTGCTTATCATACGTGCAACCTCGCGCTTCTCCAGAACCATTGGCAGCGCTTTCCCTTTCCGTCTCGTCCCATTCGTCTTCCTCATTCAAACCCCCCTTCAGTCCAGCCGATCTCGCGGTTCCATACCGCTTCCCAGGATAGTCGGTACTCTATAGTATTATACCCTGAGTTTTTCGGAAGTAAAGGGGGCCAAGCAAATAAATTCGGTACTATGTGGGGCGTGAACGGAATCATGTCAGGACGGCCGCGCCCAGCTCAATCTCGCGGTGATGGGTAGGGGCAGGGGGGCCCCCGGTGCGTCCGATAGCAAACCAGGAATGGAAGCCGGTGTTCAACAGCAGCAGAGGCGCAGGGCCACAATAGGCCGAAAGGGACTATTGGATTGTATCATCCTCGGTAGCGGCAAGTCGGGACTTGACCGGACGTCTGAACGTGGCGTATCCTCTTGTCATAAGGGGGCTGGGATGCGCAAGGTCAAACGTACCGCAGGAGGAATGATTCAATGAGAAAGTTCACTTACCAATTCGAGAAGTTTTCCTTGGCTCGGCGCTGTTTGATGCTACCCCACAGTATGGGCGAAGCTCAGTCCGTCGCATCTGCTTTCCAGGCTTGTCATCGTGGCCTGGATGAGATGGGCAAGGACTTGCGTGACTCGCTGGACGATAACGCTAGAGGCTGGGTCAGCAAGCTGGAAGAGATGATGGACACGAGCGGGTTGAAAGATGAGTCCCAACGCGGCCTTTTCCTCGTTAAAGCCGAGACGCTTTCTGAGGACGAAATGAGAGAGCTAGCCGAGTGCGTGGATAACCTGGCGTATTGGTTCGGACGTGAGGCTTGGGGAACGGGACAATAGTCCCTTTCGGCCTATTGGGTTTCAGAGCGAAACCGACCCTGTCTGTTCTCCCCCCTACCCTGTCCCCCCGCCCCGGGTCCAGGTCTCAATTCCTCCCCCCATTTACCCGGGGAAATTCCGACTGAAAGCAACCTAACGCTTAGAATACCCGGCAGATACGCGGCTGATTGAGAATGTAACGATAGTAGTTCGATCGCATGGCCTCCTTCGCCGCCTCAACGTCCCTCTCCCGGACAACTACACCGTCGTGAATCCCGAGCGCTGGTCGCTTACCACGGGCAAGTTCAAGAAGGATGTCGAGCATGATAGCGCCGTCAGTCTCCATGAGGTCTTCGCCGACATTCGCGTAGAATCTGTCTTGTTTCATCAGTTCAGGGTGCGCGGCCTCGATGCGCTGGAGAAGGTCCTGGGGACCGCTTTGCTCCATCTCATACACGACCCGCCGAAGAGCTTGAGGCGCGTTCTTCAGCTCTTTGAAGGCCACGCCTTCCGCCTCGCGACGAGACCGGGTATTCCAACATGCGTTCGTCAGCGTCTTGATGAGTCGCCGGGCTATTTCCCGCAAGTCGTCCGAAACGTCCTGCAGCGACGGCAGAATCTCAGCCGGTTTGTAGGTGTCGCCATCGGGCTCGGGGACATGGCCAACGTGGTAAATCATCAAGGTGTGGTATCCGCTGAAATCAAGCTCCGCAGCGGGTTCGCCGCCAATCGTCATTGTCCGGCGTTGAGCCTTGCTGATAGCTTGCGCCCCCATCGGACCCCACGTGTACAGTCTCCCGTAGCGGAAGCACCTGCCCGACCAGACCAAGCGGAGGGAGGGCGACACCTGCGCCTCCTCCTTCGCCGGGGTCCCATCCACGCGAGAACAAGGGCGCTTTACCACCCAGGCAAACTTGCTGTTGAAAGCGTTGATTTCGCGGATTCTGTCCTCCAGTTGGCGCATGAAGTCCATTCCGTTCTCAACCGCGTCAGGGTCCGGGTGGAAGGGGTTGTCCGCGTCGCGTTCCGCCTTCAACCCAATCTCATCAGGAATTGAAATCGGCTGATATTGCTCTTCTCGCGGTAGGGGCTTGCCCGTGCGAGGGCAGCGGCGGCCCGTGGTCAACCGAACCAAGGCCCCGTCATCATAATGTTTCCCGCGCAGCAACCCGAGTTCCCAAAGCTGCCGTCTTTCCATCAACCAGTTCGTAGGAAAATAGCGCGTGACACAGCCGGACATCTCTGAGCCCGTCGCCTTCCTGGCCATACCGGCTTCCACAACTGCGTCCCAAATCGGGACCCGTTTTGCGCTGTCGCTGCCCTTGCCCCGAGGGTCGGCGACGGCGTGGTTCAATAGACCGCGCCGGAGGAGATTGTGAATGATGTGGCGGGCGCGACGGCGCTTCTCTTCGATCTTGTATCCCGTCAGCTGCAATCGAGGCAGGCACTCTTCATCCACAAATTCAGCAAAGTCCTCCGTCAACCATTCCTCCGAGAACAGCCGCGACGGAAGACCTCTCAAGATGTCCCTATCGGCTTTGCTCATGGCCCCCTCCTTTCCTGATTACATCACCCTCCCTTGTACTATCGGAAGTTGCGCCATTATTGAGCCTCAGAAGCGCTTGTGTTATGTTGGCGGCAACGAGGCTTTCTGTATTGCAGGGGAGGTACCAATGAAGACTTTGACCAAAGAAATCTGGATGAACGTCCCGAAGCGTCGAGCAATCGTCAGCCTTCAAGGTCAGGTTGAAGACCTTGTCCGCGAGAGCGGTGTCAGCGACGGCCTGGTACTTGTTAGCGCGATGCACATCACCGCATCCGTCTTCATCAACGACAACGAGTCGGGACTTCATTCCGACTACGAGAAATGGCTGGAGAAACTCGCCCCCGAGAAGCCCCACAGCAAGTACGCCCACAATGGGGCCGAAGACAACGCGGACGCCCACCTCAAACGCCAAGTGATGGGCCGCGAGGTCGTGGTGGCAATTACCGACGGCCAGCTGCACCTGGGACCGTGGGAGCACATCTTCTACTATGAGTTCGACGGCCGCCGGAAGAAGCGGGTGCTGGTGAAGATCATCGGGGAGTAGGAACCTCATGCGCTCACCTTCGCAACGCCGGAGATGAGGAAGGGAAGACGGTAACTAGATTTCTTTGCCGAATGCAATGCACATTACCGCGAGCGTGTTCGTCAATGACGCGGAAAGCGGCCTGCTCCAGGATTTCGAGCAGTGGCTGGAGGGCCTGGCCCCCCACGAGCCGACATCCAACTACCGTCACAACAGAACCGGCGAGGACAATGGTGACGCGCATCTGAAGAGAACGGTGATGGGCCGCGAGGTCGTGGTCGCGATAACCGACGGAAAGCTCGACTTCGGGCCGTGGGAACAGATCTATTACGGAGAGTTCGATGGCCGCCGCAGCAAGAGGGTCCTGGTGAAGGTCATCGGACAATAGTCAGATTCCGGGAGTCGCCGATGAAAGCCGGTTTTTTTTTGGTGCGCACCTTGACAGCGACCACCGGGACCGTATACTATATTGGAAGAGCCCCGATAATGGCAAACCTCGGGAAACCGGGGGACGCAAAGTCAACGGGCCTAACGCCTAACGGCTACGGCGGCCGGGCTGCCGAGGGTAACGGGAATGCGTATAGCCGCATCATCGAGGATTCGAGACCCATCCCCTTGGCGGATGGGTCTTTTCTTTAGGAGGGAGCTGATATGCTTCGAGACAGAAGAGGCTTCTCCTTGGTGGAGTTGCTTGTTGCCACGGCAATACTCCTTACCGCTGCCATAGGCCTTATCGTCGCGCTGATAACCGCCGTCGGGCTCACGGAAGACACCAGGGAAACCGCGCTAGCCTCCGAGGCGGCCCGGAAGAAGATCGAGGAGATGCAGGAGACCCCCTTCGACACCATTTTCAGCACGCATGTCGCGAATCCGCACTTCGATGTGGACGGGCTGATCCCACGGGAAAGCGATCCCGACGGACACGTGGGGAAGATCCTCTTCCCCTCCGTAGCAAACGCCCCTCCCATGCTCTCGGAAGCCGTCGCAGACACCCCTCTCGGCATGCCGAGGGATCTCAACGGCAACGGCAACGCAACCGATATGATGACCAACGGATACCTGATACTCCCCGTTCGCGTAAAGATCGACTGGGAAGGCCGGTCCGGCAGCAGGTCTTTCGAACTGCTGACCTCACTTTCGGAGTAGACCGATGACGGGAATATACAAAGAGAACTATCTGTACCCGACGCGCCCCTGCGCCGATTGCCGCGGCTTCTCACTACTCGAAGTCCTTATCGCGGTCGCCGTATTCATGGTGGTCCTCATTGCGGTCTACGGGCTCATGATGGCGTCCCAGGAAACGTACACCACATCCAAGGCGGTCGCCAGTCTGGAGGTCCGAGCCCGGCGCGCCCTCGACCGGATCGCGGACGAGCTGCAGGACGCGGGCGTTTCCCAGCTCGTGCCGCTCGCCCCGATCGCGCCCTTCGGCACGAACCAGCTCGCGTTCAGAAAGAACACCGGGTACGACACGGTCACCGAGACGATAACCTGGAGCGACCCATTTGCAGTAAGACTGGATACGTCCGGGGACCCCGTCGTCCTGTTCGTCGACATGGACGGCGCCGGAATGGTGCAGGACACGGAAGTGCTTGCCCGCGGGGTACGGTCGTACGCGGAAGGCGAGACCCTCAACGGAGCGGACGACAACGGCAACGGCCTCATCGACGAGGAGGGGCTCTCCTTCGAGCTCGTCGGAAACACTGTGGTGGTGCGTATAACCCTGGAGGGCACGGATGAAAACGATCGGCTGTTCGCCGCGAGCTCGGAAACGGCCGTCAGGCTGAGGAATTGAGATCCCAAAGGAGGAGGTGCGCCATGAAGGGTCTTCGCGCGAATGAGGACGGTTCCGTACTGATCATAGTCGTGGTGGTCGTGATCGTGATAGCCGCGATGGCCAGCGGCTTCCTCTATATGGCCGGCTCCGACGCCGCCGAGGGGACAAGCGCCACACAGCACATGCAGAGGCTGTATATTGCCCAGGCCGGGATAAGCGCCGGTATGGCGGAGATGAGGTCCAACCAGGACTACGATTCCAACGGTCTCGGCAACACGAGCGCCGGCTTTGCGGCAGGCACTTACACGGTGACCGCCGCCGTCAACTCCGGCATCCTCACTCTGACCTCGGTCGGTGAGGATGCCTTCGGCAAAGAGAGAGCCCTCGAGGTCATCGCGGAGAGGGCGATCGTGCCGCTGAAATCCAACATGTTCGCGGCGGTCACCTCGATGGCGCCCGTGGAGACCACGGGCAGCATAATCATCGACGGAAGGGACCACGACATGAACGGCAACCTGGTCGGGGGAGGCGTGATGGGGATCTTGAGCGGCGGAGCGATAACGACCGGCGGCAACTCGAGCGTCGGCGGTAACGGCGTTGCGCCCATCAAGAACGGCACGGAGGCGGACAACATCTTCGACGCGGACTTCGATTTCAGCACGGTATACCCGACCGGCTATCCGGACACTGCCGATATGCTCTTCGAGGTTCCTGCCGGCACGGTCAAGGGCGCGGCCCAGGCTGCCGGGACGTGCTTCTCGAGCGAAGCGGACTACAACAACTTCCTCGCCGCGAACGGCGGGTCGCTTCCCGGCGGCGCCATCATCTACTGCGATTTCGACGAGGCCCTGCCTTTCCACATAGGCGACGTAATTAATCATCCGCCTTCGATACTCATATTGCACAACGCGGCCGGCAACGCCAACGCCAAGAACATCCACGGAAAGTTCAAGGGCATGCTCATCTGCGACTCCATAACGCACGTGAATGCGCAGACACTGATAATCGGAGCCGTTCACACCGCGTGGCCCTCGGCCGTGGGAAATGCATTCGGCAACGGGAACTCCGACATCCTGTTCTCGTCGGAGGCCCTGGCAAATCTCCCGGGGGTGGTGAGCGGCCCGGGCGGATGGAACGTGGTGTCGTGGCGCGAGATAAGCCCGCCGTAATTCCCGTGACACCGGCCGGGGTTTCCGGTATACTCGGCGCATGAGGATGATGGAACGCGTATTCACACTTGTGCTCTTCGCGACGGCGGCACTCCTCCTGCCTCTCAACCGGCTCGAGGCCGACACCCTAACCAAGAAGGACGGCGCCGTTCTGAAGGGGAGCATCACAAGCGACGACGGAAACACCATCGTCATCCAGACCGAAGAAGGCCCGGTCAGCATAAGCCGTACGGACGTCAAGAGCGTCGAGAAGGTGCTCCCGAAGCCGCAGGCCGAGGACCCTCCTTCCCCGGCAGCCGCGCCGGCAGTGAAGATCGAGGAGACCGACAAAGAGGAGACGCCTCGAGCCGTCGTGACGGGCGCCGTATCCTCACCCGGCATCGGCACGCTGGATACCGCTCTTGTAGATCAGGCATGGCACGTGCTGCAAACGCTCGCCCAGGACCCGGCTCCCACGCATGCTGAGGTCTCGGCAAAGCTCGCGGACCTCGGGCCCGATGCCATCCCTCCCCTGTTTTCGATCCTCGCCTGGACATGGGGGTACGGAAGCGAGACCAAGGTCGGCCAGCATCTCCAGACCAAGATATCCGCGGAAACGGAGATCAACAAGAACGTTTCCGAGAATCAGAAGGAGGCGCTTCTCGACGCGCTCGTCTCCCTGCGCCGTGACGGCCTGGCTGCCTTTCTTCGCAAGCTCGTCCAGGACAAGGTCTCTTTCGGCTTCCGCATGTCCGCATCACGCGTTGCGGTGCGAGCCGCCATGAAGGACCAATCGATCCTTCTCGACGTTCTCGGGGCGCATTCGAACATGGACCTTCTCATTATTCCACAGGTCAGACGCATCGGCCGGGCCTGCCCCACCGGTCTCCACCGCAGCGTCCTCAGCAAAGTTCGACGATCACTCGCAGACAGGGAGTGGCGCGTGCGAATCGCCGCCGCGAGGGCACTCGGAGAACTGGAGGATATCGACTCCGCACTCGATCTCGCTGCCCTTCTCGCGGACGAGAACCCCAAGGTCGCAGAAGCCGCTCTGACGTCGCTGCGGAGGATTTCCGGAATGGCCATGGGAAAGGACCAGGACCAATGGTCTCAATGGTTTCAGAAAGAGCAGGCGTGGCTTGCGAACGAGGGAGCCGGGCTGGCAGCGCAGATGGAATCGAAGGATGCGGCCGATGTCATTAAGGCAATGAGATCCCTGATGCAGAAGCGGCTTTTCAAAGATTGGGCGTCCGGGCAGATCGCGAAGGCCCTCTACCACCAGTCTCTTTCCGTGCGCAGTGCGGCATGCGTCGCCCTCAAGCAGCTTCGTTCTCCTCAGGCAACCGAAGGTCTCATCCAAGCGCTCAGGGATCCCGATGACGCGGTCCGCAACGGCGCGTGGGGGACGCTCAAGACCATCACCAGCCAGAACCTACCGTTGGATGCGGAGGCGTGGGACGCCTGGTTCAAGCAGAATCAGTAAGGTCGCCGGACACGACGAGAACGTACGGCTTCTGTGAGATCGGGTTCTTCTCCACTACCACGACGGTCTTGTATACCTCTTCGATGATCCGGTAGTCGATTACCTCTTCCGGGGTACCTGCCCGGCACACGCGTCCTTCGTGAAGCAGCACCAGCCGGTGGCAGTACTCGCTCGCCAGATTGAGGTCGTGCAGCACCATGACGATGGAGAGCCCGATATCGCGGTTCATCTTTCTCACCAGGTCCAGGATCCTCACCTGGTGGGTGATGTCCAGATGCGTCGTCGGCTCGTCCATCAGCAGGATCCTGGGCTCCTGAGCGAGCACCTGAGCGAAGAACACCCTCTGCACCTCTCCTCCACTCAGCTCGTCCATTCTTCTCGCGGCGAACCGCGTCACCTCCGCCATGTCCATGGCCCGCTCCACCGCGGCGGCATCCGCAGGACATGGACTCTCCAGCCTTCCCAGGTGAGGGAAGCGGCCCATCGAGACGATCTCGCGGACCGAGAACGTCGGACTGGACGTGAGCATCTGCGGCAGAAAGGCCATCGTTCTCGCCATGTCGATACGCCGCATCGCGACGATATCCATGCCGAGCAGGCTGGTCGCCCCCCGCGAAGGAGGAATCGTGCCCGCGAGCACCTTCAGCAACGTCGTCTTCCCGGCGCCGTTCGGTCCGATTATGCCGACGATGTCCCCCTCGTTCACCCGGAGCGATACGTCGGACAGCACCGGCGTCTCTCCGTAGCCCGCCGTGATCCCGCAAGCGGACAGGACGACCTTCACATCTCCCATCGCCGTCTCCTCGCAAGAAGCCCGAGAAAGAAGATGCCGCCCGCGATGCCGGTGATCGCCCCAACCGGGATCTGCACGTCCAGAGGTCCCGCCGCCGTCCTCCCCACGGTATCGGCGACGGCCAGGAACATCGCCCCGGCCATCGCCCCGGTCACGATCAGCGGCCGGTGAGACGGGCCGACGAGCTGCCTCATGATATGCGGTACCATGAGTCCGACGAACCCGATCATTCCCGCGGACGCGACGCAGGCGCCCGCGATGAGGGATCCCGTTATGAACAGCAGCCTTTTCACCCTCACGACGCTCACGCCGAGACCGGCGGCTTTCTCGTCCCCCATGCTGAGCGCGTCTATATCCCGGCCGAGCACCAGGAGCAGGGCCGACCCGGCGAGGACCACGGCCCCGGTAACGATGATGGCGTTTTCACCCGCCCAGGACAGGTCTCCCATCAGCCACGTCAGCGCCTCTTTGACCTCGTGCGCCGGAGATACAGCGAAAAGCAGCGCGATGACAGACGAGAACAGGAGGCTCATTACCACCCCGGCCAGAATGAGCGTCGGCGCGGCGAAGTGCCTCTTGCCGGCGATAACGTACACCGGCAGCACCGAGACCAGCGCTCCTCCGCAGGCGAAGATCGGAAGAAGCGATCCTTCCCACATGCCCGCCGCCCCCGTGACGACGGCAACTACTCCTCCCAGCGCCGCACCGCCGGACACCCCCAGCGTGTAGGGCTCGGCCAGCGGATTCCTCAGCATGCCCTGGAACGCGCAGCCGGCGGCGGCCAGACCGGCCCCGACTATCATCGCGAGCAGTACCCGGGGCGCACGGTACCGCCAGACGATAAGGAACACATTGTCATCCCCCTGCCCCGCGAACACGCTCTGGAGGGCCTCCCCGACCGTGACGGTCTCCTCGACGTCCATCAGCGCCGGCCCGACACACACACAGGCGACGAACACCACCGGCATCACGGCGGCCAGAAGGATCGTCGCCCGGAGCACTCCCCTGTTTCCCCGCCGCGTCATTTCTTCTCGAATGCCTCCGGGTGGAGTATCCTTGCCATTTCCTCGAGCCCGTCGCAGTACGTCGAAGGCGTGGGAGCGCACACCGGGTCCGGCGAGATCGTGTGCACGCCGCCTGATCTGGCGGCGCGAAGACCCTTCATGCCCAGCCACTTCTTTCGGTCCCGCTCCGCGGTCTTCGTCATGGAGACGACGAACACGATATCCGGGTCCTTCAGTATCAGCCGCTCCGCGCCGTACCGGGGATAGCGCACCCGCGAGGCGCCGCATACGTTGACGCCGCCGGCCCGCCCTATCAGCTCGTGACCGAACGTGCCGTCGGCGGCGCCCACGATCGGATCGGTACCGTAGGCGAGGAACACCTTTATCTTCGGGCTCTTCTTCAAACGCTTCTCCATCTCCTCGACACGCGCCCTCGCCCTGCGCACCGTTGCTTCTGCCTTCTCCTTCACTCCGAAGAGCCTCCCCAGTAAGACAAACTCCTCGCAGATGTCGTCGAATCCCTTTCGCTCGTCCAGCACGAAGAGCGACAGTCCCAGGGATCTCAGCTTCGGTCCGATGGCCGACCGATTCCCCTCCTTGCACGCGAGGACCAGATCCGGCTTCAGCGCCGCGATCTTCTCGACCGACGGCTGGAGCATGTTTCCGACCCTCTTTGCCTTGCACGTTTCGTCCAGCTCGCAGAATATCGTCGCCCCCACTAACCGGTCATCGAGACCGAGTTCCCCTATCTGCCTCGTGATCGAAGGGGCCAGCGACACCACCCTCCGCGCGGGCCCCTTCAGCTGCAGGGCCACCCCGGTGGAGTCAACCGGAACGCCGCCGCAGACCGCGAGCACGATGAACGCGATGAACGAGATTCGCACCTTTTCCCCTCTACTCCGGCACGTCCACGAACGTGATGGCACCCGGAGACAGCCCCTCGAGGTCGATCAGCTGTCCGACCGGCGTATCCGTTACCGTGTCGTAGACCAGCACGCCGGGCGCCGCGAAGGAGGCATCGAGGACCCAGAGGTACCCGCCGTCGTCGATCGCCAGCCCCTGGATGTCCTTGTGCGCGAGGGTCTGGATGACGCCGCCCACCGCTCCCGTCGCGGGATTGAAGGACCTGACGGACGTGTCGCCCCAGGCCTCGTATACCACCAGGTAACCCTTCGTCGCGGACGCTATCGCCATGGCGTTGATGTTGCCGCCATACGCCGCGGTGCCCTGTCCGTCGTCGTCATCCACAATCAGCTCCGTCGCGTAGGTATCCGGATCTATCGCCTCGATCCCCCCGGTGTACTCGGCGGGCGTATCGAAGCCGGGATATTTACCGACACCGAGAACGTAAATCATTCCCGTCTCGGCTGAATACGTGATGTCCACCGGGTTCCTGACGGACAGCTCGATCGCCTGTGTCCCGGAAGTTTCCGCGTCCGTGTCCACAATCTCGTCCGTGCCGGTGTCTATCACGAGAAGGTGGGCGGTGTTGCTGGGAAGCCAGTTCCAGGCATCGCTTCGATCCATCCTCTGGAGGATCACGAACAGCTTGTCGCCAACGACCTTCATCTTGGACATCTCGACCACCTCGTCGCTGTCCGCATAGGCGGACAGGTCGATCTCTCCCGTCTTGAAGTCTTCCTCCGACTCCGCCGACGGATCCACGATCCACAGCGTGTTGTACTCGTAGCGGGAGATATAACCCTTCGTCGCGCCG
>CAYMFW010000133.1:0-390 GCA_964389785.1 uncultured Planctomycetota bacterium
TCGAGGGCCCGCGCCTGGTGGCGGTCCACGGGAAGACGGGCGCGGTGTACGTGCACCACCGAACACACATCAAGGGCAAGGCCGTGGAACGGGTGACGGTGTTCAATTCCCTCGACGATTTCAAGCCCCGGGCGGTTCTCGACGAGGACGGCGAGCACATGGCGCTCGACTGGCGCGGCGAGCATCCCCGGCTGTGGCTCGCCGGCTCGGGCGCGGACGCGGGCGGCTGGCACGCGCGGGCCCTGGAGGAGATGGAGAGCGCGTCAAAGGAGTACGGCGACCCCGGCACCGGCCTCGCCCGCTCGCGGGTGCGCATGTGGGAGGAAAAGGACGGGAGATTCAGGAAGCTCGCCGATTTACGATAGAGGTCGAGCAACAGCACCCTGGTTG
>CAYMFW010000133.1:400-13332 GCA_964389785.1 uncultured Planctomycetota bacterium
ATTTCGACGAGCGCGCCGAGAAGGAGGACGGGCCCAACGGGGTGATGAACTGGACCGGCGGCTGTCTCGGGTACCGGGTCACCTGCGATCCGCTCCGCGAGACCCTCTACTTCAGCCAGTCGCTGAAGGGGATGAAGCTGGCGGTGGTGTTCGACCTGCGGACCGGCAGGCCGCTGCACTGGACCAGGCAGCCGGGCGCCACGGACGATATCATCTTCGACAAGCGCGGCTACATGCACTGCCACCTGAACCCGCTGTTCTGCCAGCAGGGCGTCGCCCGCGTGGACCCGCTCCAGCCCCAGCCGGCGCGCGACGGGAAGATCGCGGGGCTCCCCGTGTACACCCTGAAGGAGGTGCCCTACGACTACGGCGTGGAGGGCACGCGGCTCAAGGGGTACTCCGGCCTCATCCCCACCAAGGACCAGCCCGGCGCGAAGAGCTTCCAGGACGGCATCGGGGTGAACATGCGCGGGGACCTGGCGGTGCAGACCAACATCTACTACGTGCCCAAGATGGAGGAGGCGGGCCGCGAGGCGGCCTGGGGCGGGGTCGAGAGCTTCGGGCAGTCGGGCAGGACCGTCAGCGGGGCGGCGCACATCGTCGGCGGCTACGCCGCGTATCTCAAGAGGGTCGAGGACGCCCAGAGGCGCGGGGAGGAGGTCTACTCCATCCGCCGCGAGCCGGGCGTCGCGCTGGCGGGCGGGACCATCTGGGTGTTCGACCGTTCGGGCGAGCTGCGCCGGGAATGCGCGGTGATCGCCGGGGACCTCGTCAACGGCAGCCACCTCGACGAGGACGGCGCGGTCTATTTCGCGTGCGACACCACCAGGATGTGCGGGGAGGAATTCTTCCTCCAGGGCCGGGGCGGCCTGCGCGGCGGCGAGGCGGGCAAAAGCAGCCGCCACCCCTTCACCGGCACGCTCCTGAAGGCGAAGCCGGGAAAGCGATGCGTCATCGTCAGGACCGGGGCGCCGGTGAGGATGGACCCCCTGCCGCAGAGACCGCCCGACATGATGGACATCGAGTTTGCCGGCGTGTTCGGCAAAGGCGGCTGGGCGTGGGTGGAAGGGGCGGAATGGATGTACGCCGGCGCGTCGCCCATCGTCTCCACCGGCTGTTCCTGTCCCAAGCAGAACTTCTACCTCGACTGGTACAAGCGCTCGTTCGTGCCGGAGGCGTACCGCCACTCGATCGGGGTCGTGGATACCGCGGGAAATCTCGTCCTTCACGTCGGCCGGTACGGCAACCACGACAGCGGCTTCGGCCCGGAGAGCCGCGTCCCGCCCGGCGGGGACGGCATCGCGATGACGATGGTCCGCTTCATCTCCGCCACGGACAACTACCTGGTGTTCGAGGACCACGGCGAGCGCCTCACCGTCCTGAAGCTCGCCTACCACGCCGAAGAGACCGCAAGGCTCACCCCATGATAGGGACGTTCTCAAGTTTTCAAGTTTTCAAGTTTCCAGGGAAATAGAGCGACAACCAGAGTGACAGCTTACTTCAATTCAGATCGCTCCGCCGGATGCCGGGCATCCCCCACCCTTGCGTCCCGCCGCTCTGCGGCATGAAATGGTATCGTCCCGATGGGAGGGGGCGCACATGCCGGAAAAGACGAATCTGCTGCCGAAGGAGTCTCCGGACTGCCTAGTGGTGGCCTCGGAATACTCGTAATGATATTGACTTGCGTAGAAATGCCGGGTACCATATCGGCACTGCATGAAACGTGAACGAGAGTGATGCAATTCGCGGGTAGGGAAAGTGCTTTATGGGGTTGCCGTACGTAGATGCCGTTGTTGCAAATGAAGAAGGGAAGTCAAGGGATCTTCGTTTTCTGGTCGACAGCGGTGCCACATATTCTCTCTTGCCTCATGACATTTGGCGTGAACTGGGCTTGTCGGCTACGCGCCGCATGGTGTTTACCCTGGCAGACGGCGACACAGTGGAGCGTGATATCTCGGAGTGTCTCATCCGTTGTGAATGCGGAGAGGGGCACACTCCCGTCATCCTCGGGGAACCGGGAGACGAGGCGCTATTGGGCGCGATTACGCTCGAGATTCTTGGCGTCGTCCTCAATCCGTTCACACGGGAATTGCGACCGATGCGAATGATGCTTGCGTGAGTGCGGGCCTTACCGTCGCGCCTTGAAAGAGTATTTGCGACACAAGACATTGGTTATATCGAATACGAACCGGGCAAGCGCGCCCCACATTCCGCAGCGCCAGCCCCGCGCCATCCAAGGTGAGGTCTGCGACGAGAAGGGGGACGTTCTCAAGTTTTCAAGTTTCCAGGGAAATAGAACGACAACCAGAGTGACAGCTTACTTCAATTCAGATCGCTCCGCCTGATGCCGGGCATCCCCCACCCTTGCGTCCCGCCGCTCTGCGGCATAGAATGGTGTCGTCCCGATGGGA
Organism: uncultured Planctomycetota bacterium; assembly: GCA_964389785.1. Lineage (GTDB taxonomy): Bacteria > Planctomycetota > CAYMFW01 > CAYMFW01 > CAYMFW01 > CAYMFW01. The sequence continues at coordinate 2,812 of CAYMFW010000133.1, forward strand.
GGGGACGCACATGCCGGAAAAGACGAGAGAGGCCTTCGCAGAGAGCGTACCGACCGATCGGCGGGGATTCACGCTCGTCGAGCTCCTCATAGTCATCTCGATAATCGCTCTCCTCGCGGCCATCACCCTCCCCGGCCTCACCCGCGCCAGGGAATACGCCTACTTCACGAGCTGCAAGAACAGCCAGAGGCAGATCGGGATCGGATTCCTCATATGCGCCGCCAACGACAAGGGAAGGCTCCCCGAGGGGCGCTGGGCGTGCACCGGCGGGTCCAGCAGACGCCCCGGACGGAGGATGGGCGGCAGAGGCGAGGTATGGATGTACACCAACGCCGGCGGCACCAGCCTTCTCGAGAAGATCTACATGGACCCCGGCGACACCAAGCTGTGGTTCGGCGGCAGTCACCCCAGCGTCTCCTTCAAGCCGAGAGAGAAGGGCAAGTACCTTCCCATAGAGATCCTCTGGGACCCGATAGTGAAGCTGAAGGGCTGGGGCCCGTGGGGAAGCGGTGCGGGGATCTACGAACGGGCCGACTACGCCGGCATCGATCCCAATGACAGCACGTACGTGAACATCTACGCCGACACGGAGGCCACCAGGGACTGGCTCTCGCGAAACAACGGCAGCTATAACGGCGGGAAGTTCGGCTACGAGTTCTTCGTCCACACCGTGGGGTGCTCCCTGGAGGACAACAATCCCCCGGACCTCCAGCACGTCCTCGCCAACTACGGCGGCTCCGGGTCGCCTTCGGTGAGCGAGGAGCCCTTCCGTCCCGCCACGAAGAGCAGGAACATGAGCACCTCCCACGACCCCGCCGCGTGGATGGCCGCGTGCCTGATCTCGTTCGGTTCGTACGCCGGCAATCCGCGCAACTACCGCACCCATTTCGGCGTCCAGTACACGCCCGTGGGAGATTTCCGGTTCAATGCCCTCCACCTCGACGGGCACGTCCACGACGACGTCTGGAAGCTGCCCGACGCCCCGGCCGGCCTGAGCTGGCTGACCCAGACCCCGTCCTACAGCGGGCTGTACGCGGCCGCGTACGGGTGGAGCTGGGAAGGCGACCAGGACAGCGGCTGGAAGGACCAAGCCGACTTCAGGGGCGCGTTCGACACCAACAAATAGCCCCCTCATTCTGGAACAGATAACTTTTTTTCACCTCGGGCCTTGCGCGGAAGACAAACCCGCCGTATAATGTACACGAGTACATTATGACACCGGTTTCTTCCGGGAGGAGAGTCCCTGAGCCCGATGAGAACTGAGGCATGAAGCACACCAGAGACGACATAGCCCGGATGGCGGGCGTCAGCACCGCCACGGTCTCCCGCGTGTACAACAACCCGGACATCGTCGCGAAGGACAAGGTCAGGCGCGTCCTTGCCGCGGCGAAGAGGGTCGGCTACGTGCCCGACAAGAACGCGAGCGCCCTTCGCCGAAGGGGGACGGGGACGATTCTCTTCCTGGAGAGGCCCGCGAAGCACGAGACCTTCGACAAGCGCTTCCACTACTGGCACTACGCGGACGTCCTGAAGGCGGTGAAGACGGTAATGGACCAGCGAGGCTATCAGCTCAACCTGCACAGCATCTCCTCCCCCGCCGACATAGCGGCCATCAGGAAGAGAAACCTCTGCGACGGCATCATCGTATACGACATCGAAGACCGCGAGACGATCGAACGGATACGGGATCTCGGGCTCCCCTACGTCTGCTGCGGCCCGGTGGACCGGCTCGACGGGTTCAACCGCTGCTACATCGATCAGCGGTACGGGGCCCGCCTCGCAGCCGAGCGGTTCCGCCGCGCCGGGCTCACGAAGCCGGCGCACATAACGGGAGGTCTCGAGTGGTCGCGGGTGAGCCGCCTCCGCTGGGAGGGGTTCCGGCAGGGCTTCGAGGGCACCGATCCGATACTCCTGGCGGACCGGGAGATGAGCGTACGCTGGGGCCAGCGGGCCGCGGAACGGGCCGCACCGCTCGTCCGGAAGGGCGATATAGACTGCATATTCGTCGTCAACGATCTCACCGCCGTGGGCGTCGTCCAGGGCCTCCTCGCCTCGAAGATCCGCATCCCGGACCGGGTGTCGGTCATCGGGTTCGACAACCTCCCGTTCATCGCGATGCTCCCCCTGCGGCTGGCCACCATCGACATCAACATGGCCGCGACGTACCAGGAGGCGACCCGGCTCCTCCTGAAGTCGATGCGGGATGCCTCCCCGATCGATACGACGATAGAGCCGTTCTACGTCGAGGGGGAGTCGGTCAGATGAATCGAAAGAACGGCTTTTCGCTCATCGAGCTGCTGGTGGTCGTATCCATCATCGCCCTGCTCGCCGCGTTCGTCCTTCCGGGTCTCGCCCGGGCAAGGGAGTACGCGTATTTCACCAGCTGCAAGAACTCGCTCCGGCAGATAGGCATGGGATGCCTGATATACGCGAGCAGCGAGAGGGGCCGCCTGCCCGGCGGAGAGAACTACTGCGAGGGGTTAGCCACGTACAACGACTGGGACCTGGAGCGGAGGATAGGAGGCATAGGCGGGGCCGCCTGGTACGGCGGACAGCCGCGGGGAGACGCGGAGCCGGGCATTGCCGCTTACCAGATGGGCGCCTGGCTCGTGTGGAAGATCTACGACAACTGGATAGCCGGCCAGTACGCGCAGGACTGGGACGGTAATCCGTGGGGCCACCGCTGGATAGGACGGCCGCGCCTGCCCGGCAGGTATCTGCCCGTCGAGATCCTCTGGGACCCCATCGCCAAGGTCAGGGGCTGGGCCATGGGATACAACGAGGTCAGCTACTACACCGATTCGGAAAAGAACAGGGACGCGCTTTCCCGGGGCAGCGGGGTGCTCGGGTACGAATTCTTCACCCACCGCACCGGCTGCTACGCCAATCAGAGGAACGGCAACACCACCCACATACTCGGCGGAGGCGGATGCGGCTACTACGAGTGCGAGGCCCCGTTCCGTCACCGCACGAACAGCAGGGACCCCGGGACGTTCCACACCCCCTCCGTGTGGATGGCGGCCTGCATGACGCCGACCAATACGTTCATGAACGGCACATCCAGGGAAGCGCCCTCGCACTTCGGCGTGCGGCAGACGATACCGGAATCCTTTCGCTTCAACGCGCTTCACCTGGACGGTCACGTTCACGACGGCATGTGGAAGGAAACGGACATCACCACGAACTGGCAGTTCGGAACGAACGGCGGCCGTCCCTACGGATGGCCGTGGAAGAGCGGCTCGGGAAGCGACGCCGGCGTCGTGGACACACCCGAAATAGACGGTGCCTACGATTCAAACTAGAAGAATAGGAAAAACAGGGACAGCTGCCATTTTCGGACGCGTGCATATTCTGAAAGGAGAACGCACATGAAGAACGCCGCAACGACCGCCATGTTCCTGCTGCTCTTCACCGCCGCCGCCCTCGCCGCCGACTTCCCGAAGCCCTACGACGCGCACTGCACCGAGCGGGAGAACGTGTTCGCCTTCACCGCAAAGCCCGCGGTGAAGCTCGTCGCCAAGGACAAATACGAGATAGCCTTCGCCGTGAAGGGAAACTGCGACGTCACCGTCGGCCTCATCGACGAGAAAGGAACCGTCGTCCGCCACCTGGCCTCCGGCGTGCTCGGCAAAAACGCCCCCGCCCCCTTCCAGAAGAGCTCACTGCAGCAGAAGATCTACTGGAACGGCAAGGACGATCTTGGCACGTACGTCAAGGAGCCCGAAAAACTCCGCGTCCGGGTCATGCTCGGTCTCAAGCCGGAGTTCGATAAGCGCCTCGGCGGCGCCAGCCCGAAGAACCTTCCGGGCTACGCCTGGGGCCTGGTTACCGCGGAAGACGGCGTGTACGTCTTCTCGAAGGGCCCGGGCGCGCACGGAAACATCTTCCTGCGCAAGTTCGACCACGACGGCAACTACGTCCGCTCTCTCCTGCCTCCCCCCCCGGGCCTGCCGGAATCGAAGCTCGGCGGCATGGGCTGCGTGGAATACGAGGAGGGCGTGAAGGCGCTTCACGGTCCCGACCTGTACGAGACGATAGCCGACAACGGCTTCATCTTCGCCGGCGTCGGCGGCTACGGCATCTCGAGCTGCCAGCCGTTTATCGCCAAAAACAACGTCTACTTCTGCAACGGCGGCCCGAACGCCTACGCCCCGGACCAGGTACCGTCCCGTCTCTACCACGTCGCCGTGGAGGGCTCCCTGGAGCCGAGCGGTGTCAACGGACAGCCGCTCGTTCTCAAGTTCCGAAAGCACGTGAATCCGCGCCTGGCGGTTTCGCCCGACGGGAAGTACATGTACATGGGCGCCGTCGGCACCACCGTCCAGTATACCTCCGGCCACGACCACGTGGTGCTCCGCCGCACCCTCGAGGGCGACCGGGTGGCCGAAGTGTTCGTCGGAACAATCGGCAAGCCGGGATCGGACAACGCGTCCCTCAGCAACCCGAACGGCATCGATGTCGACGCGCAGGGCCGGCTGTACGTCTGCGACTTCAACAACAACCGCCTGCAGATATTCTCCCCGGGAGGCACATACCTGAAGACCATCCCGGTGAAACAGCCCACGCTGGTGAGGATCCACCAGAAAACCGGCGGGATATACGTCAAGCACTCAACCCGGATACGGGGCGAGATGAAGCACCGGCTGACCAAGTTCACGTCCTTCGACAAGCCGGAAGACGAACTGCACCAGGACGGCGTCCAGGCGGGACTGCTGGCCGTGGATTCCTGGACGGCGAAGCCGCGTCTGTGGATGGCCGGCTCGGGGTTCTCGTCACACACCTCCGGCACGTTCGGCTACGGCCCGGGCGTCACCGTCTGGGAGGAGGACGGCGGATCGTGGAAGAAGATATGCGACTTCGAGGCGGACGCCAGGAGGGAGGCCCGCGCGAACTACATGGGAAGCTGGCACGCCTCGGGCGTCGGCGGCAAGGTCTCGTGCGATCCGGTGAGGGAACGGGTGTACTACAACAACAGGCACATCTTCGACCTGAAGACCGGCGCCCTCCTCGGACGGCTCCGGCTCCCCCACACCGACGACATCGCCTTCGACAAGCGCGGCTACCTCCACGCCCATTTGAATCCCGGGTTCTACGGCCAGGGGGTGCTGCGACTCGATCCATCCCGGCCGGAGAAGGACCAGAAGGGCCAGACGTTCTACCCCGAGGTGCCGTACGACTACGGCGTCGAAAAGAAGATCAACATCAACACGTGGCAGGGCCTCCTGCCGGTGAAGGACCAGCCCGGCGCCAAATTCTTTCAGGAGGGTATCGGCGTCAACATGCGCGGTGATATTGCCGTCCAGTCGAATATCTACTACGTCCCCAAGATGGAGGAATCCGCGTGGAACGAGTTCACCGGCGGCGGCAAGCGCGGAGCGTACGCCAAGTTCAACAGCGTCGGCCGGGGCGGGGCGTCGAGTTACGCCGGCTGGATGCGCGATATCCAGGAGCGGCAGAAGAAGGGGGAGGACATCTATTCCATCAGGCGCCGCCCGGGCGTCCAGCTCTCGGGCGGAACCATATGGATATACGATTCCACCGGCGAGCTGCGCAGCGAGTGCGCCGCGATAACCGGGCGGCTCATCAACGGCGCGGGCATCGACGAGGACGGCAGGCTCTACTTCGTCACGAACCGGCCGCGCATGAAAGGAGACCGTCACTTCCTGGAGGGCAGGGGCGGCATCATCGGGGGCGGGAAGGCGCAGCAGCCGTTCACCGGCACGCTGGTAAAGACGGCCGGCAAGGACGTCCGCCTGCTCACGGTCAAGTCGGCGATCCCGATGGACTCCGCCCCCGACCGTCCGGCGGACCTGATGAACTGCGCCACGCCGGGCCTGTTCGGCAAGGACTACCTGGCATGGATGGAGGGCGCCTCGTGGTTCTACGCGGGCGCCTCCCCCATCACCTGCAACACCTGCGCCTGCCCCCAGCTCCGCCCCCACACCGACTGGTACAAACGCACGTACGTGCCGGAGGCGTACCGGCATTCCGTCGGCATCGTGGATACCGCGGGCAACCTGGTGATGCATCTCGGCAAGTACGGCACCTTCGACTCGAAGGGCACCGGCATGTTCCTGGTCCGCTTCCTCTCCGGCACCGACAACCACCTGGTCTACGACGACTACGGCGAGCGCCTCGTCGTACTGAAGCTCGCCTATCACGCCTCCGAAACCACCTCTATCAGGGACGGAGTTAAGTAGTTCACTCAGGGGGGATTACCGCCACCTGCCCATGTACCCCTGAGCCCTTCTCCCCGAGTGCGGCCGAGAGTCCTTCGAGGAAGATGGGGGACAGAATCCAATTCTGTCCCCCATTTCTTACGCGTCCAAAGGTACTACCGCCAGTCGGCGGTCCTGACGAAGCACCCTCCGCCGCTGCCCCCGCCGCCGGAGCCGTCGGGATCGGGGACAGGATTCCTTCCTGTCCCTGTCTCCCCGTCAAGCATGAGGTCGAACCAGTCGCGGCCGTCGGAGCCGGCATCGTACTCGTCATACGTGCCGTCGCCGTTCGTGTCGGCGTCCTGCGGATCGAGACCCACCGCCTGCTCGAAGACATCCGTCAGGCCGTCCCCGTCCGCGTCGCCCTCGTTCAGCCACTCGGTCGCGGCGAGGGGGCCCATCACGAACCTGTACGCCTCCTCCGCTCCGACCCTGACGACCGCCGCCGCCGTGGGTCTCACCACCACCACGTACATGCTCTTCGATCCGACCGCGCCGCCGGCGCGATTACCGCCCAGCGTGATCTGGCCCGGCTGGACCGTCTTCTCGAACACGTCCATGGGCGAGGCGCCCTTGTCCGTAACGACCATGTCGGCGCCCGCGTACGTCCAGCTCCCGTCATCAAGCCAGCTCGGCAGCACCTCCCAGCGCTTGTCGTAACAGACGGATATGACGGCCTCCCGGCCTATGGAAAGCACCAGATGGTCCGGCTCCGTGACGTACTTGTCGTTATTGGACGTCCTCACGAGCACCGCCCCGTCCAGCTCCGCGGCAAGGTCGGCTATCATGTAGTTTCTATCGATGTAATAGAGCGCACCGGCCTCGGCCGTAGCCAGGCTGTACGGTCTTCCCGTCGATACCGACACAATCGTCACCAATTCGCCCTGCACGGTTATCGTTATCGTGGCCGCGTTCGAGTCCAGCTCGCCGTCGTTCGCGACGAACGTGAACGCGTCTTCGCCCGCATATCCGTCGTTCGGCGTGTAGGTGACCGTCTCGTCACCGTCGTCGCCGGATAGTACACCGTTCGCCGGTGCAGCCACAATCGCATACGTCAGAGCGTCCCCGTCCACGTCGTACGCCCGGAGCGTGATCTCCACCCAGCCGCCGGAGACCGTCGCCGCGGAGCCGTCTCTCGCCACCGGCGCGTCGTTTATCGGATTTACCGTGATCGAGACGGTCGCGATATTGCTCTCCGCCGCGCCGTCGCCGGCGCGGAACATGAAGCTGTCCTCGCCGGAGAAGTCCCCGTCGGGAACGTACGTCACGTTGGGCGCCGTGCCGGTCAGCATCCCGTATCCCGGCTCGGAGACGATCGTATAGGTGAGAACGTCCCCGTCCGTGTCCGTCGCGACGAGCGTGATCGCGGCCGTGGTGTCCTCGTCCATCGTCACCGCCTGGTCCTGGGCGACCGGCGGCGCGTTCACGTGCTCCGTCACCGTGATGGTGAGCGTGGCCGAACCGCTCGCGCCGTCGTCATCGAACACGTACAGGGTCACCGTGTACGTCCCCGGCGTCTCGAACGTATGCTCCACCTGCTCACCGTAGTCGGAGGTCCCGTCGAGGTCCCACTCCCAGTCCACTATCGCGCCGTCCGTGTCGTAGGAACCGGACCCGTCGAACTGCACCGTAAGAGGCGCGTCGCCCGACGTCGGATCGGCCGTCGCGACGGCGACGGGAGGATTATTGCCCGGCTCGGTCACGGTGATCGTCACCGAATCGGAGGCGGTGTCGCCCACGCCGTCCGTCGCCGTCACCGTCGCCGTGTATTCCCCCTCCGCCGTGTAGACGTGGCTCGGGTTCTGCTCTTCCGAGGTCTCCCCGTCACCGAATACCCACGCATACGTGTAGGATACAGCCGTCTCCAGAAGCTCGATCTCCGCCAGCTGTACCGAGTTCGCCCCCGACGGATTCCACACCGACTCGATCTTCAGCCGGTACGCCGCATAGGCACCGGGGCTTGCCACCGCGTACTCCTTCTTCTGGAACCGCGCCGTGAACTGCTCGCCCGCACGGCTGTCCAGCTCCGTCCACGTCTGTCCGCCGTCGTTCGAGCCCAGGAGCTTCCAGTCCCGCGGGTCACGCGCCGGCGCGTCGTTCGCCGACGTGAGCGTGTACCCCGCCACCGTCTTCTTCACCCCGCCTTCGTAGGCGTACTGGATCCAGCTCGCCCGCGTGCTGGGGTTCGCGTTGGCGAAATCCAGCCACTTCGTACTCGCGGAGTTATCGAAGGCCTTCAGCATGCCCTCGCCGGCACCAGCATAATCTCCCTGCGCCGTCACCGTGCCGAGGCCGTCGTCCGTCGTGTCGCCGCCCGACCCGTCCCACGGTGTCCCGCCTTCTGCCGTCGCCGTGAACGCAACCGTAAGCGGCACGGTGCCCGACGTCGGATCCGCGTCCGCCGCGACCGTCAAGGTGGACGCGACGCTCACCGTCACGGTCGCCGCGTTGCTCTCCGCAACGCCGTCGGAGGCGGTGTACGTGAACGTGTCCGTCCCCGTGAAGCCGGCGTCCGGCGTGTACGTCACGTCCGTGCCGTTCGAGACCACGGTGCCGTTGGCGCCCTGGGTCACCGAGCCGACGCTCAGCGCGTCACCGTCCGCGTCCGTGTCGTTGGCCAGGACGTCTATGTCCACGGCCGTCTCCTGCGGCGTCGAGGCGCTGTCGTCAACCGCCACCGGCACCGTGTTGACCGCCGTCACCGTGATCGAGACCGTGGCGACGTTGGAGTCCGCCTGGCCGTCGTTGGCATTGAAGGTGAACGAATCCGCCCCGCTGTAGCCGGCATCCGGCGCATACGTCACGTTCGGAGCCGTTCCCGAGAGAACGCCGTGTGCCGGCTGGGTCACGATCGAGTACGTCAGCGCGTCCCCGTTCGCGTCCGTCGCGACGAGCGTGATATCGACCGGCACGTCCTCGTCCGTCGTCACGTCCTGGTCCTGCGCCACGGGCGGGGTGTTGGCCCCCGACGTTACCGTTATCGTCACGGAATCGGATGCCGTTCCGCCTACGCTGTCCGTCGCCGTCACCGTCGCCGCGTAGGTCCCGTCCGCCGTGTAGGTGTGGCTCGGGTTCTGTTCTTCCGACGTCGCGCCGTCACCGAAGTCCCACGCGTACGTGTAGACCGCCGACACTTCCACCAGTTCGATCTCCGCCAGCTGCACCGCCACCGCCGAGGACGGATTCCACACCGACTCGATCTTCAGCCGGTACGCCGCGTAGGCGCCGGGACTTGCCACCACGTACTCCTTCTTCTGGAACCGGGCCGTGAACTGCTCGCCCGTGCGGCCGTCCAGCTCATCCCACGTCTGTCCGCCGTCGTTCGAGCCCAGGAGCTTCCAGTCCCGCGGGTCGCGCTCCGGCGCGTCGTTCGCCGAGGTGATCGTGTACCGGCTCACCGTCTTCTTCGCCCCGCCCTCGTAGGCGTACTGGATCCAGCTGGCCCGTGTCGACGGGTTCGCGTTGGCGAAATCCAGCCACTTCGTGCTCGCGGAGTTGTCGAAGGCCTTCAGCATCCCTTCGTTCGTCCCGTTCTCCCCCTGCGCCGTCACCGTGCCCAGGCCGTCATCCGTCGTGTCACCGCCCGTGCCGCCGGGCGTCCCGCCGCTCGCCTCACCCGTGAACTGTACGACAAGGGGCGCAGGTCCCGACGTGGGATCCGCCAACGCCGTCACGCTGAGTTTTTCGCGCACCGTCACCATGACGGTCGCCGTCGCGGAGCCCCCGCGGCCGTCGCTTGCCGTGTAGGTGAAGCTGTCGGTGCCGTAGTAACCGGTGTTCGGCGTGTAGGTCACGTCTGATCCGCCGTTCACCACCGTGCCGTCGGCGCCCTGCGTGACGGAACTTACGACGAGCGCATCACCGTCCGGGTCGCTGTCGTTCACCAGCACGTCGATGGACACCGCGGTGTCCTCGGGCGTGCTTGCGGAATCGTTGTTCGCAACCGGGTCCCTGTTGACGTCGGTGACCGTGATGTTCCACGTCACGCTCGCCGAGCCGCCGAAGGGGTCCTTCGCCGTCGCGATAAGCTGATGAGCGCCGGCCGCGTCGTGGTTCGGGCTGTAGGTATAGGAGCCGGTGCTTCCTCCGACCGTCCCGCCGTCCAGCTTCCACGCGTAGCTCACCGTGTCGCCGTCCGGGTCCGTCGCGGAGAGCGAGAACGCCTGGGAGCCGCCCTCGGCGACGGTCACGGGAGAGCCGGGGGAGGAGCTCTCCACCACCGGAGGATTGTTGTCGTCGATGACGGTGTACGTCACCGGCACCGCCACGTCACCCTCGTCCGGATCGTTCGAGACCACGTGTA
>CAYMFW010000134.1:0-13196 GCA_964389785.1 uncultured Planctomycetota bacterium
ACTCCGCGCAGCATTAGGAGCTTAAGACGATGTCAGTGCCATTCGGGTCAGAGTCCTTGAAACCCGGACTGACCCTGACTAGGCGAGCTTTTCGCGGAGGGCGCGGAGGACGCCGGCGAGCTTGTCCGAGACGAGCCTGGAGATGTCGTCGGGGGACACGGCGGGAGCCGCGGCCTCCTTCTCGGCCTGAGCGGATTCGAAGGCGGAGAGCTTCGACTCCAGCGGCGACAGCTTTTGCGCCAGGACCTCGGTGATAATGTTCTCGATGTCGGCGCGGGAGCGCTGTGAGGGAATCTCGATACCGGCGATCTTCCCGGAGACGAGACTTTCTATCTGCTCGGTCGAAGGGCCGCCTTCGACCTTCGGGACCGCCTCGGCTGCGATGCGCTTCACGTCGTCTTCCGTCAGGGACGGGCCGGCCGGCTCCACGGCGGGCCGGGCCTCGAACTCCTGCCTGAGTGAGGCGATCTTCGACTCGATATCCTTAGCGCTGGCGAAGTCGGCGGACCGGAGCGCGTCGGCCATCGTACGGTCTACCTCGTCCTTGCTCATCGTGGGCACGGCGTCGATTCGCTCCTCGAGCCCGGATTCGAGCGCGGAAAACTTGGATTCCAGCGGGGACAGCTTCTGGGCGAGGACCTCGGTGATGATGTTCTCGGTGTCGGCGCGGGAGCGCTGTGAGGGAATCTCGATTCCGGCGATCTTCCCGGCAACGATGCTCTCCATCTGTTCCGCGGATGGTATTTCGATGTCCGACACGACGTCCCCGATGATTCGGCGCAGGTCGTCCTCGCTGAACTGCGGGGCCGCCTCGGCCGCGATGCGCTTCACGTCGTCTTCCGTCAGGGACGGGCCGGCCGGCTCCACGGCGGGCCGGGCCTCGAACTCCTGCCTGAGTGAGGCGATCTTCGACTCGATATCGTTGGCGCTGGCGAAGTCGGCGGATCGGAGGGCGTCGGCCACCGTGCGGTCCACCTCGTCCTTGCTCATCGTAGGCACCGTGTCGATCCGCTCCTCGAGTCCGGATTCGAGCGCGGAAAGCTTCGACTCCAGCGGGGACAGCTCCTGAGCCAGAACCTCGGTGATGATGTTCTCGATGTCGGCGCGGGAGCGCGGCGCGGGAATTTCGATACCGGCGATCTTCTCCGCGACGAGGCTCTCCACCTGCTCGGTCGAAGGGCCGGCTTCGACGTTCGGGACCGCCTCGGCCGCGATGCGCCTCACGTCCTCCTCGGTGAGCGCCGGGGCGGACGACAGCTTGTTGTCCACCGCTTCCTTCAGCGAGGCGATCTTCGCGTCGACGTCCCCGGGGCTCGCGAACTCGGCGGACCTGAGCGCCTCGGCGACGATGTGGTTGATCTCGTCGGGCGTCGTGGTGGGCAGGCCGGATATCCTTTCATCCAGCGCTGAGACTCTCTCGTCCAGCGCGTTCTCCTTCTCCGACACCATGCGTTCGATCTGCTCGGGAGTAAGCGTCTCCGGCTTCGGCGCGGCCTCGACGGCCTCGGCGACGATGCGCTTCACGTCCTCCACGGTCACCCGGGGCAGATTCAGCAGCTTGTTGTTCGTCTCGTGCTCGAGCGCTGCGATCTTCGAGTTGAGTTTGTCGGTGGTCGCCAGCGCGGACATCTTCTCGTCCAGCTCGCCCTTGAGTGCGTCGACCTCGGCCTTGAGCTCCGCGACCTTTGAATCGACCTTCGTGTCGACGTCCTGCTCCGTAATCTTCGGCATCGATGAGAGCTTGTCCTTCAGCTCCTTGGACAGCGCCGATATCCTGTCGTCCAGCTCGTCTTCAGTGGAAGCCAGCTCGGTCGCGATGTCGGCGGCGACGGCGTAGCCGGCGTCCGCGAGCGCCTTCTCGACGATGCCGCTGACGTCGTCCTTCGAAAGAAGGGGCAGGCCGTCTATCTTCCCGCCCAGTTCCTCCTTCGCGGAGGCGACCGTGGCATTGACGTCCTCAGGGCTCAACAGCTCGGATATCTGGTCGTCGACCGCGGCCTGAAGGGCCTCGAGGGCGGCGCCGTCCGCCTTTGCCCCCACCGTTTCCGTGAGCTTCTCGGTGCGGGAATCGATTTTCTCGATGGTCTTGCTGAGCTTGCCGACCTGTTCCTCCGCCTCCTCGCGCGCGATCGTCTCGAACATTGCACGCAGGGACTTGGAATGGATGAACTTGTCGATCTCCTCCTGGAGGGCCTGGGCCACGACTTCCTTCACCTTCCTTTCGTCCATCAGCGGCCGGTGTTCGGTCTTGCCCTTGCCGATGACTTTGCTGAGGGACGTCTGCACTTCGTCGCGTGCGATCTTCGCGACCACCAGGATCTCTTCGGTGGTCTTGATGACGTCTTCGTACCGCTCGTCGATGTCGAGCTGTTTCGCTTTCTCGAGCTTCTTGTGGAGCGAGCGCACGTCGAGGCCCGCGGCCTCGAGCTGTGTCAGTCGGTCTTCCGCCTTCCGAAGGATCTCTTCGGCGCGTTCCGCGGCGTTGTCAGCCATCGTTTCGCTCTACCCTTTCTCGTTCGAATTTTGGGGACACGAGGGAATCATGTCCCCGCAATGTTACGCTCTGAACTTCGCGAGATCCGACAGGTACTTGGTGCGGAGCTCCTTCAGGCGCTTCACGTCGGCGTTCAGGGTGTCTCTCGTCGCCTCGAGGTGGTTGACCGACTTCTGAAGCTTGCCGCTGTTCGACTTCAGGCCGGAGACCTCCTTCTGGAGCTTGTTCGCCGCGGCGCCGAGGGACGCGTTCTGCGACGCGAGCTTCGCGGCCGCCGATCGGGCGGCCTTCACCATATCCTGTGCCTTAACCTTCGTGGATTTCGCCTGTTTCAGCTCCCTGGTGAGCTTGGAGATCTCCTCCCTCAGGCGCTTCTGCGAGGTCTTGTAGTTCTTTACCTCGAGCTCGGCGGACACCGTCTCGCGGGTCGCCTGCTCGTTCTCGTTGAGCATCCTTCTCAGGACGATACCGCGGTCGCTGCGCACACCGCGCATCTGCTGGATCACCTTCTGCATCTGTTCCCGGCCTTCGCTCTTGCTCATTTCCACTCTCCTTCTACGAGATCAGCTCGCTCTTAAGTGTTTTGAGGTGAACGATTTCCGACTTAAGCTTCTTCTCTCTGCTCTTCATGCCGGCGTTCATGGCGGCGAGGGACTTCTTCTCGGTCGCCAGGGCGTCTTTTTTCTGGGAGAGGCCCTTGGCCAGCGTTTGGGCCTTCTCGATGGTCTTGTCGAGGGAATCGAGCTCCCTGTCGAGCGAGGCCGCCGCTCTCGAGACCTTCGCCAGCTCGCCCGCCAGCTTGTTCCTGGCCGCGGCCAGATCGTTCGTCGCGCTCTCGAGCACATCCCGCTCCTTTATCTGTTTCATCCGGTTGCCGAGCAGGTCGGCCTGGAGCTCCTCGGTGCGGATAAGCTGGGAAGCGACTTCCCTGACGGATTCGGTGAGCTCCTCAAGCTTCTGGACCGCCGCGAGCAGCTCGGCGGCGCTGTAGTCGCCTTTCGCCCGCGCGGGCTTCACCTTCCGCTTTGCGCGCTTCTTGGCCGGCTTCCCGGGTGCGGTCTCCGCCTTCTTCCGCGTCACCTTCTTCTTCTTCGGCTTCCCTTTCTTCTTCGCCATGGCAGCGGCTCCTCCTTCCCGTGTTCCTTCCTTCTTCTACTTCGTCGATTCCTTGATCTACTGATTAACGGCCTGATCACCGTCCAGGCTGCTGAGGCATTCGTCGATGGCGGCGATGAGGCCGGCCTTGATGTTCGCGGCGGAGGTCTTCACCTCCTCGAGCGCGGGGAGGGTCCCTTCCTGGAATTCCTCCAGCGTGCCGATCTTCTTCTCCAGCTCTTCCTTTATCTGCGGCACGGAGGTCTCGCTTCTGAGCTTCTCCATGTTCTCGTTGATGCCTTTCATCGTGACGCGCAGCTGGTCGGCCACGTGCCGCTCGATCTCCGAAAGCGTTTTGCCTTCCTTCCTGCGGATCTCGTCGATCTTCTCCTGCATCTTTTCGACGACCTCGCCGTCCGCCGCCATCTTCGCGGCGAGCCCTTCCATCTTCCGAGCCAGCTCTCCCGCGGGGGCGCCTTCGGCCGGCGCGGTCTCTTTCGAGGAGAGCTCGTCCAGCTTCGCCTGCAGGTCCCGCAGGCGCTCCTCGATGCCGGAGATGCGCTCTCCCATGCCGCCGGTGATGGCGGTGATTCGTTCCTCCAGGCCGGAATCCTGCTGCGGCGCGGCTTCCGGCGGCTCCGCCTTCTCCAGCGCGGAAATGCGTTTGGCGAGTCCCTCCGTGATGGCGGTAAGCCGCTCTTCCAGGCCGAAATCCTGCGCGGTGGCCGGCGCGTCGGGGGCGCTCTCCGCCTGGACGCGCAGCTTGCCCACCTCTTCCGTCAGCATGCCGACGTTGCCGGTGAGCTCGGTGAGGGACTGGTAGGCGGTCTGCTGGTTCTCGTATATGGTATTGATCTGTTCCTGCAGGTTGTCGAGGCGGGAGTCGTCGAGTCCTGCTGCTCCGGCATTCAGGAGACCGCTGATCTGCTCCTCCATCTTCAGGATGGTGTCGCCGGCCAGCTTTCCGATCTCACGGACCTGAGATTCCAGGTCGGCGATGGAGCCGGCGGCGGGCGCGGGTGGAGCGCCGGGGATGGTGGCGGCTTCGCCCTCTTCACCTGCGATCCTGGCGAGCTCTTTCTGAATCTGTTCCGGGCTGTAGCCTGCGGAGGCGTAATACGCTTTCAGAAGCGCCCTCTTGGCGGCCAGGTTTACCTTCTTGCCGTCGGACCCCGAACCTGAAGACGCGGGGGCGGGCTTCGATGCCCGCTGCTCTTCGACCGGCGCGGCTTCCTCGGCGCCGTTCTTCTCTGGGGTCTCTTCCGGCTTGGATTTCCTACCGAACACGGTCGATCCTCTCCTCTCATGTGACCTGGAAAAGCATTACAAGTATACCGGCCGATTTCCGAATGTCAAGGAAGGGACGGAGGCGAATCGGGGGGTCAGCCGGCCCGGGAGAGGACGGCGTCTTTATCAGTTGCGCGGGCCGTCACTTCTGGAACTTGGCCCACTGGGTCTCGAGGCGCTTGGCGGAGATCGGGTAGGCGGTGCCGACCTTCTGGGCGAAGACGGAGATCCGGAACTCCTCGAGCATCCAGCGATACCTGGCGAATTCGGGCAGGTCCGCGAATTCCTCCCGCTTCGCGTTCCACCGCTTCTGGTGGGGCAGCACCTGCTCCATGCGCTCGGTGTCCTTGGCCGCCTTCAGGTACAGCCGGTCCACGCGGACGCGCATCGCTTCCAGGTACCGGGGATACTGGCGGAGATACTCGGCGGGGGTATCCGCGACGAACCCGGGATATATGAGGAAGCCGAGCTGCGCGGTGATGTCGTCGTACGCTTCCTGGTGACCGTCGCGACGGAGCCGGTCCGTCTCGGGCAGGACGGAGGCGGCCTTCACGAGCAGATCGTCCACCAGGTGCTGTACCAGCCGGGCCGACGACTGCAGGTGCTCGGTGCCCTCGGTGACGCAGTCGTGAAAGGTCTTCTGGTCCCGCGGCGCGTCGTCGCTCGTGAAGCTCGCGTCCATCGCGGCGCGGCGGGGGACGTCCCGTGCCAGCTCGTCCGGGTGGCCGCCGAACTCCTCGTACACCACCAGCCCTTCGGTCCGCATCGGGGGAAGCGGGGGCAGCGCGTGGAGCGCGGCGCGGAGCCGCAGCATCAGCAGCGCCCGGACGCCGCGGCGGTGGTGCGCGTTCGCCTCGTTCTCGGAAGAGAACAGCCGCAGCGCGACCGATTCGTCCTCCGCGACGAGCGCCGGGTACGCGTAGGCCGGCACCTTCTTCGTTCCTATGTTGACCCGCTTCGGCAGCTTGCCGAAGTCCCAGTCGGTCACGTTGTCCCGGTCCCATTCCCCCCGGCCGGCCACCGGCTTCTTGAAGTCCACGGTCCGCTCCACCTGCGCCACCAGGGAGAGCAGGTCCCGGTCCTCCGCGATCGGGGCGCCGGTCTCGTCTATCACCACGAACCGCATGCGCAGGTGCGGCGGCAGGACCTGCGCCCACGCGTCCGGCGGTATCTTCGTTCCGTTGTAGGCGGCGACCGCTTCGGAGAGCGCCTCGGCCAGCGGTTTTTCGTACGGGGTGAGCGTCTCCGCCAGCCGGGCGGCGGTGTCCGGGATGGGGATCAGCCGGCGGCGGTAGTCCTTGGGGAGACCGCGCAGCAGTGCGGTGAGCTTCTCGGGAAACGCGCCGGGCACCAGCCATTCGGAATGCCACGCGGTGACGGATTCCAGGAGGGAGACCGGCACGATGCAGGTGACGCCGTCCTCCGGGTGGCCGGGCTCGAACCTGTACGATAGCGGGAGCCGCGCGCCGCTTATCTCGGCGAAATCCGGATACTGTTCGGCGTGGGCGTCCTCCGGGTCCCGCGCGATGATGTCCTCCCTCCGGGCCTGGAGCGATTCCGCCGTGTGAGGCGGGGCGTTCTTCAGCCAGTCGGTCAGACTCCGCGCGCTGAACACGTCGTGCGGTATCCGCTCGCCGTAGAACTCGCACATCCTGTCCTCGCTTACCAGTATGTCCCGGCGCCTCACCTTGTTTTCCATCGCGAGCACCTGCTCCACCAGCTCCCGGTTGCGTCGTATGACGGCGGGGGCACCGCGGAGCCGTCCCCGCACCAGCGCCTCCAGGATGAACACCGCGCGGCTCGCGGCCGGGCTTATCGGGCCGTAGTGTCGCGGGCGGCCCCGCACGATGGGCAGGTCGTAAAGCAGCACCGTCTCCGGCGCCCGGACGAATCCGCTCTCCTCCTCCCAGTACGGGTCCTCGTACGTGTACCGGCACAGCCCCTCGGCGAGCGGCTCGACCCACTCCGGCTCTATCTCCGCGACGCAGCGGGCGTACATCCGCGTGGTCTCCACGATCTCGGCCGCCATGATCCAGCCGGGGGACCTGGAGGCGAGCGAGGATCCGGGATGGATGCGGAAATGCACGCCGTGGGCGCCCTTGTAGCTTCCGTCGTCCTCCCGCAGCCCGATCCTTCCGAGGAGCCCGGCGAGCACCGACCGGTGGATCTTCTCGTCGCTCGCGTGCGTTCGGTTATTCTTCATGTTGATCTTATTGCAGATGCTCTGCAGCTGGGCGTGGACGTCCGTCCACTCGCATATCCGGCGGTAGGACAGGAGACGGTCGCGGCAGAACCGGCGTATCTTCCCCTGTGTCCTCAAGTTTCTGCGGGCCTTCGCGCACGCCCGCCACAGGAGCAGGATGGAGGCGAAATCGGAGGTCTCGGTCCGGTAGGCCTCGTGAAGGCGGTCCGCCTCCTCCCGCCGGTCCAGCGGCCGCAGGCGCGGGTCGTCCACGCTCAGGCCCGCGACGATCACCAGCACGTTCGTCAGCGCGTTGTTCCTCTCCGCCTCGACCAGCATCCGCGCCAGCCGCGGCTCTATCGGGAAGCGGGCGAGCTTCCGGCCGAGCGGGGTGAGCTTCCTGTTCTCGTCCACCGCGCCGAGCTCGCGAAGCTCGCGGTATCCCTCCTGCACCGCGGCGCGGGTGGGCGCCTGGATGAAGGGGAACGTGGAGATGTCACCGAGGCCGATGTCGAGCATGGTGAGGATGACGCTGGCCAGGTTGGTGCGCCGGATCTCGGGGTCCGTGAACTTCGGGCGCGAATTGAAATCCTTCTCGCTGTAGAGGCGCAGGCACACCCCGTCCTGCACCCGGCCGCACCGCCCCTTTCGCTGGTCCGCGCTGGCCTGGGAGATCGGTTCTATATGAAGCCGCTGCACCTGGGTGCGGCTGCGGTACCGGCTGATGCGGGCGAGCCCGGAGTCCACCACGTAGCGGATGCCGGGGATGGTCACCGAGGTCTCCGCGACGTTCGTGGCGATCACCACCCGGCGCTCCGAACCGGTCTGGAACGCCTTGCGCTGTTCGGCGACGGGCAGGCGCGCCATCAGCGGGATGACGGTGGTGTTCGGGAACTTCCTCCCCCGCACCGCGTCCGCGGCCTCCTTGATGTCGCGCTCGCCGGTGAGGAACACCAGTATGTCGCCCTTGTCGTCGATCCCGGTGATCTCGCCGACCGCCTCGGACACCAGGTACGGCACGTCGGGGTCGTCGTCCTTCGGTTCGCGGTAGCCGACCTCCACCGGATACGTGGTGCCCTCGATGCGCACGATGGGCGCCCGGCCGAAGTACGTGGAGAACCTGTCGACGTCGAGCGTCGCGGAGCTGATGATCACCTTCAGGTCCCGCCGCTCGCGGATGAGCCGCTTGACGTAGCCGAGCAGGAAATCGATGTTGAGGCTGCGCTCGTGCACCTCGTCTATCATGATGGTGTCGTACGCCAGGAGCGCCGGGTCGCGGCGCGTCTCCGCCAGCAGGATGCCGTCGGTCATGAACTTGACCATGCAGTCCGGGCTGACGCGCCTGTCGAAGCGGATGTGGGAGCCGACGATGCGCCCGGCGTCGCCCAGCTCCTCCGCCACGCGCCGGGCCACGGTGACCGCGGCGATGCGGCGCGGCTGGGTGCAGGCGATCATGCCGGCCCGGCCCCTTCCCAGGCCGAGGCAGATCTTGGGAATCTGCGTCGTCTTGCCGGAGCCGGTGTCCGCGGCCACGATCACCACCTGGTTGTCGCGGATGGCGGCGGCGAGGTCCTTTCGGTGCTGCGCGACCGGGAGGTCCTTCGGGTACTTCAGGGAGAGCCGCATCTCCGCGCGGGCGCGTCGGCGGCGGCACGATTCCTCCACGGCGCGGGCCAGGTCCAGCAGCGCCCGGTCCACCGAGCGGCCGCGGCGTGCCTGCTGGGACACCTGGTGGTGCAGCTTCCTGAGCGACGGCACGTCCGCCGCCATGCAGTCGTCGAGGCGGCGGGACAGGTTCTCCAGCCGGGCGCGGGGGCCGGCTTCCTTCGGGCGCGGCTGGGGACGGAGCTGCGGTGCGCGCGGCTCCTGCGGGCGAGGTCCCCCGTCCTGCGAGGCCTTCCTCGGCCCGCGGCGGCGCGGGCGCCTTCGACGGCGCCTTCCTCGCGGAGTCTGCGGTGCGTTCTCTTCGGGCATAGACCCCATCTTATAACAGGATGTACGGCTCCGCTACGGTCTGAGAGCGGTCACTCTTCCTTTTCGGGCGCGGCGTCGCCCTCCGCCTTCACGCCGTAGACGGAGGCTCTCTTGGCGTTGTCGAACTCGACGCTGTGCGGGAACTTCGTCTTTTCCTGCGTGAATTCGGCCGATTCGCCCGGCTCGACGGTTACCTGAATGTCCTTCACGATACTCCGGAAGTAGCCGGGGGTCTTGGCCGATTCCTTGTGCAGGAAGCACAGGCTCAGTCCGGTCACCTTGAACGGCAGGTTGTTCTTCACCGAGTAGACGACCTTGTACTTCTTGACCATCAGTGACGAGCCGTCCTCGTACTTCTCCCGGACGGATTGCTTGGTATACTCCACCACGTGCAGGGGCAGCATCTCCTGGAGGAACGGGACCTCGGCGGGGTGCGTGCAGAGGCTGGTGTCGGGGAGGGGGGGCATCTTCACGTTGTAGAGGCCGCGCCACATCCCCCTGCTGTAGACGAGCATCTGCTGTTCGATGTGGCCCTCCAGGCTCTTGAAGGAGACCATCAGGCAGAAGCCGTACTTCTTCTGCTTCGCCTCGTCGAGAATCCCCTTTCCGGCTTCCTTCCCCTCGATGAACTCGAGCTTGGAGAGGAAGGAGTCCTGGAGCTGCCGGACCATCCCGGCGACGAGCTTGTTGCGCCGGGCGACCTCCTGCATGTCTCTCTTCTTCTTCTGCGGGCAGGCGACGCGGACGGAGAAGAGCACCTTGGTGTAGTCGACGCCCTCCTCGAAGAAGTACTTGCCCGCCGCCCGGCAGGGGGAGGCGGCGAGGAACACGACGGCCAGCGCGGCGGTGAGCGATATTCGTTTCATAACCGCATTATACCGGAATTCGAGGGGCCTGTTGCAAGGGGGTAAGAGTCGTTGAAATCCCGGTCGAATCTCAGGAATCCGGCGCGGCGGAGTGAGACGGAGTGAGACTGGGAATGACGGGGGAGGAGGAGTGATTGCAGTGTCCCGTTCCGATTGGTTAAATAGCGTATGCCGGGCGCATCGGATTCGAATGAGGGAGCCGTGTTATGAAATATCTCGCTGTTTCAGTCGTGCTCGTGTGCTGCATGCTCTGTCCGGCGGCGTTCGCCGCGGAGGAGAAGCCTGCGCCGATCGTGATTCTGGATACCGCCAGCTACTGGCGGTGCCACGCCGCGCTGCGCCCGCCCGTGTACGGGACGGACCAGGACGCGAAGCCGGACCCGAAGACGGTCCCGCAGTACCGAAAGACAGATCCGAAGACCGGCCGCGGCGCGCGCGCGCCGGTGATGCCGCCGGACCAGCCGCGGACGCCGCTGCCGCCGGAAGACTGGATGAAGGCCGACTTCGACGACGCCGGCTGGTGGCGCGACCCGGGACCGTTCTTCGCGGGCCCCCGCAAGCGGGTCGGCAGCCTGATGCTGATGGCGGCGCACTCGTCGCGGTACGGCTGCAACCAGCCGGAGCCGCTGGCGCTGCTGTGCGCGCGCGGGAAATTCACCGTCGCGGATCCCGCCGCGGTGACGTCGCTCACGCTGTCGGCGGAGTTCCGGGGCGGCATCCGGATATACATCAACGGCGAGGAGCTCGTTCGGAAGCACCTGCCCGGGGGAGAGATCGGTTTCGAAACGCTCGCCGAGGGGTACCCGCTGGAGGTGTACGGGCAGCCGGGCGGATGGGGGTACGACCGCGGGGCGGACAAGGGACCCGCCATGGAGGCGTGCGAGCGGCGGATACGGAAGATCGAGAATCTCGAGATCCCGCCCGACAAGCTCCGCAGGGGAACCAACGTGGTGGCGCTGGAGATCCACCGGGCGCCGATACACCCGGAGTCTCTCAAGATGCGCGGCGGTTCGATATGGAATCACGCCGGCCTGAACAGTATCACCCTGGCGGGCACCGGCGCGGGCCTGGTGCCGAACGTCACGCGCCCGGCGGGCGTACAGGTGTGGAACGCGAACACGATCGAGTCGGTGTTCGATACGGACTACGGGGATCCGCACGAGCCGCTCCGTCCGCTCTCCATCGCCGCGGCGAGGAACGGCACGTTCTCCGGCCAGGTGGTGGTGGGGTCCGACAAGCCGATGAAGAACATGAAGGTGGCGATTGACGGGTGCTCCGGCATCACCGTTCGCGTGCAGTACGCACGTTCCGCAGGCGCCGGCGAGAGCCCCGGCAAGACGACGTCGGGGAGATCGCACCGGTTCGTTCTTCTGGACGAGAATCCGCGCGCCGAGATCCCGGTGAAAAAGAGTCGGAAGCCGACGGCCGGCCCGGGCGCGGTACAGCCGGTGTGGGCGATCGCTGATATTTCCCCCGACGTCCCGGCGAAGACGTACGAGGGGACGCTGACCATCTCTCTCGACGGCGCGGATCCGGTGAAGGTGCCGGTCCGCGTCCAGGTGCACGATTTCGCCCTGCCGGCCCCGAGGGATTTCACCACCTGGGCCGATTTCATCCAGTCGCCGGAGACGCCGGCGCTGTACTACAAGGTGCCGCTCTGGTCGGACGAGCACTTCAGGCTGATACGGAAATCCTTCGACCTGCTGGCGACCGTGGGCAATAAGACGCTCTACGTGCCGCTCATCTGCCGGTCGAACATCGGCAATACCGAGAGCATGGTGCGGCGGGTGAAGAAGGACGACGGCACGTACGACGCCGACTTCGCCGTGATGGAGCGGTACCTCGATACCGCGCTGGCCGCGGGCCTCGTTCCGAAGGTGGTGTCGTTCCGCGTATGGGACTACCACATCGGGGCCGACCCCAAGGCCAACTGGGGGGTGGGCGGACGGGCGAAGGACCGGACGCCGCGGAACGTGCCGGTGACCGTGCTGGACCCGGTGACGGGGAAGGCCGCGGAGCTGGCCGGTCCCCGTTACGACGAGCCGGCCGCCGAGGCGTTCTGGAAGCCGGTCGCGGAGGGCATAACGGAACGCATGAAGAAGCGCGGGCTGGGGGACGCGATGATGCTCGGCATCGTCGCCGACAGCATACCGCGGCAGGAGATCGTGGAGTTCTGGAAGAAGCTGCTCCCGGACACCCCGTGGGTGTGCATGGCGCACGGGGGCGGGGCCGATATATTCGGTGTTCCGTTCAAGTACCGCACGACCGTGTTCCAGACGGTGTGGGCGGTCGATCCGGAAGCGGAACGGCGGTACGGCTGGAAGCGGGAGAAGCAGATAGCCCACTTTCCGCGTCTTTCCAGTAACCTGCCGCTGACGTACAACCGGATGGTGTGGGAGTGGAACATACAGGGTAATCAGCGGGGGGTGGGACGGCTGGCCGCGGATTTTTTCATCATTCCGCAGGAAAAGCGGCGTACGCTGAACTTGGCGCGGCGGTTCGCCGAAAGCAGCTGGACCAACCTGAATCTGCGCGAGTCCTGGCTGGCGCCGGGACCGGACGGCGCGGTGAACACCATCTGCTTCCAGATGGCGCGGGAGGGGATACAGGAATGCGAGGCGCGCATTCATATAGAGCGAGCGCTTATCGATCCGGAGCGAAGGAAAGCTCTCGGAGACGAGCGGGCGGCCGTGCTTCAGAGCGTTCTCGACGAGCGGACCCGCGCCAACCTGTATTCCATCGAGATCAACAACTACAAGCTCGAGCCGTTCCTGCGCAACGGGGCGCTCGGGTTCGACTGGTTCTCGAGCGGCGCTGCGTTCCCGGAGCGGTCCCGCGCGCTCTACGCCGCCGCGGCCTCCGTTCGCTGATCCGGCCGGACGGATCAGCCCGTTCGGCGCGCGTGCTTTGCGGATTGCGTTAGAATGAGTACAATGAACCGAGGGTGCAAGAGAGAGCCTATGGAACGCGCTCGGAGAAACAGATCGGGATTTACTCTCGTCGAGCGTGTGCCCAGACAAGGCTGGGGAAACTAATCGGATGAGAAGTTCCGATCCTACCAATTACCCAATTCAGGTAGGTAGCCTGACTGCCGGGAGAACCCGATGCGCAGTGACAAAGTCGCCAGGAGGGGAGTCCGTCGAGAGGCGGATGACTCGTAGTCAGTCAGGGCGGCGAGGCAAAGACGCAGGCCGTAGGAAGACGAACGACTGTAGGCATCGTAAAGGTAAGCCGGCGAGTATAGGCTGGTGAGAGTGAAGTATCCGCGGGCGAAGAGCATGAAGGCGATTCGGAAGCG
>CAYMFW010000135.1:0-13101 GCA_964389785.1 uncultured Planctomycetota bacterium
GCGGTCTCCTTGCACATGGAAACAAGAGCTGGAATATCGCGGGACCGGTGCGGATCGCCCTCGCCGCCGAGGGCGCCTCCGTGGAATGGCGCGCGCTGGGGCTGCGGCTGGACGACGCCGCGAGCGCCCGAAAAATCACGCTTCCGACCGGTGCTGCGGGCCACACCGCCGGCGCCATATTCCTCTCGGACGATTTCCGCAAGGGCATCGGTAACTGGAGGATCATATCCGGCCTCCCCGGGGAAGAGAATCCGTTAGCAGACACCGACAATACAACCGTCTCGGTCGAACAGACCCGACTCCACGGCGCGGAGACGAATTGTCTGAAGCTCGATGCGACGAGACTTCCGAAGGACCATGTCGTTCTTGCATCCTTCCGTCCGCCCGTCAACGCCGGCGCATTCAGGGTGGAGGCCTATGTTCACATATCGCCTCCGGCCAAGGGCGCCTTGTCCTTCGGCGCATGGTTCCGGACCGGAAAGCCCGACACGCACGACAAGGTCCTTGTCGAACGCGGCGTACTCCTGCCGAACGAGCAGAAACAGTGGCTCAGGGTCCGGACCGATTACGTCCTTTGCCGGGATTCCTCAGGGCGGCTGTTCTGGGATGCGCAGACCTTCTGGAATGACCGCCTGAAATCTCATCGTCAAAGTGCCTCTCTCGGCAGTACGCTCTTCTGCAGGGCGGCCGGATGTGTGGTGCGAATCGCGGACTTCTCGATCCGCACACTCGAGCCGCCGGGCGGGGAGGAAGCGAAATGAGAGACGAGCATCGCGATATGACTCGCTGTAGAGCATTGGCCCTTACCCGTGAGTATCCGCCGCTGAATGACGCCGACGTCACCGGACCGGGCCTTGCGGTTCAGGGCGCCTGCAACACGATTCTGCGCATGGTTCTCTTCGCATCGTCACTCGCGGTCCTCGCCCTCGGCACGTTCCTGTATCTGCAGTATTTGAGGAGATTCATGCGATGATAGACTCAATAGAAGGATGGACGCATACGTTCGGTCGGAACGAGCAGTTCCGCATCTCGGTCGCACACAGCCTGGAGGCGCGCCGCAGCGCGTACGAGCTGGTGTACCGCCTGTACCGCAGGGAAGGATACGCCGAGCCGAACCGGTCCGGGATGTGGCTGTCGTTTCACAATCTTCTGCCGGAGACGGTGACGCTGACGGTCCACCGGGCTGACGAAATCGTCGGCACGCTGACCGTCGTCTTTGACGGACCGACCGGTCTTCCCTGCTCCGAAACGTACGGAAGGGAGCTGGACACGCTGCGCGAGACCGGACGGAAACCCGCCGAGATCATATCTCTGGGTGTCATCGATGGAAACCGGCACGACTCCCGCGATATCCTGGTGAAGCTGTTCAATTACGTGTATCTGGTCTCCCGGCATCTTCGGGGAGCGACGGATTTCGTGATAACCGTGAACCCTCACCATGCGGCGTACTACCGGAAAACGCTCCTGTTCGAAGACTATGGAGTGGTGCGACGTTACGATAAGGTGGGAGGTGCGCCTGCGGTGCTCCTCCGGCTCAATCTGGAGATTCCGGAGCGGGCGGTCCGGGAACAGGACGCGGCGGAACTGCGCGAGAGGACTCACTACCGGCTCTTCCACACCCGGGAAGAAGAACGCGAAATCCTGCCGGGTCTGGGAAGAACTCTTCAGCCCATGTCGGAGGAAGAATTCGAGATCTTCGCGATGGAGGAAACGGACCTGTGGGCAGGTGCCGGCCCGCGGGAACAGGCCTACCTGGCGGGACATTACTTTGTCGCGCTTCTGGGACTGGAGGGGCAGCGCGGTGCGTTTGCGAGCGCGCCTTCGATGGCGCCGGCGAGACGGATACCGGCGGCCGTGACTGAAACCGGAAACACGAAAGGAGAACTGACATGAAGCTGGTAAAGACCCTGGCAATGTGCGGCGGCCTTGCGGCGGTGACGTTCATGCTCGCCGCGGTATATTCATTGAATCTGGCCCGGATTCTCCCTTTCTAAGGAGGGATGGTTTCATGAGAACAATCAGACTGGTACCGATCGCAGCGCTGGCGGGAATAGCGCTCACGTCTTCGGCGTATTGCGCGGGTGAGGCGACAACTGCCAAGGAGGCCTTCACGCGTTTCAAGAACCGATACCACGGCGAAGACAACATCATGGAGATGCGGCTGCTCCTGATCAACAAGCGTGGTGAACGGCGCAAGATCGATCTGCTGAGGTATCGCCAGAGAGAAGATGCCCTGGTGAATACCGTCTTCTTCTTCACGAACCCGCCCGACGTGCGCGGCACGGCGACGATGACCATCGAACGGCCGGACCAGGACGATCAGCAGCGGATATACCTGCACTCGCTGAGAAAACACCGCCGGATAGCGTCGTCCGACAAAGGCAAGAGCTGGCTGGGCACGGACCTTCGATACGAGGACCTGCAGGAGAAGAAACCGGACAACTTCGACTATTCTCCGCTGGGAACCGACGTGCTGGACGGCCATGAATGCTACTACTTCATGATGAAACCGAAGACCCCGGACAAGTCATCCTACGGCCTGCTGGAATACTGGATACAGAAGGATAACGACGAGATGGTCCAGGGAAGGTACTACGACGGGAAGAAGCGCTGTATCAAGGTGATGAAGATGGGCCACTTCGTCAAGACGCTCGATTCGAAAGGGGTCCGGGCGATCAACTCTCAGACATGGATGACGATGTACAATTTGAAAGACCGGCACCGGACGGTGCTGCTGACCGACCGGGTGATCTACAACGTCGGTCTGCCGGACGAGACCTTCACGCCGCGCTTCATCCAGGACATTCCCCCCACGTTCAAGGGCGGGTACGCACACCAGACCGAGATGGCAGACTGCATGTTCGATCCATCGATCGTCAGAAGCCCGAAGCGCAGCGCACGAACACAGGCGCCGGGCAAGGTGCTCGCGCAGAGCCATTGAACATGAGAAGATTCACAGAACTCATTCTCCGCCATCCACGCATGTCGATCGTGCTCCTGGCGGCGGCGGTTCTGTGCATCGGCTCGTTCAGCCGCGATCTGGAATTCAACGCGTCGATCAAGTCCTTTATCATATCCGACGACCCGGACTACGAGTTTTACCGCGATTACAGAACGAAGTTCGGCCAGGACGAGATACTGGTGCTTGCCTTTGAGGATGACGACATCTTCACTCCCGGCAATATCGCCTCAATCCGGCGGCTGACGGAACGCATAGAAGCCCTGGACAACGTCTACGATGTCCGGAGTCTGACGAACGTCGAATACATGAAGAATAGCGGGGACAGCTTCGACGTGCTGCCCATTGTCGAAGAGGATCTCCCGAACGATGCACAGGAATATCTTGCCGCGCAGAAGCGCATTGCCGTGGACAACAGGATTCTCTGCCAGGACATCATTTCCGGGGATGCCCGCAAGACGTCCATCCTGGTAACGCTCGCGGCGATGGAGGACGGGTATCGCTACGAACGTGAGATCAGAGAGATGGAGAGGATCATTCAGGAGGAATCGAAACGCACGGGCAAGACGATCCACTTCTCCGGCGAGCGATACCTTGATGAACGGTTTCTGCGTTACATGCACCGCGACCTGCAGGTCTTCATTCCGCTCACCTGCCTGGTGCTGGGCCTCCTCCTGTACATGATATTCCGAAACGTCCGCGACACGGTCATAGGCCTCACCGCTATCTCAGCCTGCCTGATGTGTGTTATGGGACTGATTCCGCTCACCGGATGGAAAATGAATTCCGTTACCGCCGGGCTGCCGTCTCTGGTGCTCTGCATAGCGGTGACCGACGTGGTGCACATCATTCACGCGTATCGCAGAATCATACCAGCGTCGACGGATCGCTTCGCCGCACTCACGCAGACGCTCAAAGAGGTGACGGTGCCCTGTTTCCTTACCAGCCTGACGACCGCCATAGGGTTTGGCTCTCTGATACTCAACAGCATTCGTCCCATCAAGGGGTTCGGCCTGCTCGCCGCGCTCGGGGTGAGCATATGCTTCATCGTATGCATTATTGTCGTACCGGTCATGCTGCTGCTGTGGAAGAGCCGCGACGTGTCGGGCCCCGCCGAGCGGTCCATCGTGCCGTCACGCGTTATGGGACGGCTTGCCGAGCTCCTTATCCGGCGACGCAGACACGTCACGTACGCAGTGATCGTGTGCCTGGCGGTGATGGGCAGCGGCATGTTCATGATCAAGGTCCAGGCCAACAGAATACGATACCTGAGAACGAGCAGCCGGCCGTATCGTGCCGTTCAGTTCATCGACGACAACCTGGCCGGGACAACGGAACTGGACGTGGTTATCGAAAGCGGGAAAGACGGGACGTTCAAAGAGCCCGTGACGATGCGAAAAGTGGAAGCCCTGGCCGTCTTCCTGCGCGGCCTGCCGGGCATAGACAAGGTGATATGCATCAACGACTTTATCAAAGATATGAATCAGGCATTTCACGAGGACAACCCGGAATACTATCGGCTGCCGGACACGAGAGACACGGTTGCCGACTTTCTGCTGTTGTACTCCATGAGCGGAAACCGTAACGAGCTGAACCGGTACAATGACTATCCTTACAGCCGGACTCGAATCAGCGTGCGAACATCAGAGCAGAATTCCGCCAGGCTGGATACGCTCATTACATCCATCAATGCATACCTGGCGGAACATTTCGATACCTTTCTCGACGCGAAACTCGCGTCGGTCGCCGTGTCCAACAACAATGTGTTCCACTACCTGGTCCGGGGCCTGATGATCGGGCTGGTGCTGGCAGCCGTTCTTGTCGGCCTGGTCATGTGCCTCAACTTCAAGTCGTTCTATATCGGAATGATCTGCATGATTCCCAACATCGTTCCTCTCGCGGCATGCCTGGGATTGCTGGGGTGGTCCGGCACGTGGCTCGAGATCGCCACGGCGATGACGTTCTCGATCGCGCTTGGCATTTCCGTCGACGACACCATCCACCTGATGTCGAGGTTCAAGCTGGAACTGTCACGCACCAGGGATTACCACGAGGCGTTTCGGGCAACCATGAATAACATCGGGCCGGCGCTTGTCGAGACCACGATAATCATCATGGGCGGCTTTCTCATACTGTTGTGTGCCGGATTGAAGATGAACATGACATTCGGGCTGCTCTGTGCCTTCATCATGCTCATGGCGCTGCTGTCAGACCTGATTGTCACCCCGATATGCCTGCTGGTGTTCAAGCCGTTCAAGAGAGACGTGCCTCAGGTCATCGCGGCCGTGCGGCCCAGAAACGGCGTCTACGAGGGCAGGTCCTTCAAGTTTCCCTGGGCCATGCGGATCTCAGTTGCCGTCGAGAATGGCCGAATCTCGCGCATTCACATTCTCAAGCACGTAGGGCCGGAGAAGCATCTCCGAATGCTTCAAGCGATGATAGGAGAAATGATCGGTCGACAGCGCCTGGACGTAGACGCCGTCACGGGGGCAACCATAAGCAGCAAAGCTCTCGCAAGAGCCGTCAGCGACGCCGTGAGTAAGGCAAACTGAAGCCAGGCGACCGGAAGATCACAGGTTCTTCAGCCACTCGAGATAGAAGGCGACTGTTCTTGACTCCGGTCCGCAGTCTGTTTAACATCCGCGTGAGAAGAAGCAGGGGAGGATGCACGTATGAAGTTCACGAAGATCGGCTGAGAGGGTCCTGTCATTCCCGCGGAGCAAACGGCGTGGCGCTGCACGGTGTGCGGGTACGTGCACCGGGGGCCGGTCCCTCCGGAGCGCTGCCCGATATGCGGAGCAGCGCGGGCGGAGTTCGAACCCTATGAGGAGCCGTCCGTTCAGCTCGCACCGGAGGCGGGCGATTCCCCGGGGGCAGCCGGGCAGGACGCGTCGGCCCCGGCAATCCGGGCGGTCATCGTCGGAGGCGGCATAGCGGGCGTATCCGCAGCGGAAGCCGTCAGGAACGCATCGCCGGATTCGTCGATCACGCTGATCTCCTGCGAGTCGCACGTCCCCTATTACCGGCTGAACCTTACCCGATACCTGGCCGGGGAAATCGACGTCGCCGCGCTTGCGATCCATCCAGAGTCGTGGTACGGCGAGAATCGGATCGAGCTGATCGCGGGCCGCGAGATCGTGAAGCTCTCCGCGGACACGCGCACGGTCGAGTTCGACGACGGCCGAACGATGTCCTATGACAAACTGATTCTGGCCATGGGATCGCATCCTTTCGTCCCGCCTATGCCCGGAACCGAATTGGACGGCGTGTTCACGCTGCGCACCTCTGACGACGCCGACGCGATTCTCGAGCGTGTGGAGGGCGGCGCGGCTTGCGTGTGCATCGGCGGAGGAATCCTGGGTCTGGAAACCGCCGGCGCACTGGCAAAACGGGGCGGCGATGTCACCCTGCTGGAGAGCCATGCCTGGCTGATGCCACGGCAGCTCAACTCGGAAGCGGCGGCACTGCTCGAATCTCACCTGTCGGACCTCGGCGTCAGGTTCAGGAAGCCGGCCCGCACGCAGGAGCTTCGCGGAACGGACGGAACGGTTACACATGTGGTGCTGCAGGACCGCGAACGCATCCCCTGCGGCATAGTAATAATCTGCACCGGAGTACGCCCCAATACGTATCTGGCCCGCAAGGCCGGGCTGGCGGTGAACCGCGGGGTGGTGGTAGACAATCATCTTGTCACGTCCGATCCTGATATCCTGGCGGCGGGAGACGTCGCGGAGCACAACGGAATTGTCTACGGCGTCTGGGGCCCGTCTCAGTTTCAGGGCACCATCGCGGGACTCAACGCACTCGGTATCGACACTTCGTTCGGCGGCCTGCCGCGATCGAACACGCTCAAGGTGATGGCGCTGGACATGCTCAGCATAGGACAATTCGCTCCCGAAGACGGCAGTTACCGGGTATTCCAGGAGCGCACAGACGACGTGTTCCGCCATTTCGTGTTCCATGACGGCCGGATGGTGGGCTGTATTCTCCTGGGCGATACCGAACCTGCCCCCCGTGTGAAACAGGCCATCGAAGGGAAGAAGGATTTCTCAGGCCTGTTGGGAGGCACCCCTGACTGCTCGGCGATTATGGAGCGGCTCTGAGACCGTCGAAAGGGGAGAAAGGGTCCGGCCGGGACGCATTTGGGGTAGCGCGCGCCCCGGCCGAAGCACCAGTGGTTGCCTACTTGAGGGAAGCCGTGCCTATGAAGCACCCTCCGCCCGAGCCGCCGCCTGCCGGCGTGTCGTCGGGCTCGTCGCTCACGAGATTCTCCTGTACGTCCCAGAGGTCCGTTCCGTCCACATCCGTTTCCGCCTCGTCGGCGATGCCGTCCGCGTCGGTATCGGCGTTGTCCGGGTCGAGGCCCTGCTCGATCTCGAAGGAGTCGAGCAGGCCGTCACCGTCCGAGTCACCGTCGTTCAGCCACTCATCCGCCGCCAGCGGACCGACCTTGAAATTGAGGACAGAATTGAATTCTGTCCCCACGGGTCTGACGACGACGACGTAGTTGCTCTTTGCCCCGGACGCGCCGCCGGCGAGATTCCCGCCGAGCGTCAGCTCGCCGGCCGGGAACGTCTTCTCGAACACCTCCAGCGGCGATGCCGGACCGTCCGCCACCGCCACGTTGCCTCCGGCGTACGTCCAGGTGCCGTCGTCCAGCCATGACGGAAGCACGGACCATCTCTTGTCGTAGCATACGGAGACGACCGCTTCCGTGCCGAGCCGCAGCACGAGGTGATCGGACTCGGTGACGCGTTTGTCGTTGTTGGCGGTGCGCACCAGCACCATGCCGTCCAGCTCGGAAGCCAGCGAGGTGATGGTGTATTTCCGGTCTATGTAGTAGAGCGCCCCGACCTCCGCCGTCGCCAGGCTGTACTGCGCTCCCGTCGACACGCTCACTATCGACACCAGGTCGGCCGTGACGGATATCGTCACCGTCGCCGGCGCGCTCTCGGCGATGCCGTCGCTCGCGACGAAGGTGAAGCTGTCCAGGCCGCTGAAGCCGGCGTTCGGGGTGTAGGTTACCTGCTCGTCCCCGTCGTCGCCCGTGATCACCCCGTCGGCCGGCGGAGAGGCGACGGCGAAGGAGATCGCGTCGCCGTCCACGTCATAGGCGTCCAGGACGACGCCAACCGGGCTGTCGACGGTGGTCGCCGCGCCGCCGTCGGCGGCGACGGGTGCGTCGTTCACGGACGCGACCGTAATCGTGACGGTCGCGGTATTTCCATCGCCGTAGCCGTCATTCGCGACGAAGGTGAAGGAGTCCTGGCCGTGGTAGTCGCCGTCCGGCTCGTAGGTCACGTTGGGCGGCGTGCCGGTGAGCATGCCGCAGCCGGGCTCGGAGACTATCCGGTACGTCAGCGCGTCGCCGTCCGGGTCAGTCGCGGCGAGCGTGATCGCCGCGGCGGCGTCCTCATCCATTGTCACGCTCTGGTCCTCCGCGACGGGCGGCGTGTTCCCGCCGTCCTCGCCGAAGGTGAACCGGGCGTAGACGACGTTATCCGCGTCGTTGTTGGACGACCAGATCCACCGGGCCGGGGTGTCGGCGGGCATACCGGCGACCCTGGTGCCCCACGGGCCGACGCCGTACGCGCCGTAGTCCGTCGCCCGGGCCCATGCCGAGTCGTCGAAGGAGACTTCCTGCCACCCCTGCTCCTCCGTCAGCGACACCTTCCAGTCGGTGCTCGTCCCGGAGCGCTGGCCGGCCACTATCAGCTCGGCGAGGAGCCCGGCTACGCCTCCCGCGTCGGCGCCCCTGACGGCGACGACGTTCTTCCCGTCCGCGACGTCTATCGTATACGTCTGGGACTGCATCCAGTTGGAGCCGGTGCCGATCTCGGCGCCGTTCATATACAGGGTGTAGCCGTTGTCGCAGGTAATGATGAGCGTTCCGGTATCGGGGACGTCCGAGACGGTAACGGTGACCGTGGCGCTGCTGCTCTGTGCCGTGCCGTCGGAGGCCGTGTACGTGAACGTGTCGGTCCCCAGGAAGCCGGCGTCGGGCGTATAGGTCACGCTCGATCCGTTATTCGTGACGGTGCCGTTGGCGCCCTGCGTGACGGACGCCACCACGAGGGCGTCGCCGTCGACGTCGCCGTCGTTGGCCAGAACGTCTATCGTCACCGCGGCGTCCTCCAGCGTATCGGCCGCGTCGTCGACCGCCACCGGACTGCGGTTCACGTTCTGCACGGTTATCTGCACCGTTTCGGAATCCTCGAGCGCGCCGTCCGACACGCTGAACACCACGGTATAGACGCCGGCCTGTGCGTAATCGGGCGTCCACGAGAAGTTTCCGGCCGCGTCGAAGCTCGCCCCGGCGGGAAGGCCCGTCGCGCCGAACGTCAGCGCGTCGCCGTCCGGATCGGACGCGGTGGCGGTGAAGGCCAGCTTCTGACCCTCCTGGACCGTTTTGCTCCCGATCGGATTCAGCACCGGCGGCTCGTTTCCGCCTCCGCCGCTGTGCTCGAAGGTATACCGGACGTAGACCACGTCGTGCGCGTTGTTGTCGGACGACCAGATCCAGTGTGCCGGCGTGTCCGTCGACATTCCGGAGACCCGGGTGCCCCACGGGCCGACGCCGTAGGTCCCGTAGTCCGTGGCCTGGGCCCAGGAGGAGTCGTCGTAGCCGATCGTTTCCCAGCCCTGCTCCTCCGTCAGAGACACCTTCCAGTCGACGCTCGTGCCGGAGCGCTCCGCGCCGAGCTGCAGCTCCGCGAGAAGCGCGGCCGCGCCGCCCGCGTCCGTGCCACGGACCGCGATGACGTTCGTGCCGGAGGCCAGGGCCAGCTCGTACGTCTGGCTCTGCTCCCAGACCGATCCGGTGCCCACCTGCGCGCCGTTCATGTAGAGGGTGTAGCCGTTGTCGCAGGTGATGATGAGCGTCGCGGTGTCAGGTATCTCGGAGACCGTCACCGTCACCGCAGCGCTGCCGCTCTGGGCGGCGCCGTCCGAGGCAACGTACGTGAACGTGTCCGTCCCCAGGAACCCGGCGTCGGGAGTATAGGTGACGTCGGTGCCGTTGTTGACGACGGCTCCGTTCGCGCCCTGCGTCACGGACGCGACCGTCAGGCCGTCGCCGTCCGGGTCGCTGTCGTTCGCCAGCACGCTCACCGTCACCGCGGTGTCCGTGAAGGTGCCCGCGGTGTCGTCGGCCGCCGTGGGGGCGCGGTTCACGTCGAGCACCGTCACGTCCCACGCGCGGCTCGCCGAGCCGCCCCTGCCGTCGGAGACCGAGACTGCCAGCACGTGCCCGCCGGCGTCGCCGGAGCCGGGCGCGTACGTCCAGCTCGGCTGGCTGCCCCCGACGGACGATCCGTCAAGGGTCCACCCGTAGCCGAGAGCGTCCCCGTCCGGATCGATCGCCGTCACCGTGAACTGCTGGGACGTTCCCTCGTCCATCGAGTGAGGAGTGGGGGGAATCGCGGCCTGTATGACCGGCGGGTTGTTGTCGCCTCCTCCGCCGCCGGAGAAGTCGTAGCGGACATAGACGGTGTCATGGGCGTTGTTGTCGGACGACCATATCCAGTGGGCCGGGGTGTCCGCGGGCATGCCGGCGACGCTCGTGCCCCAGGGGGCGATGCCGTAGACGCCGAAGTCCGTCGCCTGTGCCCAGCCGCTGTCGTCGAAGCCCGCCGTGTTCCAGCCGTCGGACCCGGTCAGGTCCACCTTCCAGTCGGTGCTCGTGCCGATGCGCTCGCCGCAGATCTCCAACTCCGCGATCAGCGCCCCCGCGCCGCCCGCGTCCAGGGCCTTCACCGCCAGAACGTTGGTCCCGGAGCTCATGGCGATCTCGTACGTCTGCGCCTCCTGCCAGTTGGTGCCGGTGCCGACGAGCTCCCCGTTCATGTAGAGCTCGTACCCGTTGTCGCAGGTGACGACGACGCTCATCGTGGCGGACACCAGGAGGGATACCGTCGCGGTGTTGCCGTCCACCTGTCCGTCATTGGCCTTGAACGTGAACGAATCCGTGCCCTCGTAGCCGGCGTCCGGCGTATAGGTCACGACCGGCGCCGTTCCGGAGAGGGCGCCGTGCGACGGATCGGTGACCGCCGTGTACGTCAGCGTGTCGCCGTCCGGGTCTATCGCGGCCAGAGTGATCGTCACCGCGTTGTTCGGAAGCGTTCCGACGGTCTGGTCCTGCGCCGCCGGGGGGCCGTTGACGTCCCGCACCTCGACGTCCCACGTTTGGGTCGTCCTGCCGCCCATCCAGTCGTCCACGAACACCTCCACGATGTGCGCGCCGGCCTGGTAGTAGTCGGGTGCGTACGTCCAGCTCGGATCGTACGCGATCTGCACGATCTCGCCGTCGAGTCTCCACTGGTACATCAGGTCGTCGCCGTCCGCGTCGGACGCCGCGACCGAGAATTCCTGCGCGGTTCCCTCGTCGAAGGCGACGGGGGTGCCGGGCGAGTAGGAGTCGATTACCGGCGGGGCGTTGTCGGAGGCGTCGGGTTCGACCGCGATGCAGCTCACGAGCGCGTGCTTCGCGCTCGCGGCGTTCCTTGCCACCTCTATGGTCAGCTCCCCGTCGGTCACCTCCACGACGGCCGTGGCCGTCACCGCGGTGCGCACCGCGCCGGCCTTCTCGTACACGTCGTATCCTATCAGCCACGGGTATCCCTCGAGGTCGACGTCCGCCAGGCGCTCCCCGACGCCGCTCGCTGAGTCGGGCTCCGCGAAGCCGAGCGTCACCCTGAAGCGGCCGTTGCCCAGCGGGATGCCGTACGTGAACGGCTTGCCGGGCTCCGCGTAGCGGTAGTACTGGTAGAGCGCGTCGTCGTCCGTGCCGGCGATGTCGACCGACACGCTCGACTGCCTGGCGAGCGTGGTGCTGTATCCCCAGGTGCCGGCGGCGTATCCCTGATCGTGCAGCCATACCTCGCCGCCGCCGTCCGTGTAATCCATGGAGGGTTCCGTCAGATACGTGCCGTTGGCGACCCGTCCGCAGTTCACCCGAAGCGGCTCCCCGGGTGTCGGACCGACCGTGATGGTCATCATGCCGGACCAGGCGCGGGCGAGATAATTGTCCACCACGTCGACCTCGGGCCGGTACCGGTGCGCCCGCGTATAGGTGTGGCTGTAGGTCGCTCCGGCGGTCGATACCGGCTCGATGTTGCCCCACTGGTATCCGTCGACGAACCATTCATATGTCTGGATACTTCCGTCCGCGTCGCTCGCCGCGGCCGTGAAGTTCACGGTGAGGGGCGCGACGCCGGACACGGCGTCCGCCGAGAAGCTGTCGACCGTCGGCACCAGGTTGGCCTCCGACGCCATCGCGCCGATCGAGAGGTCTCCCCAGTACATCGCCCGGTACCGGTCGCCGAAGGGATAGGAGTAAACGAGTGCGTTTCCCCACGTGTCCCCGTCCGCCAGCCTGGCGCGGAACGGGGTGTCCGGGCTGCCGTCCTGAAGGATGACAAACGCGCCGGTGTACGTGGTGGCGGTGGCACTGACGCTGAACACGCACCCGCCGCCGCGCGGGATGACGCACTGACGTGCCGCCTCCGCCTGGCTGCAGCTGGTGAGCAGAGTGAACCTGCTCTGCACCGGCCGCCCGGTTCTCGCGCCGGTGAGGCTGTGACTGCCGCTGTGGGCCGTCTCATCGATCACCTCGCAGCCGACCGTGGCCGCGTCGGACGGGTGCATCTCGCCCACCTCCGGCCACACGTCGAGCGCGTTCTCTCCCTCGCGGGGGTAGTAGTACGGTTCGTACTCGGGATAGGCGTGCATCTCGTAGTACACGGTGTGCGGCAGGCGTGACAGACCGGTGCGGTAGTTGTGGTTCGCGTTGAGCGCCCGCGTGACCTGCACCACCTCCATCGTGCCGGCGCCCTGGATACGGCTGACCCAGATGTGGTGGGTGCCGACGTTGCCGAGCTCGTTCATGTTCCAATACGCCTTGTCGGTGATCTCGTTTGAGCTCGTGTTTCTCGCCTGGGGAAGGTACCCGATCAGTACCGCGCCGTCCATGTTGCTGCTGGCGTTGTATTCGGTCCGGAGCACCGTCCACAGGTCGGTCGCGCTTCCCCCCGTCCAGTCGATCACCTTGACCGTGTAGTTCTCGTTCTCCATGTCGGTCTTCAGCCGACTCAGCTCGGCGGTGATCTCCGCCTTCAGGTTCTGTTCCACGACGATCACGATCA